>JALEVB010000182.1 GCA_022780745.1 Erysipelotrichaceae bacterium
AGTGACTGGATGGACACAGAAACCATCAAGAAAACCGGTAAGATCATGGATAATCCTAATGGCTGTAATGATCCTCAATTAGTTCATGATGCCATGGCTGGCTATTATGCCGCAATTACCCATGTTGATCATCAGATAGGACGTATAATTACCGCTTTAGAAAATGATGGTACTTATAATGATACGATCATTATCTTTACCAGTGATCATGGTGAATTATTATTTGATCATAATTTATTTAGAAAGACGCTTCCTTATCAAGGCAGTGTCAATGTACCATTGATCGTTAGAGTTGGTAAGAATATCCAAAAGATCACGCCACATATCGCTGATGATATCGTAGAACTACGCGATATCATGCCAACGATACTAGACATGACTAATACCGCTATCCCTGATAGCTGTGATGGTATTAGTTTAAAGAAACAGATATTGGATAATGAACCTATTAATAGATGTTATCTGCATGGTGAACACGCTGCAAACTATGCCCAAAGCAATCAATGGATACTAACCAAGAATTATAAATACATCTGGTATACCCAAAGTGGTATTGAACAGTTCTTTGATATGTTAAATGATCCTAAAGAAACTCATGATTTAATTAATGATCCTAAATATCAAAAAGAAATAGATGAACATCGTAATATCATGATCAAAGTATTAGCTGATCGTGAAGAAGGCTATAGTGATGGTCACAAGCTAATTACAGGCAAAAAACCTCAAAATTATCTAACAAAAGTCTTGGACGAAGAAGTGCTTCATCGTTATAAAATGCATTAATTGTAAATTGTTACATTTGTTGTAAACAATTGCAGTAATCCTGAAAAGTGATATACTTATACATATTGAGGAGATATTGTATGATTGATAAGAATGTATTAGAAAAAGTTAATGCTTATATCGACGAGCATAAAGATGACATCATTGCTGATCTAATGGATGTTAGTAGTATCCGTTCAGTTACTGATGCAACCAGTGATGTTAAACCATTTGGCCAGGAATGTATCGATGTTCTTGAACATATGTTGAAAAAAGGTGCTGATGCTGGTTTTGAAACTCATAATTATGAAAACTATATTGGTACGATCACATTAAATGTTAATGCTGAAAAAGATCTAGGATCTTGGGCTCACTTAGATGTTGTTCCTGAAGGAGAACTAAGTGAATGGATGGCAGATCCTTATAAGCCATATATTAAAGATGGATATATCTTTGGACGTGGTGTATCTGATAATAAGAGCGGTGTTATTGGAACATTCTGGATCCAACGCTGTTTTAAAGACTTACAATTACCATTAAATCATAATATCAAATTATTCTGTGGTACCAACGAAGAAAAAGGCATGGCTGATGTTGAATATTATGTAGCTAATTATCCATGTCCACAATTCTCATTAGTACCTGATGCTGGTTTCCCAGGTGCCTGTGGTGAATTTGGTCGTTTACAGTTTGATTTAGTAGCTGATAAAGCCTTATCATCTGATTTTGTTGATATCTTTGCCGGTAGTGTTTTCAACGCTATTCCAAATAAAGCAACTGCTATTCTAGCAAAAGATACTAGCATCGATCTATCATCTTTACCAGAAGACTTCACTGTAACAAATACTGACAATGGTATTGAAATCGTTGCACCAGGTGTGGCATCACATGCTGCCTTCCCAGAAGGCGGAGTAAATGCCATTTACAAGCTAACAAAAGCCTTAGCTGCATGTAAAGGTATTAAAGCTGAAGATAAAGCTATCCTAGACTTCTTAACAGGAGTAAATACTGATTCATATGGAACATACTTAGGCTTTGCCATGACAGATGAAATTTCAGGACAAACCGTATCAAGCGGTACAGTATTACGCAATAACAACGGTTATGTTAAGTTAACTAATGACTGTCGTTACTGTGTAACTGAAGATGGTGAATTTATTATTAAATCAATTAAAGATAAATGTGCTCAAAACAATTTCCATTTAGAAATTGCTGGTCATGATAAACCATCATTCATCGATAAGAATTCTATCGGTGTTCAAACATGTCAAAAAGTAATTAAATCTCATTTAAACCTAAATAGAGATATTACCATTGGTAAAGGTGGTACTTATGCTGGTAAGATACCTAACGCCCTAGCAACTGGTATCAACACTACACCACATGATGCAAAATTACC
>JALEVB010000189.1 GCA_022780745.1 Erysipelotrichaceae bacterium
TAATCTAAATATGTACAAAAGGGGGTGCGGACATTTTTTATTGGTTATGATTCTTTTTTGTATTCAACAAGACTTAATGTTTCAAAAATCGTATTATTTATATTATCTAGATGATATGCAATATCGTAGTCAAGCATTAAAAATCCCATCTTTTCTAGAATATGTAGAATAGATGGGAATAATATATTTATGTATCTAATACTTGGATGATCTTATCTGTTATTGTTCTGATACAGGATATTATAGTAAGAAATATTCCAGAACATATTGCAAGTAGTGTGATCATAGTCATAGAAATCGTGATTATCATAGCACATAATAATTTTGTTACTGGTATATTTTGTTTTGGAACAGTTAATTTTTCATCTTCATTCATTTTTTATTTCCACTAACGATGGTATAGTAGGCATTGGAAGTGATCTTATATACGATGCCATAGAAAATACCGAAAATAACGATCGTAACTAATGTTACCATTAATGAAAGTGTTGTATTGTATAAATTGAATATAGCTAGTAGTTTTTGTACGATAGAAAATGCGAATGCTGTATGGATCGCTGCTATTGCTAGAGGCAAGAAAAAGACAGTTAGCATCTGAGAATTGATACTATTACGAATATCTTGTGCTGTCATACCAACTTTTCGCATGATTTCAAATCTTGCTTCGTCTTCATATCCTTCTGTTATCTGTTTATAATAGATAATAAGAACGGTTGCTGATAAAAAGATGATAGAAAGGAAAATTCCTAGAAAGAATATTCCTCCAAACGTACCATAGAATTCATCGCGTTCTTGTGCTTTGCATTCAATGCTGTAGCTATAATATTGGCTATTATCTGAACTATCTAGTTCTATTATTTGCTTATGAATTTCTTGTGCAAGTTCTATCTGTTGCTTATCTGATAAGTCAGTATCAAACAAATAGCTGCTTTCTAATCGACATAGATACTTTTGTGGCATATCGCCAAGTTCCTTGTTGAAGCTTTTAACTAAACTATCCATATCATTGGTTACGATAAATACAGAAGGAATGATCAGCATAGCTGATTCTCCAGTATTCATCATGTTAGAAAGCTGTTCTTTTACCGTTAAGGTTGTGCCATCTGATAGAGTAATAGTTGAGTTATCATAGGTCCTTCGAACACAATAAATGAATACTTCATTGTTATTTAGTGTTTTTTGTGTATCCATACTTTGATTATATTCATCTAAGGAAACAAGATATATCTGGGTTACATATTCCATTGTATCAGTATTGGCACTATCTACGGTATAAGGATCTAGAATAAGTTTTCCATTATAAAGTAGTCCAGTTACATTAGTGCTTAGAGATGTTTCTTTATTTTGTATAGGAACATTTAAATTATTTAGTACATTATCAATTTGAGCATAGAATGCATCTTCTTTTTCTTTACTATAAAGCTGGCTATCACCTTCTGTAAGATAATCAACACTAATGGTAAAATCATGAGGATAACGATTATTTAGACTATCCTCTTTTCCGACATATAGACTGCCAGAACCCATCATAATGACTAGTACCATCGTACTTAAAATACAAATGGAAGCTAACCCGGCACCATTTCGTTTCATACGATATGCCATCGAAGAAACAGAAACAAAATGATTTGGCTTGTAGTAATAGTTTTTGTTCTTTTGTAAGAGTTTGCATAGCATTACAGATCCGCAAATAAATAGCAAGTAAGTAGCAATAATAACCATACAAACAGCAATGAAAAACCATGATAAGGCAGTTAATGGGCTTTTGATCGATAGGGCAATATAATATGCAACAGCTAGTATGATTATTCCAGCAATTCCCAATAAATAATTAGCTTTTGGAGGTTTTTCACCATAGTTTTCACTCTTGATCAAAGCAATAGCGCTCAAAGTGCGTATCTGAAAAAGACCTTTGATAAAAATCAAAAGGAAAATAGATACAAATATGATCCAGGTATCCTTAAAGGCTTCCATATCGATACGTAAAGTATAAGTGACTTCACCACCTATTAGCATAGTCAAAAACAGCTCTGCCATTTTTGAAAGTAAGATACCACCAAGTAAACCAAGAAACATGGAAATGATAAAAAGAATCAGATTTTCCCAAAATAGTAAGATGCTTAGATGGTTTTTGCCCATACCTAGCATATTATATAAACCAAATTCTTTTTGTCGTCTACGCATTAAAAAGGAATTGGTATAGAATAGAAAAATTGCAGCAAATAATACTATGACCCAAAAACCAAAACCTAGTATCGCTTCCATGGCATCACCGCCTGGCATATTACTTAAGGTTTGCATAGCGGCTAAATAATGGATAATATAGAACATCATTATCATGCCTATGCAGGTTAGGATATATGGTAGATAGAAACGTTTATTCTTACGTATACCATCCCATGCTAACTTAGGATATAGTTCTGCTCTCATTATCGATCACCGCCTGTTGTCAGCATCGTTAGGGTATCAGAAATAAGCTGATATAATTGCTCGTTGGTATGATCACCACGATATATCTGATGGAATACTTCACCATCTTTAATAAACAATACACGGCTAGCATGGCTTGCAGCCTTTATTGAGTGGGTTACCATCAGTATTGTCTGACCTGATTGATTGATTTTTGCGAATAGGCGAAGAAGTTCGTCTGTTGCTTTAGAATCAAGGGCACCAGTAGGTTCATCCGCTAGTATTAATTTGGGATCGGTGATAAGTGCTCTAGCAACTGCAGCACGCTGTTTTTGTCCACCAGAAACTTCATATGGATACTTTTTTAGAATTTCTGTGATTCCAAGGGTAGCTGCAATTGGCTTTAAGCGTTCTTTCATTTCCTTATGACTTTTACCAGCAAGTACTAATGGCAGATAAATATTATCTTCTAAAGAAAAGGTATCTAGAAGATTGAATTCCTGAAATACAAATCCAAGATTATCACGTCTAAAGGATGCTAGCTGTGATTCTTTGATCTTGGAAATATCTTTTCCATCTAGAATAACAGAGCCAGATGTAGGTTTATCAAGAGCTGCCAGAATATTTAATAAAGTTGTTTTACCAGAGCCTGATTCACCCATGATAGCTACATATTCGCCTTGTTCCACACCAAATGATACATTTTTTAGTGCCTCTACTTTGTTTCCACCAAAGCGGGTAGTATATATTTTCTGTATCGCTTTTACATTTAGAATACTCATATAACAAAAATCCTCCTTGTTTGATTTCTGTCATCAT
>JALEVB010000196.1 GCA_022780745.1 Erysipelotrichaceae bacterium
GTGATCATATCTGCGATAGCATAGATAATGATGGCATCTTAAAGGCTCTAAAATACTACAAGATTATTTAATAAGCTAAACAGTCATAACAAAAAGAGAATTATCTATGAACAAGTTCATATGAAATTCTCTTTTTTCTTCACATTATTCAAGTTTATTTACTTGCTTGTTTTGATAAATTTTTCAATATTTCTTTCAGTTATAAATAGTGGAGTATTACCACCATGTAATAAAGCTTCATGGAAGGCTTTATCACTATATTTGCTACCTAGTTCATTCATTGCCTTCTGTTTTAAGTTATCGATTTGAATAAAGCCTACATAATATGGAATAAATGCACCAGGATTGTTTTGTAGCTGCTGATATAATGGTTTAACACTATCACTATCTAAACTAAAACCATAGCCATTAAGCATCTCTAAAGTATCCTCTATACTATCACCATAATAATGAATACCAATATCAGCTAAGACAATGATAAAATATGAGATCAGTTCATTATCTTTAACTACCTGTAAATATTCCTGATCAATATCAGTTAAATACTTATAAGCATAATTTTGAACATAGGTTGCATAACCTTCCGTATAAGCAATACTGCTATTTAGCTTCTGATATAAATTATCAAAATGTTGATATACATAATTAGTCTGATACATATGACCTGGTATACCTTCATGAGCTACCGTTGAATATGTACTTATCATATCAGTACTACTAGATCCACTTGATGTATTTACCTTAATAGAATCTGGCATAGTAGAATCAATGGCTGGCATAGCATAATATGCTGCTAAACCATCTACTGCAATAGCAGGGTCAATGCTACTAGCAACATATTCAATAGTACCTACATCTGGGAAATCATCTTTAATAGCACCATTTAGATAATCAATGATCTCATTATATGTTGTAAATGAAGTTACTGGTTCACTTTCAAATAACATCTTATATACCTGTTCATTGCTGGTTAAGATAGATACCATGTCATTATAATAATATTCAAAAGCATTTAACATCAGATCTTCGATATCTTCGATCGTATATTCATTTCCACTATACATTCTTGCCAGTAAAGCATAATACTCTGCACCATTTTCTAAATAATATAAACCTTTTTCATTATTATCATAATTAGCTTGTAACATTGTTAAAGTATCAATAATATCTTGATAAGCACCTAGATAAGAACTACTAAATGCATCTTTTAGATCCTCTATCAGCTTTTCATCTACATTAACATCTTCACCTTTTTTGATCAAAGATGCTAATACTGAGCTATTCATACCTTCATCAACAATATTTTGACAATAGCTAATAACTTCATCAAAATTAATCATCATAAAGCCATTTTCAGCCTGTTTAAGCGTATAATCAAGCAAGCTTTGAACATAAGGTCTACAATCATACATCAAGGTTATAAGTTCTTCAAAATCCGTTCTATCATGAATATTTAATTCGATAAAAACAGTAGGCAATTGCGTATGTATACCAGACATCGTACTAAACTGATTCTCAAGATAATAATAACTTTCATCATAATAACTAATATTATTATCCAAATCAAACTTATAAGCATCATAGATATCCTTTTGATCATCAGTTAACAATTTATAATTAAAACTATCAAACTCTTTCTTTACATCCTGTAATTCACTAACGATACTCTGATAAGACTCTTCATCTTTATACTCACCAAGTCTGATCTCAACATTTTCACTATTAATGCCATAGTCTTCAGGATTTTCAAAATAAATCTTATAACTAATATAATCATTCTCAATACTACTAATTACATCTTCTTCAATAAACGCATCAAAACGATCCTGTTCAGCTTTACTATCAGCACTAATATTAGTACTACAACCACAAACACCAGCTAACAAACAACATACAATTATCCAGCTAAAGATTCTTTTCACATTAGTACCTTCTTTCTATATTATCTTTCTTATATTATAAGATATATGATAAAAAAACCACAGTATTTAATACTGTGATCATTGTTTGCAAGTAATAAACTCGCTATATGGCAAAGTCTCACACCAGTCACAAAAAGCCTGCCACTCTGGTAAACGATGAGTTCTTCTTTGTTTATACATCGTCTTTAATTGACGATAATTAGTTGTCATTCTAGCACATAACTTGAAACCACAAGGATTAGAATATAATATTTCTAAGTACATCTTCTTACCCTTTTCATTTAACTCACTAACATCTTCACCATTTTCCTGTTTAGTCTTGATAATAGCCATCAATTCATTATAAGCATTAACTTTCTCTTTCATAATATCAACCATACGGCTATCAACATATTCAATATAAGCCTTATCAAGATCAAATCTGGTAATACGATGCATTGTTGACTGACTGCTGATAAAATCAATAAAATGATATCTCTCTGCTTCTACCCATGCTTTATTAGTAAAAGTCAAGTCAAACTGCACGATAATACCATTCATAAAATTATCATGACCTTCACCTTGACCACTCATAGCCAATCTTCTAACCGTATTGGTAACTTCACTATTAAGCTTAGAAAGATCAGTGGCCATCGGATACTTGCTACCCATTACTGACTCTTCAAACCCATAGATCTTCACATTACTAACAACTTCATTATAATTCATAAATTACCCCAATCTATCATATTCATCTTCTTTTTTACCAACGATCACAATATCATCATTATATAATATCGGACGTTTTACTATCATACCATCGCTTGCTAATAAATCAAGTTTCTCATCATAACTCATATTCTTTAAATTCTCTTTTAAATTCAATTCACGATATTTAGCACCAGACGTATTAAAAAACTTATTAATATCTAAATTACTCTTTCTAATCAGCATTTCTAATTCATCTTTACTAGGATTATTAGTCTTAATATCTCTTATCTCATATTTAATATCTAAATTATTAAGATACTTAATAGCCTTCATACAGGTACTACATTTGTTATAACATAATAAAGTATACATATTTATCCCTTTTTAAGCATCATCGCCAACACTGCAATATCTGCAGGATTAACCCCAGATATTCTAGAAGCCTGTCCAATAGTTCTAGGTCTTATCTGACCAAGTTTCTGTTTACCCTCCAATGATAGATTAGGCATATGTTCATAATCTATATCATCAGGAATGATTACTTTATCCATCTTATTCAAGCGATTAGCTTCTCTTTCTTCTTTCTCAATATAACCAGCATATTTAATTTCAATATCCAGCTGCTTACCCAATCTCTCATCAATATCAAGATTTAAATACTTAGCTAATTCATAAGTTTTAACCAATGGTCTTTTAATTAAATCATAAGCTTTCATACCATCCGTAAGTCTTTCATAACCCAAAGACTCCAGATAATCATTAGCTTCATCCTTGATGCTAACTTTTATCTGTTGCAATTGTTCTTTATAAAAAGCTAATTTAGCCATCTTATCTAAATATTTCTGATATCTTTCTTCGCTAATAGTACCGATCTTATATCCTTTTTCTAATAATCTTTGATCAGCATTATCATGTCTTAATAATAACCTAAACTCTGCTCTACTAGTCAATAAACGATAAGGCTCCTTAGTACCCTTAGTACATAGATCATCTATTAAAACGCCGATATAAGCCTCATTACGATTCAAGATCAATGGCTCTTGGTTTCTAAGCTTTAATACCGCATTAATACCAGCCATCAAACCTTGTCCAGCTGCCTCTTCATAACCACTAGTACCATTGATCTGTCCAGCAGTAAATAAATTCTCAATTACTTTAGATTCCAATGATGGTTTCATCTGTAAAGGATCAAT
>JALEVB010000009.1 GCA_022780745.1 Erysipelotrichaceae bacterium
CCACTTAATGTCTGTTTATCCATCTTTCCTTCTCCACATATGACAACATCACATGTCTGGATAATATTTTCAATATTCAATTTTTCAATTACAATTTCAATTCCCTTTTCAAGTTTAGCATTCAAAAAATATTTTAATGCAAACCCTAAGCCTCCTGCAGCTCCACATCCTGGATAACTATCATCATAGCCACAAATATCAGCATAATTCTTTAACCATTTATCCATATTTTCAATATCTTTTTCACTGGCACCTTTTTGTCTAGCAAAAACATATGAAGCACCATTGATACCACATAAAGGATTATCAACATCACAAGCTACTTCAAAATGACAATTATCGATTCTCTTATCATGATTATCGATAATATATGCTAAGTCTTTTAAACCTAATGCATTCAAACTAACAGGCTTATGATCACGGCCTAAAAATTCATATCCTAAAGTACTAAGCATACCTATACCACCATCATTAGTACAGCTACCTCCAATACAAATAATAAAATCTCTACAGCCTTTGTCCATTGCATCCAATATCATTTGTCCTACGCCATAAGTTGTCGTATATAATGGATCTAATTGATCTTTGCTTAATAAAGTAATGCCAGCACATTTAGCCATTTCAATAACTGCTAGATCATTACAGATAGCATAGCTAGCTATTATCTTATTATCTAAAGGACCACATACCTCTACCTGCTCAATATTGCCATTTAAACTATCCGCTATTGCTTCCATGGTATTTTCTCCACCATCGCCAATAGCTTTACATATTACATCATGATCATCTAAAGCTTTTTTCACAGCTTCATTAGCTTCTTTTGAATTGATAGAACCCTTAAATGAATCCAAAGCTACTAATACTTTCATTTTCCTATCCTCTATTATGATTTTAACATAGATTATACAAATAACACAATTTGTTTAGCACTCTTGTTGACAAAGTGCTAATCATAGTGTTATAACATAATAGCACAAGGAAATGGTGAGTGCTAAAAGGAGTGATTTTATGTTAAAACCATTACGTAATCAAGTTGTATTAAAAAAATATGAGGAAGAAAATAAAACTTCAAGTGGTATTATTTTAGCCACTGAAAATAAAAAACTTCCATCAGTTGCTACAGTTATTGCTTTAGGCAATAAAGTAGAATCAGATATTAAAGTAAATGACAAGGTAGTCTATAAAGAATATTCAGGTACTAAGGTAACTGTTGATGAAATAGAATATATTGTTATTGATGAAGAAGATATTTTAGCTGTTATTGAATAGGAGTGATCTAATATGAGTAAAGAAATAAGATATTCAAATGATGCCAGAAAAAGCATGCTTAAAGGTGTTAATACATTAGCTGATGCTGTATGTGTTACCCTTGGTCCTAAAGGAAGAAACGTTGTTCTAGAAAAAAGCTATGGTTCACCACTAATTACTAATGATGGTGTAACAATTGCTAAAGAAATTGAGTTAGAAGATAAATTTGAAAACATGGGTGCTAAATTAGTATATGAAGTTGCTAATAATACTAATGAAGGTGCTGGTGATGGTACTACTACTGCTACCGTTTTAGCTAGAAATATGATCAATGCCGGTATTAAAGCTGTTGATAACGGTTATAATCCAGTATTAATGAGAGAAGGTATTGAATACGCTAGCAAAGAAGTTGCTAAAGAATTATTAAAGAACTCTCGCAAAGTAGAAACTAGTCAGGATATTGCTAGTGTAGCAACTATTTCAAGCGGTTCTAAGGAAATTGGTGAGTTGATCGCTAAAGCTATGGATAAAGTTGGTAAAGATGGTATCATCAATGTTGCTGAATCAAATAGCTTTGATGATGTTCTAGAAGTATCTGAAGGTATGCAGTATGATAAAGGTTATGTAAGCCCATATATGGCTACTAATCGTGACAAGATGACTGTTGAAATGGACAATCCATACATCTTAGTTACTAACCAAAAGATCAATACGATACAAGAGATCTTACCAGTACTTGAACAAATCGTTCAGACTAATAAACCTTTATTATTAATTGCTGAAGACTTTGAAAACGAAGTAATTAATACTATTGTCTTAAATAAATTAAGAGGAACATTCAATGTTGTATGTACTAAAGCTCCAGGCTTTGGTGATAACCAGAAAGATGTGCTAATGGATATTGCTGCCTTATGTAATGCTACATTCTACAACAAAGATCTAAATATGAAACTAGAGGATGCTAAAATTGAAAATCTAGGTACGATCAAGAAAGTCATCGTTACTAAAGATTCTACTACGCTAGTAAGTGGTTCTGATAGTAATACTGCTGTTGAAGAAAGAGTAAATGAAATCAAAGCACGTATCGAAGATAAGTCATTATCTGATTATGATAAGAAGAAGTATTTGGAACGTTTAGGTAAATTAACTAATGGTGTAGCTACGATCAAAGTCGGTGCAACA
>JALEVB010000052.1 GCA_022780745.1 Erysipelotrichaceae bacterium
TTAAATAAGTATTTTCATCTAGAAGTTGGCAAAGGAATCGCACTATCCGGGATGTTAGTAGCAATATCAAGCATCTTGGTATATGACATGAAAACCATGATCATATCAATATTAGCTACCTATTTTAGCGGTATCGTTTTAGATAATTTTTTATTTGGATCAACCATCAAAAAAAGAGTTTGTATCATTTCCCAAAAGTATCAGCAGATCTTGGATTTTATTTTAAATGATCTTCACTCTGGTGCTACTACATATCATGCTTATGGTGCTTATTCAGATAAAATGAATATTGAGATAAATGTCATTGTTGATAAGAATGAATATATTAAACTTATCAACTATATAACTTCTGTTGATCCTGATGCATTTGTAACGATATATGCAGTTAATGAGATGATGTATCGTCCTAAAGTTATCAAATAATTATTTATAGTATACTTTTCCTTTTTCAATTATGATAATATCATCATTATATTTATTCTTAATTTCAATATGATCATCATGAAATGAAAAATAAAGTATATTATGGAATAATTTATCCAGCTTTTGCTGATCGTGCATTATTTTATGATCATGATCATAAGTAACATAATATTTGTATTCGTTGTCTCTACAATCGAGGATATATTTATATCCTTTTTTTGATTTTTCTCGCAGTTCATCGACAATATTAAATAATTTTAATGTAAATAGATCTAACATACTTTTCACCTTGCATTTATTATAAATAAAGCATAAAAAAAGATTGACCCATATATAGGACAACCTCTATTCATTTTTTAAAACATCTAAAAAATCAGCATGAGCAATAACTAATAAAGTATCTGTGTTCTTTATAACATAATCAGGTTTAATATTTACTTTTAATCTTCCAGTTATATGATCTCTAATACCCAATACATTCATACCATATTTATTTCTTAGATCTAATTGCATTAATGTCTTATTGATAAAGTTATTTGGAGCTTTAATTTCATAAACATTATATTCTTTATCTATTTCATATAAATCAACGATTTTTTCAGATGTCAATTGTCTGGCTACTCTTTGTCCCATTTCTTTTTCAGGTATGATAACTTTATCAGCACCAACCTTAAGTAATACTTCCATATATTTATTATTTCTGGCTTTAGCCATAACAAATGGAACACCTAATTCTTTTAGATTCATTATAGCCATAACACTGTCTTCTAGACGACTGCCAGAAGCAACGATGCCGACATCAACATCATCCATACCAATAGCTTTTAAGCTATTAACATTAGTAAAATCTGCTTGATAAGCATTAACACCAATAGAAGCAATTTTATCTACTTTGACAATATCAGTATCAATAGCGATAACTTCAAAATTTCTTTGATATAATTCTTGGGCAATAGATGAACCAAAGATTCCTAATCCCAATATTGCAAATGTTCTTTTTTTCATATTTTTACTTTCCTTTATCCAATCAATACTCTTTCATTAGGGTAACGATACATAATATCTTTACCATTTTGTTTTGAAAATACCAATAATATTGAAATCGGTCCAACTCTACCTATTAACATTGTAAAGATAATAACGATCTTTCCGACAATCGACAAAGATGTCGTAACTGAACATGTTAGTCCTACTGTTCCTAATGCAGAAAAGATTTCAAATAACAATGGCATTGTTTCAATTGTTTCGCTTGTAAATAAGATAATACTATCGATCATAATAACTGCTAAATATAATGAAAATATGACATATGAACGATATATTAAATCATTAGCAATCTGTTTTTTAAAGATATGAAAATGTTTACCCCCATTAACTATCAAAGTCTTGATCGACATGATGATCAAAACAATAGTAGTAGTTTTTATACCACCAGCACATCCACCACTAGAACCGCCAATAAACATATAGAAACAAGCAATAAGTTTAGTAACACGAGAACTTGCCGCAAAATCGATCGAAGCAAAGCCAGCAGTACGATAAGTAATAGATTGAAATAAACTAATAAACAATTTATCAAATAAAGAATAATTAGCTAAAGTATGATCATATTCAAAAATAAAGAAGAAAACAGTGCCAGATATTATTAATAACAATGTTGTGATCAGTACGATCCTGGTATGTAAAGACAATGATTTATGAGTTTTATATAGATTAGTTATTTCAAACCATACGATAAAACCTAAACCACCTAAAATGATCAAAACCATTATTATGATATTAATATAATAATCAGTTGCATAAATTACTAAGCTAGTAGAACCAATAGTATCAAATCCCGCATTACAAAATGCAGAAATACTTAAAAAGATACTATTAAAGATACCTCTAGGATAGCCATATTCAGGAATAAATCTGATCATTAATAATAAAGCACCGGCAAGTTCAATAATAAAAGTATATTTATATATCATGATCAGATAATGATTGAAGTTGCTTAGATCATCTTTATTAAGATATCCCTGTAAAGCCAGTTTTTCCTGATATTTCAATTTACGATTTATACTTATCAAAAAAATGGCTATAAAGGTCATTAAACCCAATCCGCCTACTTGTATCAGACACATAATGATAAACTGTCCTAGCATATTAAACTGTGTAGCTGTTGTTAAAGTAACTAATCCTGTAACACAGGTAGCGCTAGCTGCTGTAAATAAATTATCTAGATATGGTGCAGGCTTTAGATCATTACATATGGGTAAAGATAATAAAATGCTACCTAATAAAATTATTATACAGAAACTTAAAACAAATATTTGAGTAGCACTAAATTTTTTATATAGTTTATCTCTAAAATTTTTCATATTTTTTTGTTCTTCTTGTATAATTATATCATATATTGGGGTTAGTTTATGAAACATGTATTTATTTTGAATCCTACTGCTGGAAGTTATCATAATCATGATATTGAAAAGATGATCCATCAATATGCATCATCAAAACATATTGATCATGAAATAATATATACAGATCATATTCATCATGGAAAACAGTTGGCTTCTTTATATGACGCGGATACGACCATATATGCTATTGGAGGAGACGGTAGTGCTTTTGATGTCTTAAATGGCTTAAAAAATAGCTCTATGGCCATTATACCATGTGGTACAGGAAATGATTTCTATCGCATGATTTCTAAGCGATATGATATCAAAGATATGATCATTGATACGATCAATGGTAAAGAAATTAATATCGATTATGGTAAATGTAACGATCATTATTTTTTAAATTGTACTACCATGGGTATTGATGCTACTGTAAATGAATTAGTATGTCGTTTACTTAAGAAAACTATTATTCCTAAACCTTTTCTATATGCTATTAGCGCAATTATCTGTGTCTTAAATCCAAAACCATTTGAATTTGAAATAACACTAGATGATAAAAATATCAAAAGCAAAGCATTACTAATAGCCATTATGAATGGCAAGTATTATGGTAATGGGGTTGCTCCATTAAAAGAAGCTAATATCCAGGATGGTCTATTTGACATTTGCATAATCGATGATCTGCCATTTTATAAATTATTATATTATTTACCAATGTATTTTATGGGTAAAGCTCATAAACTAAAATATGTTCATATCTATAAAGCCAAAAAAATAAACATCAAAGTAAAAGAAGATATTATATGCCAATCAGATGGCGAAACATTTATTACTAATAATATCAGTATTATAAACAATCACATGAAACTAAAATTTAGAGTACCAAATAAATACGGGGAAAATCAATGATTTTCCCCTATTATATTATCTTAATAATTTGTTCTTTCAATTTCAAAATAAGCTTGTTTATGATCACATACTGGACATACATCAGGAGCTTCTTTTCCAACATGGATGTGACCACAGTTACGGCATTGCCATGTTGTCTCATCTACTCTTACAAATACTTCATTATTTTCAATATTAGCTAATAATTTACGATATCTAGCTTCATGTTCCTTCTCAATTGCAGCAACCCCACGCATCGTCTTAGCAATATCATCAAAACCTTCTTCTTCAGCTTCTTTCGCCATTCTTTCATACATATCAGTCCACTCAAAGTTTTCACCTTCAGCTGCCTGTAATAAATTATCAGTAGTAGATTTGATAGATCCACCTTGCAATAGTTTAAACCAAAGTTTAGCATGTTCCTTTTCATTAGCAGCAGTCATAGAGAAAAACTCAGCAATTTGTTCATAACCGTCTTTTTTAGCCTTACTAGCAAAATAATCATATTTGTTTCTAGCCTGGCTCTCACCTGCAAAAGCTTCCCACAAATTCTTTTCTGTTTTTGTTCCTTTTAAATCTTTCATATTTTATACCTACCTTTAGTAAAATTATACAATATCTATATTGATAAAGCTATATATTTATTAACACCCCATTTTATTAAGATCACATATAAAATTATATCCATTAATAGATATCCTAAAACGATAAATACAAAACAAATATCATAACCTATACTACTACCAAAATAGCCAAATATCAGCATAACACCAAAACTTAAAGCCATTAATGTTAATATACTGATCAAACTAGAAGCACTTTGTTTAATGACACTAATTTCTTTTTCCCATACTAATTTAGGAAAAGCAAGGTTAACTACTAAACCATACATACTAACAAATATAGCCATTAATATAACATAGATAATACTACATATTATCGTCAATATACCAAAGCTAAATACTAAATAAACTAATAATAAAGTAAACAAACCTGGTATAGCAATAACCAAAAAATTAGTAGCCATCTTAGCAATAAACACATCTTTAGCTTTTATAGGCAAAGTTTTCAATATCCATAGATTTTTACCTTCAAGTGATATTGAAACACAAGATATACAATCCATTTGACTAAATAAACCCACGATCAGTAATATCTCATACTTGATCATTTCACTAAATTCAGGCAAATACATATTTAGATATTCATGCAGTATGTCTTTATTTATCACCATATAAACTGCTGCAATGATCATCATTATCGTACCAATACTTAAGTTAAATACATATTGAAAATTAGTAAAAAACGTTTTAGCCTCTTTCTTGATCAAAGTAATTAAAATACTATTATTAGCTAACTTTTTAGATTCATATTTAGAAGTACTAAACCCTATCTTACTATCCTGATTGATACGAATAAATATCTTATCAAACAGAACAATAAATAAAACAAAAGCAATAACATTGATACCAACACTAATGATCAGATTAATAATATTACCAGTATTACAGGCATTAATATACAAATATAGAGGAACAGTATACCTTTGCATCAAGTCTTTTATCTGCATCAAAGTAGCTCCAAAATCAATATTATTAGCATTCATGCTTATCTTAAGACTAAAAAACATTACAATAATAAAGAAGATAACATTTAAGCTATTACTGATCAGATTACGATATTTGCCTTGACCTGATATCTTCTCAATAATTAATGCTAAGATCCCACTAAGCGCCATTACCAGTAAAGGTTGAAAAACAAAACCAATGATCATAAATAGATAAAAAACTAAATCTTTATTAGCCATAATGCCATAAACAAGCATACTTGGAATAACTAATGAAGCAAAATAGATCAGACTAAGAACCAAAAAACTACCCATCTTGCTAATAAAGATATCTTTTTTACTAATAGGTAAACTCATCAGAAAATCATAGTCTTTAAATCCAATCAAATATCCCTTTGCCAATATAACATCATTGATAATAAGAAACATAATACCTGCTAAAGCCATTGTATATAAAACTAAATAATACTGATCATATGCTAAAGTCATCATCAACATAAAGCTATAATATACCATTAATCCAGCAAATAATAATAAAGTGAAAACTAAAGCCAAGCCACCTTTTCCTTTATTACCAAAGGCATTAATAATATTAGCTTTGATAAGATATATAATATTATTCATACTCTTACATCTCCAAAAATAATTCTTCTAATGATTTTCCTTGTGCTAAAATATCATCCGTATCACCTTCAAGCATGATAACACCATCTTTTAAAATAGCTACTTTATCACATAGCTTTTCAGCAACTTCTAATACATGTGTACTAAAGAATATAGAACTACCCCTATCACATAATTCTTTCATTTTATTTTTTAAGATAAAACTAGCTTTAGGATCTAAGCCTACAAAAGGTTCATCTAATACCAGTAATTTAGGCTCATGCATAAAAGCTGATATCAAGGCAACCTTTTGTTTCATACCATGACTTAATGACTTTATCTGATCAGATAAATTATCATAGATTTCTAACTCTTTAGCCAAAGACTCGATCCTTCTTTTGGCTATATTAGTATCCATCTGGTAAATATTTGCTATAAAGTTTAAATAAGTAATAGCTTTCATATTTTCATATAAATCAGGATTATCAGGAATATAAGCCATGATCTTCTTACATTCGATATCATTATCCTTGATAGAAAGTCCATTGATCAATATATCCCCTTTTTCAAATGTATGAATACCACATATAGCTTTGATAGTAGTTGTTTTACCAGAACCATTATGTCCAATAAAGCCATAGATCTTACCATCTTCTACTTCTAGATTTAAACCTTTTATAACTTCTTTAGTACCATAAGACTTATGTAGATCAATAATCTTTAACATTTTTATTTTCTCCTTCATGCAAGGAATCAGCTAATTTCCCGCATATTTATTATATACCAGGGAGCAGACAAAATGAATATTAATTTTATTTTTCTTATTTTTATTATTTTATTAGCATCTAAGTTTACATCATTATTATTTCAATACTATATTCAAAATTATCATAACTTTCCATTTTATTATATGAAAATAGATATCAAAAAAGATATAACTATGGAGATAATAATATTTTTTATCATCTATTTAAATTATCAAAACATATTCATGCTAGTTAATATTTTATGTTTGTTAATAATAAGTATTACGGACATCAGATATGGTGAAATATCAGATCTATCATTATTGATCATTTTAATATCGATTTGTCTAAGCCATCATATCAATATTTATCCAGCAATACTTTGTCTATTAATTGGTATATTCATGTCATTATTTAAATTAATTGGTTTTGGTGATGTCAAGCTAATAGCTATTTATGCTTTGATCCTAGACTATTATCAGCTTTTGATATTATTATTTTTATCAAGTTTGTTCGCTATTGTCTATCATAATAAAAAGGAACAAACCATAAAGTTTGCTCCATATCTAAGCATAGCTATCTATTTAATACTATTAAATTTAAAGTAAAATATGCTTCCTTGATTTACTTTAGAATCAACACCATATTCTATATTATGCAATTGAAGTATTTCTTTAGCAATAGATAAACCAATTCCACTGCCAATATTACTTCTTACATGTGTCTTATCAACTTTATAATATCTATCCCATATATATGGCAGATCTTGAGGATCTATACCTTTTCCATAGTCCTTAACTGCTACCATTATCTTGTCATCAATCTTACGACATATTAATTCTACTCTTTGATCATTGCCATAATTGATCGCATTATTAATAAAATTCTTAATAACTTGTTCAATTCTGTTTGGATCACAATTGACCATAAGATCATCTTCCATGATCAGATCTAAATGAAGCTTGTTATTGATATGATGATAAGTATCATAGATATTTGCTAATAGCATAGAAATATTAATTTCTTGAATATTTAATTTGATCTTATTGTCCTGTAGTTTTGCATAATCCAATAGATCATTTACTAAATAATTTAACCTGGTTGCTTCATCAATGATAACCTTGATATTTTCATCCGTCTTTTCATTTGGCAGATCGATCATCATTTGGCCATAGCCACTGATCATGGTTAATGGTGTTCTTAAATCATGAGATACATTAGCTATTAGATCTCTTTTGGCCTTATCGGCTTTAGAAATATCCATAGCAGCCTTTTTTAAAGTCTTATTAAGATCGTTAGCTTCCAAATATTCATTATTGCTAGTATTATCATATTTACCACTAGCAAGTTTTTTAGCCTCTTCATTGATTTTCTCAATAGGTCTAACGATTCTTTTACTAATATATAAAGCTAATACTATCGCTGCCCCAATAACAATAATACCAATAACGATGATTTGCATCTGCAATGTCTTGATAGTCGATGTTAAAGGTGAGATATTGGTATTAACCAGTATCATATGACCATTATCAGTCAATTGAACATAGATAATATTCTCCACATTACTATTTTCAATCAAAAAGATATTAGGATTTTTAGAATTTAAAAATAATGATCTTTCATAATTACGATCAATAAAAGTACCATTATTACCAGCCGCTTTGATCGTATAATAATAGATATCATTATAATTAAGCTTATTAAGCTTACATCCAGATACACTAGAAGTAATTATATCTTTAGAATCAGATATAATACGAATACACATATCATTCTGAATGGCAATGCTACGCATAAAATCTTCTAATTCATCACTATCATATAGGTCAACAATGTCATTAACGACTTTCTTAGTTTCACTGATCTTAACATTTTCATAGAAAAGACTAAGAAATGCTACTTCAAATATCCAGAATACTACTAAGATACCAATAACAAAACATAAGATATATATTAATAGTTTATTTTGTAATTTACAGGTTTTTTTCAAAGCGGTATCCTACCCCTCTAATGGTTACGATACAATTACCATAAATGCCAAGATTCTTTCTTAATAATTTAATATGCGTATCTAAGGTTCTATCATCACCATAAAAATCATAATTCCAGACATTAGCTAATATCTGTTCTCTAGTTAAAGCAATATTTTCATTTTTAATCAGATATATTAATAATTCATATTCTTTATAAGATAGCTTTAAACGATTACCATCAACACTAACAACGCGAGCATTATAATCAATTTTTAAACCCTTATATTCAAATACTGCATTATTAGCTTTATTACATCTTTTTAATATCGCATTGATACGCATCATAAGCTCTTTAGTACTAAAAGGTTTAACTACATAATCATCAATTCCAAGTTCAAAACCATGTACCTTATCATATTCTTCATTTAATGCAGTAAGCATAATTATTGGTACATCTTTTTTATTTTTGATCGTTTTACATGCAGTAAAGCCATCGACTTCACCCATCATGACATCCATAATAATTATGTCATAATCTTTATTCAATGCTAAGTCGATGGCCATTTCTCCACTATCTGCTTCATCACAAGTATGACCATCATATATAGCATATTTCTTGATCATTTCACGAATACGTGCTTCATCATCAACAATTAATATCTTTGCCATACTTAATCCTCTTTTTTATTATATATAAGCTAAGTGAAATATAAGTGAATTAATATAAATCTTTTAATACTTTTACTACATCATTTAGTTCATCCATACTAGCAAGTTCAACCTTACCCATATCACATAATTTAGTAATTTCTGTTTTAATAGGTAATTTAGCTAGTACTTTTAGATCTAATTTAGCTGCTAACTCATCAGTTTTACCTTCACCAAAAATATACATTTTATGATCACATTGATCACATTTTACATAGCTATAGTTTTCAATTAATCCTAATACTGGGATATTCATCTCTTTAGCCATATTAACAGCTTTAGTTACGATCATACTAACCAGATCTTGAGGACTGGTAATGATAATAATTCCATCTAATGGTATTGACTGGAATATCGTTAATGGTACATCTCCTGTTCCAGGAGGCATATCAATAAACAGATAATCTACATCCTGATAAACTACATCAGTATAGAACTGTTTAACCATTCCAGCAATAACTGGTCCTCTCCAGATTACTGGAACTTCATCAGATTCCAATAACATATTAGTACTGATAACCTGAATATTGGTGCTAGTAACAGCAGGATAAATAGCTGTATCATCACCATAAGCTTTTTGAGTAATACCAAACATTTTTCCAATACTAGGACCTGTGATATCTCCATCTAAAATAGCACTGTTATATCCTTCTTTTTGCATAGCACATGCTAATAAAGAGGTAACTAAACTCTTGCCTACACCACCTTTACCTGATACTATACCTATTCTTTTTTTAATTGTACTATTTTTATGTGGCTCAATTAAGAAGCAGCCTTCACTATTTTTACTAGTACAATTTGCACAATCATGATTACAACTCATTGATATATTTTCCTTTCATAATACCTATAAAGTATACAAAAAATATGAAAAAAAGTAAAATATAGAATAGATATTTAATATTTGTGTGCTATTATATTTAGGTGGATTGGAGATATATTAAATATGTCAAGTTATGTAGTAGTAGGTTCTCAATGGGGAGATGAAGGAAAAGGTAAGATCGTCGATGTTTTAGGCGAAAAAATGGATATGGTCGTACGTTTCCAAGGCGGTAATAATGCTGGACATACAGTAGTTGTAAATGGTGAAAAAACTATCTTGCATTTATTGCCTTCAGGTATCCTTAATCAAAATGCAATATGTGTTATTGGTCCCGGAGTCGTAGTAGATCCTTTTGTATTATTAGAAGAAATCGAAACATTAAATAAGCGTGGATTAAATTGTGATCATTTAAGAATTTCTGATCGTGCTCACTTGATCATGCCTTATCATGTAAAATTAGATGAACTTCAGGAACAAAAACTAGCAAATAACAAAATTGGTACAACAAAACGAGGAATTGGTCCTTGTTATGCCGATAAATATACTAGAATCGGTTTAAGAGTATGTGATCTTGTAGACTTTGATATTTTCAAAGAAAGATTAGCTACAACTTTAAAGATCAAAAATGAACAGATCATTAAATTATATGATGAAAAACCATTTGATTATGATGAATTAGTAAGTAAATTTGAAGTAGTAAGAGAAAAATTACTTCCTATGATCACTGATTCAGTTGAATTAGTCAATAAATACTTAGATGCTGATAAAAATGTCTTATTTGAAGGTGCACAAGCAAATATGTTAGATATCAACTATGGAACATATCCATATGTAACAAGTAGCTCACCTACTAGTGCTGGTGTATGTGAAGGAGCTGGTGTATCTCCTAAAAAACTAGATACGATCATTGGTGTTGTTAAAGCATATTCTACTCGTGTTGGTGAAGGACCATTTGTATCAGAATTATTAAATGATATGGGAGAACATATCAGAAAAGTTGGTGCAGAATATGGTGCAACCACAGGCAGACCTAGAAGATGCGGATGGTTAGATCTATGTGTTGTAAAACAGGCAGCTATTATCAATGGTTTGACTGATTTGGTAATAACAAAGATCGACGTCTTATCTGATATTGAAAAAATCAAAGTATTAGTTGGTTATGAAGTAAACGGTAAGCAATATGACTACATCCCTGCTTCCTTAAAAGACTATGGCAATTCTAAAGCTATTTATAAAGAATTTGACGGCTGGATGTGTGATATTACAAAAGTTAGAAAATATGATGATCTGCCAGCAAATTGTAAAAAATATCTAAAATTCATCGAAGAATATACAAAAACCAGAATTTCATTAGTATCAGTTGGACCTGATCGTGAAAACAATATTATTATCAATGAATTATAAAAAGAAGGATTGAGTATGATACTCAATCCTCTTATTTTTATCAAAAATTATTTCTTTAGATCATATAAATGATATTTCTCAACTAAATGATCGATCATTGGAATTATATAATCATTACACCATTTCAATTGACCATCGTGATTTAAATGAATGCCATCTTCTTTGAACAATTCTTCTTTAAATATACCATTTTGATAAGTCATTTCACTGGCATCAACAAAATATAGATAATCATATTCTTCACATATCTGTTTCAATTGTGAATTGATCATATTAGTTAAATTTACAAATTCACTTCTTTTTGGTAATAATAATCCTGACATGATAACAAATTTAGTATCTGGTAAATTATCATGAAAATACTCATACATTGCTTTTTTTATTTCTATACATTTTTGTACTTTCTTTTCATCACTACCACTTAAATTAACATAATCATTTGAACCAGTTTGAATAAATACGATATTTGGATCATAGTCAAATAATAATTCCTGAGCATGTTTGATCAGTAACTTATCAGTACTTCCACCAAAGCCATGATTTTGTACTTTATATGCTGGAATATCATTTTCCATCTGTTGCCAGTAAGTGAAATTGCTAGCTCCATAGAAGACTATTTCCCCATTACGTGTCAAAGGATAATTCTTTGTAATGTTTTCAATATCCTTTGGATAATCCTTTAAACTTTGAAATGGTCCTTTTCCATTTCTTTTACCATGATAAATAAGTCCTGCAATTGTTGTTACAGAAATAGCTGCAGCTGTTAATAATGAATACTTTGTTGTTTTTTTCATCTTATTACCTATCTAAAAATGTTCCATAGTGCTCTTTAGCATCAAAACATATATCTATAAAGCTATTATAATACGGTACAAATTGCTTGCAAGCAATTAATTGTTTAATTGTTTCAATATTAGCCCATTTAACTGCTTGTACTTCTTCTTTTTGTAAAACTAGCTGATCGAGATCAATATCCATATTTAGTAAATATACATCAACAAAGCCAAAATCATAATTTAAACTCATATGACATCTATGATCTTTTAAATCAATATCCAGACCTATTTCTTCCTTAATCTCTCTAGCCATAGCTATTTTGCTATCTTCACTTGCTATTGCTTTGCCTTGTACACTTATATCCCATAAATTGGCAAAGACATCATTATTATTTGCCCTTTTTTGAATCAACATTTCATTATTATGATTGAAAATACAGCAAGCAACAGACAAATAATATTCATTTTTATCAAGTATCCTATTATAGCTTTGCCCTATTATCTGACGATTTTCATCATAAACATCTCTTAGTTCTTTAGTCGACATAATAAATATATGGTTCTTTACGAGGTTTTGCCGCTGGAATTTCAGTATTTGGATATCCTAAGATAACATTACCAATTCCTTCATAATTACCTTCAATATTCAATTCTTTAAGGATCTTTTTACCCTCTTCATCTTCAAAGGTTTGTTTGGCACGATGGATCCAGCAGCTTCCTAATCCATAAGATGCACTAGCTAATAATAAATTCTCCATTACGCATGTACCATCATATATGTAGTTAGGATGATCTTTATTTGCTAAAACTACTAATACTACTGGTGCACCATAAAAAGGATGTCCATCCGGATTATTAGTATATTTAGCATTGATTTTCTCTAAACGTGCAACCATGTCTTTATTAGTAATAGCTAATATGATACTAGGCTGCTTGTTTTGAGCACTTGGGGCAAATGTTCCAGCCTTACATATACTTTCGATAATTTCTTTACTAACTGGATCATTCTTGTAGCTTCTTACACTTCTTCTTGTTTCAATATTTTTAATTACTTCATTCATGATCTTTACTCCTTTATGTTAGATATTTTAACATATTTTTATATAAGATATAAAAAAGTCGCATTATGCGACTTAACCAATAGAATCACTCATATCAAGTTTTAATAGCTGATTTAACTCAACTGCATATTCCATTGGCAATTCTCTTGTAAATGGCTCCAAAAAGCCCATTACGATCATTTCCGTAGCCTGCGATTTAGTTAAACCTCTACTCATTAGA
>JALEVB010000089.1 GCA_022780745.1 Erysipelotrichaceae bacterium
AGTATAATATCCAAATTTATCATTATTAACATCTGGGCTCCATGTTACATCAAAAATTTTAGTATCTATTGTTATATTGTGTTTAGCTGACGAAGCTGGCTTTTCATTTACCACTGGTGCGGCTATATCAATAGCAACTGAATCAATGGTTGTATAATGGGTTTCAGCAAGGACAGCGCCAATAGTATTACCTTGACCCTTTTCTAACCATATCTTACACTTTGATAAATCAATATCTTCGATATTTTTAAGTTCTTCGATATTTTTAAGCTCTTCAATGATTTCAGATTTGTATATTGTAACGTTGTTTTTATCTTCAACTATCTCAGTAAATGTTTTACTAAAAGACCAGTTATAATCACCATTTTTTCCTTGAACAATAAGAGTAGTCTTATCGGTGGTGGTGTATATATGTAGAATTTTAATAAAGCCATCAATAGGATAAACACATAAATCTAACTGTTCAGGTTCTACTTCTCTTCTTGAAATCAGTGAGGCATTGCTATTGATAATGCCTGTGGAACCTGTTGCAGCAGAAGAAAAATAAATACCATCTTCGCCGGGGGTGCCGGCAACAAATAAAGAATCATCTGGGTTATCAGGTTCTAGTGTATCACCTTCTGCTATTGTATTTACTGGCAATAATGTTATTACCATTAGTAGTGTTAATAAAAATATTTTTAGTTTTTTCATAATTTCTCATTCCTATAAATAATTATTTATATTATACTACTAAACTTTTGATTTATATAGTAAAAATAACCCAATCGAATAAAGATTGGGTTAGTATTAGAATTCAATTGTTTGAGGATATTCAAAGCTAGCACTGTGGAAAGCAATAGCTTGTTTAAAATTGTTGTTGGATGTTAAGAATAAGAACTGGTCATAATTCTGGTGTACAAGATATCTTAACTGCATCATTTTATTTTCTTTGATCAGTTTTGATGCATAAGTATTTTCATCAATGGTACCAGTTACGATGATATGTCCTTTTTCTTCTAATATCTTATTAGCAATTCTTTAGCTTTCTTCTTTTAATAGTTGAGGATCACTAATAAAGATAATACCTTTTTGATTTGTATACTTAGTAACAAGATGTTTAAATATTGCATCATTGTACCAGTGATCGATACTTAGACTATTAATAAAGTTATCATCTGCGAATATATTGACATTTAGTTTATCAAATAATTTTAATAATTCGATGCCTCTTCCTGATTTTGGTACTGGGAATAAGATACTATTATTACTTAATTTATTAGTAATAGTTTCAAGTGTTTTACAATATTGCTGGTATGAAGCATTGTTATAGCCATATGCACAATCAATTATAGCCATATCAGCACTAATATTTCTTATCAAGTCACATTTATATACCAAAGTATTTTCAATATAATCTCCAGTATATAAGATCTTCTTATTGTTGATGGTAATAAGATACCAGACACTGCCTACACAATGACCGCTTTTACCATAGATATAATCTATTGGTAAAGATCGTTTTTCTTCAATATTGATCATCTTAGGATAATCGATGTTAATTTGTTTAAAGGTTTCTAATCCAGCAATGATTTTTAATAAAGTTGTCTTTCCACATCCTGATGGTCCTAATAAGGTTGTGAATTTACCATCTTCAATTACGATATTGCATGGGTGGATAACTTCTTTATTATTAAATGATTTTGAAATATTCTTTAAGGTTATTTTCATATTTTTCTACTTTCTAGTTTAAGAATAAAACAAAAAGGGAAACTATCGTTGAATAGTTAAAAAAATGTTAAAATAATGTAAAAATATTTAATAAAGGAAATCAATATGAACTTAAAACAGCAGTTAATAAATTATCAATGTTTCAATATGCAAGAAGAAAATGATCGTAAGCAGATATTATATTATTTAGATCATAGTATTAATATCTTAACTAGAGATAATGAACAAGCCCATCTAACAGTGTCTGCATGGATATTAAATAGCGATCATAATAAGGTACTGATGGCTTATCATAATTTATATCATTCATGGGCATGGCTTGGAGGACACGCTGATGGAAATGATGATTTAGTAGCAGTAGCATATAAGGAAATAAAAGAAGAAAGTGGTATTGAGAAGGTAAGATTATTAGATGATAATATCTTTTCTTTAGAAGTATTATGTGTTGATGGACATATGAAAAAGGGCAAGTATGTATCTAGTCACCTGCATTTGAATATTACCTATCTTTTTGAAGCTGATGATAAACAAGATATTAGGATCAAAGAAGATGAAAATAGTGCTATAGGATGGATAGCTATTGATGATATTAGAAATAAAGTAACTGAACAGTGGTTCATGGATAATATTTATCAGAAGCTGATAGATAAAATGACCGAAGATAATAATTAATATCTTCGGTTATTGATGTCATTGAGATTAAAAGGTAAATATATCACATATACTATCTGCTTTTAATCTTTCTTCCATCATACTATTTTATAGCTCTAGGGAGCCTTCGTTTAAAAGGAAGTCATAAATGATTATTGTGGTGATCACATTTTCGTCTCTAGTTACATTGATTACATCTTTAACTATGACAATTTTCTTGAACGAATCATCAACACTTAATAAAGAAGCTTTTTCTTGAATTTGCTTTTCAATGGTCGGCATACTAAATGCTGATTGAATATAATATCTTTTGCTTCCAAGATTTGCAACAAAATCAATCTCTAGTAATTTTCATCATCTTCAGCTCATTGAAAATTTTTGTCATATATGACACTTTTTGTAAATAAGTTATAAACCATCATCTCTTAAAATAATTCTATCACTCATTTTAACCGCACCTACAAGAACCAATATATTGAATAATAATTGGCCTATATATAACCACACTTGATTTACTACCTTAAATTTCAAACTTAGGGAACTTTTACCGTAACTTTTAAATAAAAGTGCCATATTCATATTCGAATATCAACCTTAAATTTCAAAGTTAGGGGATTTTTACCGTAACTTTGAATTATAGCTATCATTTCTTTGATGATTCTATCGCTTGTCTTAACCGTACCTACAAGAACCAACATATTGACATTATTTTGAATCGGATAAGAATCTATTGACTATAAGAACTAGTTCTTTTTTATATAGAAAGAAAAAATAAGTAAAGATTCCATCTGCAAACTGTATCTTTACTACAACCAACTTAGGTCACTTATATGGTAAATAATAATGAACTATTTTCAATGTAGCGGAAGAAAAAGACAGCTATTATTGAATAAATCAAGGATTTAGCTACTTGTTTTAAATATGGTATCAGTGGTTTAGATTACAAACTGATAGATAAAATAACCGAAGATAATTAATATCTTCGGTCATTGATATCATTGATATAGGCTTTTTGTTTTTTGATATTTTCAATATGATTATTGATCTTATCTTTGAACTGGATATACTCTAGTTTATCAAAGCCTTTTAATTTCATATATGGGAAAGATTTAAAGAAACGTAGTTCTCTTTGTTTGATCTCAACATTAAGATCATTGATATTGATACGAATTCTATTCTTTTCAATATAATTAATAGAATTAGTTAATCTATCTGCCAGATCATCCAGATACTGATTAGATTTATCTGCTAATGCATTATGAATAATACTTAAGTGGCTGTTTAAATCATTCCAGATAATAATAGTAGTAACTACATCCACAACAAATAGAACAAAAACAATAACAGCTATAATTTGTAAATATAATGGCTTAATACCTAATAAGAAATTATTGATATGAGGCTGTAGCCATAGACATACTGCTTCTGCACCAGCTCCAAAGATAATAGCTCCAGCTAAGCAGACACGACCATTAATATTAAATGGTAATTTAGAGTAATCCCACCATCTGGCATGGAATAATTTTTCCATGACATAACTGGTAAAATATTCAAGAGTACAGCATACTATAGCAGCCATAATAAATAATATGATAGGGTTACTAATATCTTTTAGTAATAGATAACAAAAGACAGCACCAGCACCATAGATAGGACAATAAGGGCCTAGAAAGAATCCACGATTGATAAAGGTACGCTTTTGAACATATGTTACTAAAGCTGATTCATATAGCCAGCCAATAAAACTATAGAAAATAAAACTTAAAAATATAATTTCAATTGTCATAACTATTCCTCCCTTG
>JALEVB010000136.1 GCA_022780745.1 Erysipelotrichaceae bacterium
TCAGATGGCTATCTTGCATCAGATACAGGCTTTAAAGCAGGCTGGTTTCACTTTGGAAGAGATCATGATGATCAATAGTGGTGTTGATGAAGAAAGTATAATGTTAAGAAAGAAGGCTGAATGTTTAGAAAAAATAGCTGAATTAACTAAGAAAGTGGCGGTTTTAGATGGTTATCTAGCTAAAAAGAAATCATCATTATTATCTCCTGTTTTGATCAAGGAAGTAGAACAGTGTAAGGTTGCATATGTGCGTACGAGAATCGATGCTTATAGTAATTTGTTTGATAAGATGCCTATGATGGGTGAACTGATGGAGAAAGCTGGTTGTGTCTGTGCTTTGCCAGAGTATTGTTTTACTAATTATATCGAAGCTGGTTATAAGGAAGAAGATATTGAAGTTGAATTATGTGAAGCTATTACGCAGTGTAAGGATGATATGGAGCAGTTTCATTTTAAGGTAATGCCTAAGGTTAAGGTTGCTTCAATATTTCATAAGGGAGCGTATAATAGCTTGTCATCATCTTATGAGATCGTTCTTAAGTATGTGGAAGATAATGGTTATAAGATCATAGGTCCAATTAGAGAAAGCTATATAGATGGTATATGGAATAAAGAAGATGAAAGTGAATGGTTAACAGAGATTCAGATTCCTATTGATTAGATATAAAAAGATCCTTTGTATATTGTTGCAAAGGATCTTATAATTCTGTTTTTATTACCTGTTGTGTTAATTTTGATAATGTCTTAGCTAGGATATCTTTATCATATTTATTATTAGTATAGGTATAGTATGCACCATAGACGATAAAAGATACCATAATATTTCTTTTTACATCTGAACTAAAGCTAGGATCATTTTGTGAGATATAATTTTTTAATTCTTTTTCTAACTGCATAACAAAGTGAGCTGATCTGTTACCACTAGTTAGTATTTCAAATGTTGGCCCTTCTTTTTTAATGGCATTCATTAGTTCTAGTTCAAATTGAAAAGGATTATCAACATATAGATTTTTATCACTGATACTTGATAATACTGAGGAAATTAGTTCACTTTCCAAAGAATCTTCTAGATCATAAATGTCCTGATAGTGTAAATAGAATGTTGCTTTATTAATCATGGCTTTACTTGCTAATTCTTTTACAGTTATCTTTTCTAAGGGTTTTATTTGGCGAAGTTCGATAAATGCATCGACTATACTCTTGCGAGTTTTTTTGACTCTTAAGTCCATAATTCCTCCTTTTTTTAATACTATAAAAAGATGTAAAACTGTGGTTAATAACTATGTATAATTATATCAAAATAGGAATAAATAAAAATAGTAAGAAAAAAGGCTAAAGTAAAATAATAGACAATATTAAAAAACAGTCGCATAAAGTCAACGACTGTTTATTTAATTATGTCTAGTATGCAATGCCGCACCACATGCCATTTAGACTGGCTAAGGCAATATGGGTGTAATCGCTTTGTAATAGAATGGAAGAATGACCAGATGAGTTCATCCACCAGTTTAGTTTATCTTCGATCGTATTACCTGAATAGGTTAGTATTTCTAATGGAGCACGATAGTATTCAACATCATATTCATCAAATGCTGTTTTATAATGTGATCCATCAGGTCTGCGATGTGATATATCCAAGTTATTTGTTACTACTTCGTATACTCTAACTGCTGTTGCTAATTGGGCATTACTGTCTCCTAGTTCATAGGGGTTTAGGCCATTTTCAGCGCGTTTTAGATTGATTAGCTCTAGCATGTAGTTTATGTTGTCTCCTGAAAATTCGACTTCTGATAGGTCTAGATTGGTGTTTGAGACATATACTGGTACTGTTACTTTGGTTTCATTGTTTGAGCTATCACAAGAAGATACGACAAAGTAATATTCTCCTTCTATAGTAGTATCAGTATTATTGATAATATTTACTGTAGGATAGATATTACTATTATCATAGGTATATTCTAGTAAAGTCCAGGGATCAAATTCTTCATCTATTTTTAAGAATACTGCATCTTTACTTAATTTGATGACAGGTGATTTACTATCGATAACTTTTAGGTTTAGTTTAAAACATAAAGTATTTGCAATCAATGCTTTACTGGTAGCTAAAGGTATAACAGACAAACTTGCATTAACAAGATGATCTCCTAGAGTACTAGTATCTATTTTATCAATAATTAGATTAGAGTTTTTGATATCAACTTCATTGATATCAATGGTAGTATTATTTTCATTTAAGTAATTTATTATATAGTTCTTGATTTCTTCGTTATTAACAATGGAATTAACTTCAATTTCATAAGTTATAGTAGTGTTTGTTTCATCAGCTTTAACTTCTTGTGAAAATAAGGTAAAGCTAGTAAAACAAGTAAAAGATAATATTAAAGTAATAATTATTTTTCTAATATTCATTAGTTCCTCCTTTTCACAAGGAGTTATTATATATGAAAATGAATAATAATGCAAATTTTGGTATAAATTATGTCTTTTTAAATGTTTTTTGTAATAA
>JALEVB010000144.1 GCA_022780745.1 Erysipelotrichaceae bacterium
CTACCCTCTTTCAAAAACTTCTCATAATCAGGAATGATATATCTGGCACTATATGGACCAGGTCCTTCAGAAAGATCGCATATTTCACCATTATCCCTTAAATCATAAAACTCCATGGGAGTATCTTTAGAATAATCCAAAATACCAGCAGCATATTTAGCTAACTGATCGGTTCTTTGCCAATAAGTCAAACGTTTATCGTGCATAATGCTTTCAATATCTTTAATCATTGTTTCTTTGTTGGTATACATTCTGAATTCTCCTATTATTTTTTATTAGTTTATCATAAAAAGCTATCTATAACCACATTCTAAAGATGTGTTATATACGAGAATTGTGTCGCTAATCTTCAACTGTTAATGTGGCATTTACAATTATTGACAATGGATTATAAAACACATTTGTCTTTTGATCACAGTACTCTCAATTGCGATAGCTTATGGCAGCATATAGATGTCTCATGAACTATATAAAAAGAACTGAATATCAGTTCTAATTCATTCGCTTATTACGATACATTTCATTATCAATGCGATTGAGGAAATCATCAAATGTATCAACATCCTCTTTAAAGACAGTGTAACCCATCGAGAATGACAGTTTATACTGTTTTTTATTATGACTGTTGAAAGCTTCTGTCGCATCATCAATCTTTTTCATAGCTTCAACAATCTCACTTTCTTTATTTACTATCATCAGTATAATAAATTCATCTCCAGCGTATCTGAATGCCAATGCATTCATGCCTGATATTGAATTAAGCAGAATTTTGCCGACATTACTGATTGCATTATCCCCTTCAAGATGACCATATTTATCATTAAGCATCTTAAATCTATCGATATCCATCATAATACCGCCGAGTTTATATCCATAACCGATATGCTTAATCTGATTTCTGATATACAGATTCATATATTGACGAGTATACAATCCAGATAAAGAATCAATATATGATATTTCATTCTGGATACTGAAATGAAGAGTACATAAAGAGATAGCTGCACCAAGCCATATCAGCGATACTCCATAACAGAAATACTGGATCATACTGCCAATAAATACCGGCACCATAAACAGCAATACTGGCATAAAGAAATATTTGTTTACCTTATTCTTGTTTATATAAGTTGTGATTACACCATATATCATATAACCATAAACTACCAGAAAAGGAAGAACAAAAAGATTAGTTCTTATATATGTATTATTTGCATCAATTATGAAAAACAAAGGATAGAAGCGATTGATGATTATACCTAAAACCACTATGATACCAGGAATCGCAACATATGGATATATGCGTTTTAGACGATCATAGTCATTGAATATTTTAAAATCGACATATAAGGTCCATTCATATGCAAAAATTATGCAGTTGATATAAAGCAATGTATTGACTAAGTAATTGATCTCTCTCATTCCTGGAGCTATATTACCATCGATATAAAATGATAAGGTTTCAACTATACACTGAAAAATGGTGGCAGTAACCATCAGATAAAATATCTTTTCATCAAGCAATGATGCCTTCATAGGTTTTTTAATATTTAAAAGCATCATCACCAAAAGTACTATTGCAGTACCATTAGCTATTACTACATCACTGAAGTCTATCATATTTATTAAATTATAACCCATATAAACTTGTAATTTAAAATAATATGACCAAATGCGTCATTTTTTATTACATTTTTCTTGAAAATATTAAATATTATTACGATTTAGAGTTATTTTAATAATTATTTATAATTATAAAATCTGATTCTTCTGTTTGCAGAATAATTGATTCCTGCCTTCACAGCCTGCGCCATCAGCTTATTCACCGGTATTTTATACATCTTATCATCCTTGACCGTATATGTTCCACACTGTCTAAATTCAAAATCCACATTATGCCTGATACATGATTCACGTATTTTTAAGACCCAGTCATAATTTAAAGGTCTTGCATGATTATTAGATTCACCACCAGCTACCACAAGATCAATCCCATCAAGATAATTATCAATAGATACTTCTTCAATCAGCGGCTGAAGAATAATACATTTATGTCTGATTGGTGCATCTTTAAAAATACTCAGACGATAATCGGCATTCTTCTGATTCTCAACCGTACAGCATATTACAACATTTTCATAACCTTCACCCCAGTCATCTGGTATGCAATCATAAAAACGATCAATGCGCTTTGTCAGAAAAAGAAAAATGCAGTCATCTCTTTCCTTAATCATTTTCCAGCATTCATGGCGCCATTTATCCGCTTTATCAATAAAAAAGTCACTTGAAAAACACAGATTGACAAGACCACTCTTCATTTTATAGCTGCCATTTCTGTTTCTGACAACCGGTTTATCAAAATCTTTTGTCTTTATGATATTCGCTGTATCTATTCCTCTTTTCATATCTCCCATATGTATATAGCAGTATTTACAGCCTTCACTATAACGGATACATCCGCGCCATGGATTCCAGATAGCCATCAAATCACTCCCATTTTCTTTAAATCATAAAGATATAATCCATGTCTGTTGCAGTAGCACGTTATCCATCTTATACCATCTTTTCTGATATAGGTTTCACATGCCATCTCCGGATAAAACTTCTGAATCCTGATAGAATCAGCTGATATCATCGCCACAAAGGATATATAGTGTTCCTTCGTCATATCATGATTTATCTTTATATAATAACCAAACATTCCTTTCTACAAGGCACACATAGGTATGAAAATGCCTTGATTTCTTATTTTTTTCTTTTATGTTGTACCTGAAGGAGCTCACACTACAAAGCACGTGGAGGTGAGTTGCAGATTACTGCATCTCATTCAGTTCAAAGCAGCATAATAACCAGTGCAAGTATCATCGTTTCAAGCACACCTGAGTGGTTCTTTTAAGACAGCAGATTAATCATTGACTAATCATCTTCATTAGTGTTGATGGTACAGTCACTGCAGCTCCTTCACCATAGAAAGGAGCTTTTATTTATGCAAGTTATCTATCAAAAAGCTTGTGGTGTCGATGTGCACAAATCTTTTATCGTCGCTGTCATCTGCGACTCTACTTCCATCACACCCAAATACATCCGTAAAAGATTCTCGACTTATCAGAACTCTTTGATTCAATTCCGTGATTGGCTGATTTCAAATGACTGCCACAATGTATGCATGGAGAGTACCGGCAAGTATTATATCCCTGTATACAATGCATTGGAGAATCACATCTCCAATGTCGTCGTTGCCAATCCGAAATGGGTCAGAGCCATTAAAGGCGAGAAAGATGACAAGAAAGATGCCAAATGGATCGCTGATCTTTTTAAACTTGGCATTGTTAGAAGCAGTTTCATTCCTTCCAAAGATTTTCGTGTTCTTAGAGAACTCACTCGTTATCTTTACAAGATTGTCTGCATGACTTCTTCAGAGAAGAATCGTTACCAAAACGCTCTGACTGTAGGCAACTGTAAAGTTGATCTGGTTTTCTCCGATGTTTTTGGCAAATCTGCTTCCTCTATCATCAACCTCATTTTATCAAATGATTCTTATTCTGACGAAGACATTCTTTCCAAAATTCATGGACGATGCAAAGCTTCAAAAGAAGATATCCTTGAAGCCGCTTATGGTACTGATCTGAACTCAGTTCAAAAATCAAGAATCAAGATCGTTGAAGAACACATGGAATATCTTGAAAGTCTCAAAGACAAAATGAATGCATTGATTGAACAGATGGTTGAGCCTTATCAGGACTACATTGATCTGCTTTGTACGATCCCTGGTGTTTCAAGAAAATCTGCAATCACAGTCATCTCTGAGATTGGAATCGACATGTCCCAATTCTCAAATCATCATCGCTTATCGAAATGGGCTGGTCTTTCTCCTTCCCAGAATGAATCTGCAGGAAAGAAGAAATCTGTTCGCATTTCTAAAGCTGGTGTCTATCTGAAACCTTGTCTGGTTGAAATCGCTCACGCAGCTGTCAAATGCAAGGATAATCCTTATTACGCAATCAAATTCGATAAGATCAGAAAGCGTAGAGGTAAGAAACGTGCTTATATTGCGATTGCCAGAAAGATTCTGGTCGCAATCTATCACATGTTGTCTACTGGCGAAGTATTCAGTCCTACAGATTTAGCAGATATAGAAACACCTGTTGAACTGCGAATCAACTATATCTCTAACAACTTCAAACAGTCTGTTAAGCAATTAAAATCTGTCGGCTTTACAACTGAACAAATTCTTGAGTTACTTCACCCAGTCTCTGAAGAATCAGAAGCATCACCTGCTTAACCTCCCGTTTTTGGGGGAAAGGGGGTACTATGCGCTCCGTTCAAGTTTTATCACTTCAAAAAATCTTAATTTATTTTCAGATTATTAACCACCTAAAAACTATTATATCTGCTTTATATTATCATATAAACTATAGAAACAGCCACAGCAGTTTAAACTACTGTGGCTGTTAAATATTTATTTTTCAGTACTTTCTTCTTCCTCTATTGTATCTTCTTTGTCATTAGGATTTTCATATACTAATGCAACAGTAGATACTTTACTATCATCTTGAAGACTGATTAGTTTTACACCTTGGGTCTGACGTTTATATACAGATACCTGTTTTAATGAGATTCTGATTACCAGACCATCACTAGTAATGATCATACAATCTTCATCACCATTAACAGCTAATAATGATACCAGCTTACCATTCTTTTCAGTAATATTAATTGTCTTAACACCCTTAGCACCACGGCTAGTTAAACGATATTCCTCTAATTCTGATTTTTTACCATAACCATTTTCAGTAATAGATAATATCAGTTTACCTTCATTATCAGTAGCTACACCTACTACTTCACTGCCATCGATATTAAATCCTTTGATACCAATAGCGTTTCTTCCCATTTCACGAACATCATTTTCATTGAAACGAACAGCCTTGCCATTAGCGCCTGCAATAATGATTTCATCATCACCAGTCGTAGGTTTAACCATGAATAATTCATCTTCATCTTTTAATGTGATCGCAATCTTACCAGATTGTCTGATATTGTCAAATTCACATAATGGTACACGTTTTACTAAACCATTCTTAGTTACAAAGAATAAGTATTTAAAGTTATGTTCATCTCTAGTAATAGGAACCAAAGCTTTTACCTTTTCATTCTTATCTAAATTCAATAAATTAACAATAGGTATACCCTTAGATGTTCTACCAGATGATGGAACCTGATATCCTTTGATACGATATACTTTACCAAAATTAGTAAATATCATCAGATAATCATGAGATACCATGTTAATGAACTGATAAATAACATCATCTTCATTAATTGTCATACCTTTAATACCTTTACCACCACGATTTTGAACACGGTAAGTATCACTGGTAATACGTTTGATATAACCATTAGTTGTCATAGTAATAGTAATATCTTCTACTGGTATTAGATCTTCATCTTCCATTTCGATATCAGCTTCAATGATTTGTGTTCTTCGATTATCACCATATTTATTCTTAACTTCAATCAGATCATTTTTGATAATTTCAACTATTCTTGAATAATTAGCTAAGATATCTTCCAAATCTTTAATTAAAGCAACTAACTGACGATATTCCTCTTCGATCTTATCTCTTTCTAGACCTGTTAATCGCTTGATCTGCATATCAAGGATAGCTCTAGCCTGGATCTCACTAAGTCCAAATCTATCCATCAAAGTATTACATGCTTCATTAATATCTCTTGATGTTTTAACGATTTCAATGATCTCATCAACATGATCGATAGCTATTCTTAATCCTTCTAAGATATGAGCACGATCTTTGGCTTTATTTAATTCATATTTTGTTTTTCTTACTGTTACATCAACCTGATGATCAACATATCTTTGTAATAATTCTTTTAATCCAACTAACTTAGGAGCGTTATTTACTAATACGACATTATTAACACCAAAAGTTGTCTGCATCGATGTTAAACGATATAACTGATTTAATATTACTTCTGGCTGAACATCTTTTCTAAGTTCAATAACGATCTTTATACCATTTAAGTTAGATTCATCTCTAAGATCAGTAATACCTTCAATTTCTCTATCTCTAGATAATTGAGCAATCTTTTCAACCAGTTGAGCCTTATTGACCATATAAGGAATCTCATCAACATAAATAACAGGTTTACCATTACTTAAAGTCTCAACATGTGTCTTAGCACGAGTGATGATCGTACCCTTACCAGTTTCATAAGCCTGTTTGATTCCTGATCTACCTAGAATATAGCCACCAGTAGGAAAATCTGGACCACTAATATAATTATCCATTAATTCCATAACAGAAATATCAGGATTTTCCATTATGGCAATAATAGCGTCTACTGCTTCATTCAAATTATGTGGAGGCATGTTGGTAGCCATGCCAACCGCAATACCTGTTGTACCATTGACCAATAAGTTAGGAAACTTACAAGGTAATACTACTGGTTCTTTTTCTTCTCCATCATAGTTATCCATCCAATCAACAGTTTCTTTTTGAATATCTCTTAATAATTCATTAGAAATCTTTGATAATCTAGCTTCTGTATAACGCATAGCTGCAGCGCCATCACCATCAACAGAACCAAAGTTACCATGACCATCAACTAAAGGATAACGATAACTGAAATCCTGAGCCATTCTAACCATAGTCTCATATACGGCTGTATCACCATGAGGGTGATATTTACCAATAACTTCACCAACGATACGTGCTGACTTCTTATGTGGTTTTTCAGCAACGATACCTAGATCATTCATCGCATATAAGATACGACGATGAACTGGTTTCATACCATCTCTAATATCAGGTAAAGCACGTGCAACAATAACTGACATTGAATAATCCAAGAAAGAATTACGCATTTCACTTGTTAATTCAGTTGTTTGGATATTACCATGATTAAAATTTTCAGCTGTAAATTCTTTTTCTTCCATCTTTTATCTCCTATATATCCAAATTCTTAACAAAATGAGCATTTTCAATAATGAAGTTTCTTCTTGGTTCTACTTCATCACCCATTAACATACTAAATACACTATCAGCTTCGATCGCATCATCGATCGTTACTTTAATAAGCGTTCTAGCTTCCGGATCCATTGTTGTCTCCCACAACTGTTCAGGATTCATTTCACCTAAACCTTTATATCTTTGAATATTTAAACGATCACCTAATTCAGCTTTGATAGCTTCTAACTGTGGATCTGTATATGCATATCTGATCAAATTACCTTTTTGTACTTTATATAAAGGTGGCTGAGCTATATATACATACCCCTGTTCAATAACTGGTCTTAAATAACGATATAAGAATGTTAATAATAAAGTTCTAATATGAGCACCATCAACATCGGCATCGGTCATGATAACGATCTTATGATATCTAAGCTTACTAGTATCAACTTCTTCACCAACACCACAGCCAAATGCTGTGATCATACTTCTGATTTCATTATTATCAAATATACGATGCAATCTTGCTTTTTCAACATTCAAGATCTTACCTCTAAGTGGTAATATCGCCTGGAATTTACTGTTTCTTCCCTGCTTTGCACTACCACCGGCAGAATCTCCTTCGACGATATAGATTTCACAGATCTCTGCTTCTTTACTTGAACAATCTGCTAATTTACCAGGCAGATTACCAACTTCTAATGGACTTTTTCTTCTGGTAAGTTCTCTAGCTTTTTTAGCAGCTAATCTTGCTTTAGAAGCTAAAGTAGCTTTTTCAATAATTAATTTAGCTTCATTAGGATTTTCTAATAAGAATCTTTGTAACTGTTCACCAAAAATATTAGAAACGATTTTTCTTACTTCACTATTACCTAATTTTGTTTTGGTTTGTCCTTCATATTGAGGATCTGGATGCTTAACAGAAATAATAGCTGTTAAACCTTCTCTAACATCTTCACTAGATAAGTTTTCATCATCTTTCTTTAATAAGTTATTATCTTTAGCATAAGCATTAATAACTCTACCTAAGGCTAATCTAAAACCTTCTTCATGAGTTCCACCTTCGCCAGTATTGATATTATTACAGAAAGTATAAATACTAGGATTATAGCTGTCATTATATTGCATAGCTATTTCAACCTGAATATTATCTTCTACTCCCTCACAATAGATAATATCTTCATGAATAGGTGTTTTTTCTTTATTTAAGAAAGCTACATATTCTTTTAAACCACCAATATAATGGAATTCTTCATGATGTTTGTTTTCTTCTCTTTCATCATTAAAAATGATCTTAATACCTTTATTAAGAAAAGCTATCTGTCTTAATCTTTCTCTTAAAGTATTATGATTATATACGGTCGTTTCTGTAAATATCGTAGGATCAGCTTTAAATCTTACTACTGATCCATGTTTATCTTTATCACATGTACCTATTTGTTTTAATGGAGATACTGGATGACCACCATTTTCAAATCTAACAAAATGAACTTTTTCATTGTTATAAACAGTTACTTCCAGCCATTCACTTAAAGCATTAACTACTGATGCACCAACACCATGTAATCCACCAGATACCTTATATGCTCCTCCTCCAAATTTACCACCAGCATGTAGTACCGTAAAAATAGTTTCAACAGTCGAGATACCAGTTTTTTCATGAATACCAGTAGGCATTCCTCGACCATTATCTTCAACCGTTACTACATTATCTTTATCAACAGTTACGATGATAGTATCTGCATAACCAGCTAGTGCTTCATCGATACCATTATCAACGATTTCCCATACCAGATGGTGTAATCCTTTAGCTGATGTTGAAGCAATATACATTCCTGGTCTTTTTCTAACGGCTTCTAATCCTTCTAATACCTGAATATCATTATCACCATAAGAATGGTCTACTTTTTCATCATATTCACTCATTGTTTACCCTCCCCTTGACTGTTCCTTTTTCAATATTTATTACTTTAAATTTCAGATTATTTAAAGTCTTACTGATATTAGTTGTTGTTATTATTGTCTGAATATCTCTTGGTATATTCTTTAATAATAAGTATTGTTTCTCATTATCTAGTTCACTTAAGATATCATCTAATAATAAGACAGGTTTCTTTTTAGTTATTTTATAAATATAGTCAATTAATTTTAATTTAAAGACAATTATAGTTAATCTTTTCTGACCTTGTGATGCTATTGTTTCTATTTTATGTTCATTAAAATAGAAAACAAAGTCATCACGATGTATTCCATTATTAGTTAATTTGTAGAAGATATCTTTATTTCTTGATCTTTCATACATATCTTCCAGATTCTGTTTTAATTTATCATCAATAGCTACACATGAATTATATTCAATACGAATATTATCATTACTATTACTAAGCTTATTAAATAATGAGCTAAAACCATCATTTAAACACTCACAAAGCTTATTTCTTCTATCAATAACTAATAACTCATAATCGATCATTTGCTGCTCTAAAGCCTTCAAATAAGCTATATCAGCATTATCATTCTTAAGATAAGTATTACGCTCCTTTAAAAGCTTATTATAAGCATTCAAAGCCAGAACATAACGCTTATCAACCTTGGCTATTTCAATATCAATAGCCCTTCTTCTAAAACCAGGAGATTCATCAAAGAAACTAATATTACTAGGATCAAAGATAACAACATTAAGCAAACCAATAAAATCACTAGTACGATTAAAAATACTACGATTAAGCATCAATGTCTTACCCTTATTAGAAATAATAACTTTCAAACGATTTAAACTATCATCAAAAAAAACACCCTCAACATCACCAAAACTCTCACCATGTCTAACCATTTCATAATCGTCAACATCTCTAAAAGATCTGGTAGTTGACAATAAAACTAAACTCTCCAGAATATTAGTTTTACCCTGAGCATTTTTCCCAACAATAATATTTAAACCATCATCAAATCTAATAACCTGATCAATGTAATTTCTAAAATTTCTAAGATGAACTTCTTTAATTATCATTTAACTACAATCTTTTTCCCATTAGCTTCAACAACATCTCCACTATAAAGTTTTCTACCCCTTCTAGTCTCCACAACACCATTAACGCTAACTAATCCTTCCTGGATGATCATTTTAGCTTCACCACCAGTACTAACAATATCTTCTTTTTTTAATAACTGCTGAAGCAAAATGTAATCAGTACGAAAATTGTTCATATTTTCTCCTCATAATGCGTAATAACGCTAAATAATTATACCACAAAGTACTCATAAAGGCCAATTTTAAACGAAAAATACCTATATATCAAAAATGATATATAGGTATAAGGGGTTTACTAATTGTAAGTTCTTACCGGTAAAACAAGTTGCAAAACTGATTTATCATCTAAACTAGTAATAATGAAAGGTTTCATATCGCCAGCAAAACGAATACATACATTACTAGACTCTAAAGTTCTAATAGCATCCTGAACATATTTACCACTGAAAGTAATATCTAGATCATCACCACTCCAGCTTTCAACATTCAAATTACCACTATAACTTCCTACATCCTGAGATTTACTAGAAATCATGATACCATTTTTACTAGCAGTCAAACGAACAAAATATACACCTTCACTACGCATTAAACTAGCTCTATCAATAGCGTTTAAGATATCTCGGCTATCACATACCAATTCATTCTTAAATACTGTTGGTATTAAACGGGAAGTTTCAGGATAGATACCATCGATAAGTCTTGTTTGAATAATCGTATTATCGATCAAGAACTGAGCTTTCTTATCATCAATAGCTACATTAATAACACTATCTTTTTCAATACTATGTGCGATCTCATTTAAACTCTTCTTAGGAATCGTAACATTAAATTTCAATTCATTTTCAATATTGAAATACTTACGAGCTAAACGATAACTATCAGTCGCAACGCATTCCACAACATTGCTTTCACATTTGAAATTAACACCACATAATACTGGTCTACTTTCTTTTTCACTAGTCGCATAAGAAGTTTGATTAATGACTTTTAATAAAGCATAAGCATCGATATTAAATTCATTAACTGGTTTTTTAAAATCAATAACTGGATAATCACTGCTACGCATACCATTGATCTGATATTCAGCTTCATTACCAGATATTCTGATTAATAAGCCGTCGATCAATTCAAAGTTAACGATATCACTATCTATTCTTTTAACTATTTCTAATAAGTAACGACTATCAATAACCATACTACCTGTTTGAATAACATCTAGTTTAAGATCTTCATCGTTAATTAATTCTTTTTTGATAGAAATATCAGAATCACTACCAGTAAGAATGATACGATCATTTTCAATATCTAATTTAATACCTGATAATGATGGAATTGGTGAATTACTAGAAACAGCTCTAGCGACTAACTGTAAAGCATTTAGGAAAATGCGTTTAGAAATTTTAAAATTCATATATATTTCCTTTCGTTTTTATATAATATTAATAGTTTTATTATTATTAGTACTGTGGAAAATGTGGAAAACTATCCAAAGTCCCATAATACTCGTATATTTTAACATTTTAAATTGTTGAATAAAAGTTGATAATTGTGGATTACCCTGTTATTAACTTTTCAATCTCACTAATTGCCTTAGCATAATACTGATCAGTTTTAATAAGTTTTTCCACCTTGGTACAAGAAGAAATGATCGTTGAATGATCTCTTCCACCAAATTCCTCACCTATTTTGATATAAGATAGATCAAGTAGTTTTCGACATAGATATATTGATATATGTCTAGCCTTGGCAATAGGACCAGTTCTGGTTTTACTAACGATCTGCTGTCTTGTAAGTCCATAATATTCAGCAACACAATTAGTTATCTTTTTAGCAGTAACATTAGATTTATACTCTGTTGCTTCAGTCTGTCCTTTTAATGCTGCCATCGCAGTTTCAAGCTTGATCCTTCCACCATCCTGTTGAAATTGAATAGCGTAGAAAATAACACGATTTAATGCACCCTCAAGATCTCTTACATTACGAGAAAAGTTGCTGGCGATAAATGAGAAAACATCTTCATCAAAACTAGCATCAGAGTAAATAGAATCACTTAATTTACTCTTAAGCATTGCAACACTAGTTTCAAATTCTGGAGAATCGATACCTACAGATAAACCAGAAGAGAATCTGGTAATTAGACGATCTTCCAATCCTTTGATATCCTGTGGCAAACGATCGGATGCGATACATATCTGTTTACGATTATTAACTAATTCATTAAAGATCGTAAAGAATATTTCCTGCATCTTTTCTTTATCAGCCAAGAATTGAATATCATCTATCAATAAGACATCCAGCTGATACATATATTTCTTAAATGCTTCAATTCTTTTATTTTTAATATATTCTGATACCATTTCTACAAAGCGTGAAGTACCAATATAAAAGACTTTAGCACTAGGATCTTTAGCATTGATATAATTAGCTATCGCCGAAAGCAAGTGTGTCTTACCTAAACCAGAATTACCATAGATAAATACCGGATTAAAAAACTTACCAGGAGATATCGCACACGCTAAAGCAGCAGCATGACTCTCTTTATTACATTTACCTACAATAAAATTATCAAATGTTAAGTTTTTATTTACAGGAGTTCCTTCAAAATTTTCACTTAATTCTTCTACTTCATTATTATCTATGATCGTAGTAACAGTTTTTGAAGGTAATTCCATTTCCTGTAATATTTCAAGAGTAATATCAGTTAATCCAACGATATTCTCTATTTCATTTTTTATATAAACTGAATGAGAGTTAATAACGGATTTCGCCACGATAGACGAACAGCAAATGATGCATTTATGTTCATTTAGTTCATAAATATATGCATCAAGATAAAAACTATTGATTGTTACTTCTTCAACAAGGTTTGCATCTTTTAAAGCATTTATAACCTTCATCCAGATATCTTTATTAAATAAAGTTACATCTAGACTCATAATTTTCCACCTTTTTAAATTAATGTAAGTTTATGTTACTATCAAATTGTGGAAAAATAAATAAGAAAATTTATCCACAAAAAGTTATACACAGTTATCAACATTATTAAAAAGGCTTAAATATAGGATTATTTAGAGTTTTCCACCGTTTTAAACAAAATTTCATTGTGGAAAAACTGTGGGAAAGTTATTAACAAATAGTCCACATGTGGAAAAGATGGAAAACTCAAGATATCATAAAAGTTGATAACATCGCATGTGGATAAAAATATAGCTTAAATAAAGCATTTTAAACACTTTTCAACAAAATCCACATATGTGGAAAAGTGCCAATTGTGGAATGTGTAAAACTATGTTGAAGAATTTATAGGTTGTAAATTAATAAAAGTTTTCAACAGAAATGTCATGTGAAAATGAAAAATGTAAAGGATTTGTTAATTGTGGATAACTTTTGCACAAAATTGTGGAAAACTCTAATTAATTCACAATGTTTGATTGTTGAAAACTACCATGTTTTATTAGATATATAAATGAGATATTCTTAAGATTTATAATACAAGAGAATTGGTTTATAAGTACGTTTTAGTACTTTGCGTTTTTGCCAATATTTCGTGTATTGATACCTAGCGTTTTTTATAATAAGCAAATAAAAAGTTGTACTTCAATGAAATACAACCTTTTTATTAATATTAATTTTTATTATTCACTTACTTCTTCTTTGTGATCAACGTATTTGATTACAAGATGTCTGTTTAAGCCTTCGCCTTCACTTTCAGTTTTAATGTGTTTGAAGTTTGCTAAAGCCTGGTGGATAACTTTTCTTTCATCATTACTCATAGGATCTAGTGATGCATCTACTTTTGTTCTAGATACATTTTTAGCGATTCTGATAGCCATTGATTTTAGTTTAGAGTATCTTTCCTGTTTGTAGTTATTGATGTCTACAAGGATCTTAAATTTGCGTTTAAATTCAGAATTAACAGCAGACTTAACAACAGTATTGATTGCTTGTAATGTTTTACCATTCTTACCAATTAATACAGCATTGTTTTCAGCATCTAACATAATTGTAAATGAATCATCTTTCTGGAAGATCTCTACTGAACATTCGATATTAGCATTAGTAAAGAAATTTCCTAAATAATCAAATAAGAATTCTTTAACATCATTTAAACAATATGCTTCAATTTTTACTGATGAACCAATTCCTAAGAAACCTTTATTTTCTTCTAAGACATTGTATGTTAATTCATCAATACGACAATCTTTTTTTATACATGCTTCTCTTAAAGCATCATCTAAATTTTTAGCTGTATAAGTACTTAACATTTAATTAACCAACTTTCTTTTCTGCTTTATTAATAAATACATATTGTACTAATAATGTCTTTAAAATATTAATAAATGAACTAATAGTCCAATAAACAGTCATTGCACTAGGCCACATAATAGATAATACAAGAATAGGAATCATCATCATATACATTGAATTACCCATAGGATTAGCCTGGTAATTTGGTTTTCTATGATGTTTTGCAGCTTCTTTTCTTTCTTTATCTTTAGCGATCCATTGTGGTAACATCATTGATACTAACTGACAAACACCCATTAAAACAAAGATTACAGCATACATGAATTCTCCATGAGTAATACCATACCAAGGAGTAGTTTCCATACTAATAGATGCACCTAAGAAGTTAACACTACCAGTAGTAACAGCGTATGATCTTTGTACTGCCTGATACATTGCAATAATAATAGGGAATTGAATAAAGGTAATTAAAATTGTACCAAAAGGATTAATTCCATATTTCTTATAAAGATTCTGAAGTTCCTGTGCCTGACGCATCTTAGAAGCATCATCATTTTTACCTTCATATTTCCTTTGGATCTTATTGATCTCAGGTTGAATTAATTGCATTTGTTGTGTTTGAATTGTTGATTTTAAAGTGAATAGTAAAATAACGCCCTGTACAATAAATGTAACTAAAGCAACAGCTCCAAGAACACCAATACTAGGAGCTAAATGGTTGATAGCTTGTGATAATGGATAAACAAATAAGGCACTAAACCAGCTTTCATCACTAAAGATAGATTTAAAAGTAGTATCAGTGGTTATTTGGATAATGTGACCACTCTCATCAGTTGGAGAAGTACAACCTGTTAACATTAGTAGTACACCGATGAATAGAAGTAACATTAATAACTTTTTACGATTTTTTTTCATTAATTTTCTCCTATAATCTAATCTATTTAATTGTAACTTTTTTAACAAGTTTTTCCAAGATATTTTTATTTATATCATAAGTATTGTCTAAAAAGTTCTTTCTTACAATAACGATTAGATCATAATTAAAAGTATTAAAGTCAATAGTTTCACTAATCATCATTCTAAGCTGTCGTTTGATTTTGTTTCTTTGTACGGCTTTGCCCAATTTTTTTGATACGGATATGCCAACTCTAGCATTATCTTGTTTCTTAAGATCATAATAGATGATAAAACAACGATTGGCACTAGAATGTTTTTTGGCAATAATTGCTTGAAATTCTTCGTTTTTTCTTATTCTTTTTTCTTTATTCATATTTATAAAAATTGAGAAAAAAAGTCACCAATAAGTGACTTCTTTAAGCTGACAATGTCTTTCTACCTTTAGCACGGCGTCTAGCTAGAACCTTACGTCCTCCTACTGTGCTCATGCGGGCTCTAAAGCCATGAGTCTTTTGGTGTTTTCTTTTGCTCGGTTGATAAGTTCTCTTCATAACATACACCTCCAGTTTTTATACAAAAAATGAGCAATTGCTTAATAATAATATAAAATATAAGGAAAAAAGTCAATAAAATACTGTATAATTACCCAAAATGTCATGTTAAATAAATGGCTTAAATAAGCAAGATTTAGATATTTATAATAAATATCATATTTTTATTACTAATATGACTTTTATCTTATTTGGTAGTATACTAAAAAACAGGTGTAAAAATGAAAAGTATAGAGAATTTAAAAAATGGACTAAAAGATGGTATACCAATAGCGTTAGGTTATTTTCCAGTGTCATTTACTTTTGGAATAATGGCAGTTAGTTTAAATATACCAACCCATATTGCGGTATTAGTATCACTTACTAATTTAACAAGTGCAGGGCAGTTTGCAGGATTACCATTATTTGTCGTAGATGGTGCATATATAGAAATGGCATTAACGCAGCTGATCATTAATTTAAGATATGCCTTAATGTCTTTATCATTATCACAAAAAGTTGATAAAAACTGGAAAACATTAGATAGAATGATCTTATCTTTTGGTATAACTGATGAAATATTTGCAGTTAGTTCTAATCAGAAACAAAAGGTATCAAGAGCGTATTTTCTAGGTTTGATGATCTTACCTATCATAGGGTGGACATCAGGTACATTTGCAGGATGTGTAGCATCTGGCTTATTGCCATATAAATTACAGAATGCTTTAGGATTAGCTATCTATGGTATGTTTTTAGCTATCATCATTCCTGTAGCTAAAAAAGATAATAATGTTAAGATCGTTATCTTGATAGCTGTAATTATTAGTATTATTTTAAACTATATCAATCAGTATATTACGATAGGATCAGGTTTTATCATTATTATTTGTACCATGATAAGTGCAGGAATAATGGCATATTTAAAACCAATAAAGGAAGAAAACCATGAATAAGATATATATTTATATGATCATAATGGCATTGGTAACATATTTGATAAGAATGCTTCCAATAACCATCTTTCAAAAAGAAATACATAATATTTATATCAAATCTTTTCTATATTATGTTCCATATGCAGTATTAGGAGCTATGACTTTTCCAGCTATCTTTAATTCAACCACGCATTTTGCTAGTTCTATTGCAGGATGTATCGTAGCTTTATATTTAGCATATAAAGAAAAAGGTTTGATAACGGTCGCTGTTGTTGCCTGTATCGTAGCTTATATCATTGAATTATTTATTTAGCGTATCATAAGATACGTTTTTTATTGACATAATTGTATTACTGTATTATTGTATTAATACAAGGAGGTAAATATGAGTGTAGATTTTAAAGATAATGTACCTATTTATCTGCAGATCATGCAGGATATCAAGAAGCAGATCGCTGCGGGCAAACTGCATGAAAAAGACAAAGTAAGTTCAGTTAGAGAACTGGCACTTTATTATGGTGTTAATCCTAACACAGTACAAAAAGCCTTAAGTGAACTGGAAAGAGAAGGGTTAATGAAATCTGAAAGAACCCTTGGCAGATTTATTAGTATTGATGATGAAAAAATAAAAGATATAAAAAAACATCTGGCACTAGAAACAACTTATGAATATTTAAATAATATTAAAGAAATTGGCTATAGCAAAGATGAAATCTTAGAATTGATCAAGGAGGTTACAAAAGATGAGCAATGAAATTATTGTAATTAATAATTTAAGTAAATCATATGGAAAACAAGAAGCTATCAAGGATCTATCTCTTACTTTAACTAAAGGAAAGATCGTAGGTCTATTAGGTCCTAATGGTAGTGGTAAGACGACATTGATTAAAATTATTAATGGTTTATTAAAAGATTATAAGGGTGAAGTATTAATTGATGGTCATAAAGCAGATAAATATACTAAGAGTATTATTTCTTATCTGCCTGATTGTGAATATATACCAGACTGGATGAAGGTAAGTGATGTTATATCATTATTTAGTGGTGTTTATAAGGATTTTGATGTAACAAAATGTTCTAATATCTTGAATCGTCTAGAAATACCTTATGACAAAAAAATATCAGAAATGTCAAAAGGCACAAAAGAAAAAGTGCAATTAGCTTTAGTGATGAGCAGAAAAGCAAAGATTTATATTTTAGATGAACCAATAGGGGGAGTAGATCCTGCGGCTAGAGATCTAATTATGAATGTAATTCTAGAGAATTATGATGAAGATAGTTTAGTATTGTTTTCTACTCATCTGATAGCAGATATTGAAAAAATATTTGATGAAATTATATTCATAAAAAATGGTGAATTAATTGTCCATGAAGATGCAGAAAAATTAAGAAGCAATCATGGTAAATCAATAGATGAAATCTTTAGGGAGGTATTCAAATGCTAAATGTTATTAAGTATGATATCTTACAAAACTATCGTATCTATATCATAGAATATGTTGTATATTTAATTACCTGTATAATATTACCATTTATACCACAAAATATAGTGTTTATCCCAATGTTTTTATTACTATTACTGGTATGGGCGATGATCTTATTAAACTTTGTAACGATCTTCTATAATTTTTATAAATCCATGTATAGTAATAAAGGTTATCTGACAATGACATTACCATTAAGTTCACATGAGTTGTTATTGGGTAAGATCTTTGCTGGAATCATCTGGATCATAATATCATTTGTAATATTATTCTTAGGATTTGGTTTGATTGTATTAATGTTTTCTATTATGGAAAATAGTGTCTTGGAACAGTTATCATTTTTATTAGAAGCATTATCCCAATTAGTATCTACTGTTTATTTTTATGAAGGTATTTTAGCAATAATTATCTTTATAATATCTTTTATTACTGTTGGGTTTACAGTATTAACGATCATTCAAACTAAATTTACAAGAAAACATAAAGCAATATGGGCTATTGTAGCTTATGTAGCATTAATTGTTATTAATAATATATTAAGATATGCCTTTGTAAAAATAATTGCGATATTTGGTTTATATAACACTATTGGTAATATTCTACAAATAACAGGACCAATTTTACCAACAGCACTTATTTCATTAATTCAAAGTACGATATTATATTTTGTAAGTATCTATGTATTAGATAATATGCTCGAAATGTAAAAGAGGAGTTAGTAGCTCCTCTTATTTAATATCATTTATCATATCTGTTAGATATTTATCATTAACAAAAGATACTTCTTTATTATCAAATATAGGTAAACTAACTTCTCGTTTATTAAAGTTATTACCAATACTTATTCCAATCATTCTATTTAACTTGAACAAACGATAGTCATGACGCTTTGTGCAATATCCATATACATACCAGCAAGACCAATGAAAGATCAGATAATATGGTTCAATACTACGAATAGTTTCACCG
>JALEVB010000191.1 GCA_022780745.1 Erysipelotrichaceae bacterium
TAAGCGTATCTTGCATGATAGTTTTATTATTCATGAAATGAGTATTGATAATACTAGTGATTATGAAATGGATTTTACTAAACTAGGTTATGAATATTGGGGTTTAAATTATGTAGGTAATAATACAAAAGAAATCATGGGCTGTACGACAAAGCATGGTCGTGCATATCTGGATCGTGGTTTACATATTAATAATGATACTGTTACTTTTGGCAGTGTTAATGCTTCATTAAAGAGTATGGTCATTAGTGGTAAGTATGATGGCGATATGGAAATTAGAGTGGGTGTTAAGTCTTATACTAATTATCTGGGTATCAGATTTGATAATGAAAAAGTGATGGTTTATGAATGTGATGGTAGAAATAATATCAATGTCGTTTTCCAAAAAAATTTAAAAGAAATTTATTGTAATTTTACATTGATATTATCCGCAAAAAATGGTTTAATTAATGTAGAAATTGGAAATGATGTTTTTATAGTTCCTTCAAGCATCAGCAAAGGGGCAATAGCAATTAGTTCTAATTCCAGTTTAATTATCTATGGTTGTAAATTAGAGACGATCTAATTGACAATATAAAATGTAAAAACATTTAGGAGAGGAAAAGAAATGAAAAAACTATTAAGTTTATTGCTAAGTGTAGCTTTAGTATTTGGCTTAGCTGCATGTAGCTCATCAAACAGTGGTACTTCTACAGATGAACCAACTACTACAGAAGACACTGCATCAGAAGTAACTCGTGTTGCAATTTTATTACCTCACATTGGCGACCAATCTTATATGGATGTTACTGCTAATGCTGCAAACGTTTTAAAAGAACGTTTAGGTGATGCTATTGAAGTTAACGTTATTGAAATGGGTGACGATGAAGCTGACTGGGAACCAGCTAATATGCAAGCTGCTGAAGAAGGTTATGATATTATCGTTTCTGGTAACTGGCAATATGAAGCTGCTATGTTAGCAGTTGCTGCTCAATATCCAGACATTAAATATTTAAACTTTGACTATAGTGATGCTGCTGCTAACTCTTTAGACAACGTTTATGGTATTACTTATGCTTCTAACCAGATTGGTTATTTTGCTGGTTTAGTTGCTGCTGTTAAGTCTCAAAGTGGTATCATCGGTGGTGTTGTTGGTCAAAACAATGCTGGTATGAACCAATTCATGGCTGGATATATTCAAGGTGCAGCTGATGTTAACCCTGATATCCAAGTTATTATTACTTATGTAGGTAGCTATACTGACCCTGCAACTGCTAAAGAACAAGCTCAAGGTATGATCAACGAAGGTGCTGATGTTATCTGGGGTTGTGCTGGTGGTTCTGGTAATGGTGTATTTGAAGCTGTTAGTGAAAATCCAGGTGTTTGGGCAATCGGTGTTGATACTGACCAATGGGTATCTATGAGTGCTAAACCTGAATTACAGGCTACAATTTTAACTTCTGCTGAAAAGAGATGTGACGTTGCAATTGCTGATGCAGTTGAAAAGATCATCAATGGAACAGCTCCATTTGGAACTCAGGAAGTTTTAGGATATGCTGAAAATGCAGTAGGTTTATCTGAAAATGATTACTATAAAGCAAATATGACAGAAGATGAATTAGCTATCGTTAATTCATTCGCTGAAAAAGTTGCTACTGGTGAAACAGTTGTTGTTGATGAATTAACTGAACCAGGTGTATTTGAGCAATACTATAATCAATACGGCAAGAAATAGTATCGATATTTGGATCTTTTGAATGCTCCATCTTGTGATGGAGCATTCTTTGTTTAAATTTAGAGGTGGTATAATGGAAGACATCATTTTAAAATTAGAAGATATTACCAAGATTTATTCTAATGGTACTGTAGCTAACAAAGATATTAATATTGAATTTAAAAAAGGCGAAATTCATTCTATCGTTGGTGAAAATGGTGCCGGTAAGTCAACTTTGATGAAGATTATTTTTGCGATTGAGAAGCAAACTTTGGGTAAGATCTATCATAAGGGCGAAGAAGTTCATTATCAAAATTCCATGGAAGCTATTAATCATGGAATTGGAATGGTTCATCAGCACTTTATGTTAATCCCTTCATTTACAGTTGCACAGAATATTGTATTAGGTAATGAACCAACCAAGGGAGCATTTATTGATAAGAATGAGGCAGTTAGAGTTACACAAGAATTGGTTAAGAAGTATAACTTCGATATTGATGTAACACAGAAAGTAGCTGATCTAACCGTTTCTGCTAAACAGAAAGTTGAAATTTTGAAGACTTTGTATCGTAACGCAGAAATTATTATCTTGGATGAACCTACCGCAGTATTAACTCCACAAGAGACTGATCAGTTATTTGAACAGTTGATCAAGTTTAAAGAAATGGGACATACTATCGTCTTTATTTCTCATAAGTTAAATGAAGTATTACAGATTTCTGATAGAATATCCGTTATTCGTAAGGGTGTAAGTAAGGGTACTTATGATGCTAAGGATATTACTATTGATAAGTTAACAGAATTGATCATTGGACGTAAGCTTGAGACTAATTATGATGGTTATCGTCGTGATAGTGAAAATCATGAGCTTATTTTGGATGTACGCAATATTGATCATAAAGATGGTGCTGGTGTTGAAAAATTGAAGAATATCAATTTTTCAATTAAAGCTGGTGAAATCTTAGGTATTGCTGGTGTTCAGGGTAATGGTCAGGAAGAGCTTATTAAAACATTAACTGGTTTGATGCCTATTCAAAATGGTAAGATCAGTATATGTGGCAATGACGTTTCAAATATGAGTATTAGTCAAAAGCGTAAGGCTGGTATGTCATATATTCCAGAAGATCGTATGGTTGATGGATGTGCTGCTAAAGAGAGTATTCAGGATAATCTGATTTCTACTACTTATGAAAGAGATAAATTTAGTGGCAAGTTCTTTATTAAGGCTAAAAGTATCAAGAATAATGCTTTAGAGCTAATTGATCGTTTTAGTATCAAGACGATGAGTGAGAAAGAAAAAGTTGGTGCATTATCTGGTGGTAATATTCAAAAGGTAGTAGTTGCCAGAGAATGGAGTACAGATCCTAAGTTAATGATTGCTGAACAGCCTACACGTGGTATTGATATTGGTTCAGCTGATTATATTCATAAAGAATTAATTGAAATGCGTAATAATGGCAAGGGTATCTTGCTTGTTAGTGCGGATCTAAATGAAGTATTGGCTTTGTCTGATCGCTTAGTTGTTATGGAACAAGGGGAAATCGTTGCTTACTTTGATTCATTAAAGGGTGTAACGGAAAGTGAACTTGGTTTATATATGCTAGGTGTTAAGAGACAAAGTGAAGAAGAAATCAGGAGGGCATGTTATGACTAATAAAGAAGAAAATGTTGTTACGAAGCGTAAGTTTTCTTGGACTAACGATGGACCTTTTGAATTCTTAAGAATCGTTGCTTCTGTTTTGGTTGCATTAGTTATTACATTTATTGTTTTATGTTTTGTTGCACCAGAACCTGTTGATACTTTTATTAAGTTATTAACATATCCAGTAAAGAGTAAATTGTATTTTGGTTATGTACTTGTTAAGATGGTTCCTTTGTGTTTTGCTGGTTTAGCTACAGCATTATATTTTAGAACAGGATTATTTAATTTAAGTACGGAAGGTGTTTTCTATATTAGTGGTGTTGTTTGTACATATTTCGCTATTAATGAGACTTTTATGACGGGTAATGGCTTTTTGGATTCAGCTATATGTATTATTGCCGCTGGTATCTTTGGTGGCTTGATTGCCTTGATTCCGGGTTATTTGAAGGCTAAATTCAATGCTGATGAAATGGTTATTTCCCTAATGTTAAATAATATCTTATTTGGTATTGGTTATTGGTTTGTATTGAATCATTTAGCTATTTCTGGTATTACTGGTACAGCTAGTGCTGATTTTATTGCTAGTGCTAAATTGAGTAATATTATTCCTAAGACCCAGGTTCATAGTGGTATTATCTTAGCACTTATCATGGTAATACTTGTTTATATCTTAATGTTTAAGACTAAATTAGGATATTCAATTAGAATGACTGGTAGTAATAAGAGTTTTGCCAGATATTCTGGTATGGGAGCTTTTGGTCTATTTATGGCTGTTCACTTTTTGGCAGGATTTATTGGTGGTATGGGTAGTTCAGTTGAATTGCTTGGTTTGTATCGTAAGTTTAATTGGTCTACACTTCCTGGTTTAGGATTTACTGGTGCCTTGATTGCTAATATTGGTAAGAATCATCCTCTTGGTGTATTGCTTGCTTCATTTGGTATTAGTTATTTAAGAGCTGGTGCTCAATTGTTGGCTAATAGTAATCCAGTTATTGATATTAGTATGATTTCAATTGTTGAAGTTATCGTTACATTATTGATCTCTTCTCAGTATTTCTTGAGAAAGTGGAGAGACAAACAATTATTAAAGGAGGAACAGAAGAATGGCTAATAATATTTTATCATCTTTCTTTAGTGCATCATTCATATTCATTGTAATACGTGTTGGTGTTCCTCTATTATTTGCTTCTATGAGTGCATATGTTGCTTCACTTGCTGGTATTCCTAATATTGCAGTTGAAGGTATTATGATCTTTGGAGCTTTGTTTGGTGTTTATTTTAGTGCTTTAAGTGGTAGTGCATGGGTTGGTTTACTGGTTGTAATTATAGTTGGATTGATCATGGCTTTGGTTATTGCTTTCTTTAGTATGAAGATGAAAGCTGATCCTATTATGATTGGTATTGCCTTAAACTTATTTGCAACAGATTTTTCTATCTGGTTATTAGTATTATGGACTGGTACTAAGGGTACGACTGCTACTTTACCTTCTAAGGTTTTACCTACTGTGAATATTCCTATTATCAAAGATATTCCTATTTTAGGTGAAATTATTTCTGGTCATTATTTCTTGACTTATGTTTGTGTTGTTTTGGCTATTTTGCTTTATATTTTAGTTTATAAGACACCATTTGGTTTAAGAATGAAGGCTTGTGGTTTGGATGAACATGCAGCTGAATCAGTTGGTATTAAGGTTGAAAAAGTTAGACTTATAGCTATTATTATTTCTTGTATATTAGCTGCTTTAGGTGGTGCTTATCTATCTATGGGTTATATGTCTATCTTCTCTAATAATATGACTGCTTCTCGTGGATGGACAGGTATTGCAGCTAATGCTGTTGGTCAGGGTAACTTCTTGGTTGTTATTTTGACAACTGTTATCTTTGCCTTTGCTCAAGGTATCGTTAATAGATTGGCTTTAACAGATCTTCCTAGTGATCTTGTTAATACTATTCCTTATATTTGTGTATTACTAGCAATGATCTTCTTGTCAGTTCAGAAATATCGTAAGGAAAAATCTAAATAATGAGAAAAGTAATTGTTGATTGTGATCCTGGGCATGATGATATAATGGCTATTCTTAGCTTATTAGCTCATCCTGATGAAATAGATGTTTTGGGTTTTACTACTGTTTGTGGTAATAATCTGATGCCAAGGGTTACTGATAATTTGTGTAGAGTATTAAGTTATTTAAATATTGATAAAAAGGTTGCTTGTGGGTATGATAGCCCTTTGGTTTTAGATCCTGAACCACAGGATGCTCATGGTGAAAGTGGTTTAGATGGACCTATATTGCCTTCTAGTAAGCTTAAACCTATTGAGCTTAAGGCTGTTGAGTTTATTAAAGAGATGGCTTTAGAACATGATAAGATCACGATTGTTGCTTTAGCACCATTAACTAATATTGCAATGTTTATTAAAACCTTTCCTGAATTAAAAAATAAAATTGAATGCATTACGTTAATGGGTGGTTCTAGAAGTAGTGGGAATATTTTGAAGAGATCAGAATTTAATTTCTATGGGGATCCTCATAGTGCTGATATTGTTTTTAAATCTGGTATTCCTGTTATTATGAGTGATATTGAAATATGTGCTGAGTGTTCAACTAGTCATAAGATCATTGATGGTTTAAAGGGTCAGGGAAAAGTTCATGATTTGTGTTATGATATCTTGAATTTCTTTAGTGAGTATAATCGTAAAAGAAATGTTGATTCTTCACCGATATTTGATCTGGTTCCTGTTATGCATATGCTTCATCCGGAGTTATTTATTACTAGAAAATGTCAGGTTGATATTGAGCTTGATGGTAAATATACCAGGGGTATGAGTGTTGTTAGTGAGGGTGATAACTGCTTGCTGATAGAACATTTGAAGGATAATACTTTATATAATAATTATTTTTTAGAAGATTTAAATATATTAGAAAGAAACAACTCAGGAAACTGAGTTGTTTTGGTAGATAGGTATGAAAAGAATAGATGAAATTATAGAATGTAATGCAGATGAAATTATTGCTTTGGGTGATAATTTGTTTAAACATCCAGAACTTGGTTATAAGGAGTTTAAGACTAAAGAGATATTAATTGATTACTTAAAAGAAAAAGGCTTTGAAATCGAACAGGAATACTGTTTAACAGGCTTTAAAGTATCTATTGGTAGTGGTTATCCACATATTGGACTAATTGCTGAGATGGACGCTATTCCAACTGTAGGACATCCATGTGCTAATTTAAATGATAGCAGTGCTGCACATAGCTGTGGTCATAGCACCCAATGTACGATCATGGTTAATGCTTTATTGGCATTAAAAGAAGTAATAAAAGATGGCATGGGCAAAGTAAGTATCTATTTTTGTCCGGCGGAAGAATTTACGGATATCGCTTATCGTCAATCACTGATCAAAGATGGAAAGATCAGATATATTGGTGGCAAGGTAAATATGCTAACAGAGGGTATCTTTGACGATGTAGATCTATGTATACATCTACATGCGATGGGTAATGATTATCAGTATGGTATCAATTCCAGATTGGCAGGTTTTATTTATAAGAAATATACCTTTATTGGCAAAGCTAGCCACGCAGCTGTATTGCCACATTTAGGTGTTAATGCTTTAAATGCCTTTGCTTTATTTCAAAGTGCTCAAGGTATGTTAAGAGAAACATTTAAAGATGAAGATAAGAATCGAGTTCATGGCAGACTTATAAGTGGAGGAGAAACGGTTAATTCAATACCAGAGATCGTTGAATATGAAAGCTATATCCGTTCATTTAATAGTGAAACATTAACAGTTTTAAATAATTTATATAGCAATGCAGCTATATGCTGTGCTAAAGCTATTGGTGCTACTTGCAATATTGAAGATACACCAGGATATCTACCATTTGTACCAAGCAGGAAATTATCTGATGTTGTATACAAACAGATGCTTAATTATGTCAAAGATGAAGATATCATCAAAGATGAAGAAAGTATTGCGGCTGGTGATATTGGTGATCTTGGTTGCTTTAAACCAACGATTCAGTTTGGTTATGGTGGTATTAAAGGGGTTATCCATGGTAAGACCATGATGATAGCTGATCCATATCTGATTTATATTACTACTGCTAAGATCGTTGCGAATAGTGTTATGGATATTTTAAATGATCATAGTATTGCTGATGATATTATAAGTAGCTTTAAACCAGCTATGACTAAAGAAGAATATCTTGAATATTTAAATAAAAAGGCATGACCAAAAGTCATGCCTTGTTTATTATATAAAATCAGTTCTAACAAATCTTACGATACCAATGATCCTTACGGGTATTGTTTCTACTTCTTGGGCAGTAAAATATCTGGCTTCGTATTTAGGATTGCTAGCTTCCAAGATCATGAGATCATTTTTATATTTTACTTTTTTTACGGTAGCTTCATCACCAACCAATACGACTGCGATACTTCCTGAAGGTACTTCGTTACATATTTGTACATATAAAAGATCACCATCATAGATATGAGAACCTTCCATAGAATCCCCTTTTACTCTTAGAAAATAATCACCTTTTTGAGCATCAGCTTTTCCCAGTTCTACATATCCTTCAATATCCTGTTGGGCGATAAGGTCATATCCGGCCTTAACATTGCCAAGTATAGGCTTTATTCTATTAGTTTCTTCAATGATACTGTCGATATCACATTCTAAGACATTAGATAATCTTTCGATG
>JALEVB010000199.1 GCA_022780745.1 Erysipelotrichaceae bacterium
ATACTAACATATGAACAACACCCATCTCCAATCATTACCGCAAAGGCTAAAGCAACGATCGTTAAAGGATAAACAACGGTATTGGCGGCATTACCATAGGCTCCTAAATAGCTGGCGTTGGCGATGAATATCTGATCGACTATGTTATATAACGCTGCTACTAATAATGAAATAACACAGGGAATAGAATACTTGCACATTAATGATGTAAGTTTATCTGTTACTAAATATGAATTTGTATGTTCCATAAGTACCTCCTAAAGACAAAAAAACGATACATTTTTATGTATCGTATCAGTTGGCATTTAAGCTCTACTTGTATCGTGTCTTATTACAAAATTCGTGTGTTATTATAGCATATTTTTTTTGAGAATATAATATGTTTTTCAAGTTTCATTTTATTATTCTTTTGGTATAATATATAAGCTTAATGGAGACCAGCTATGAATCTGTCAAGATAAAATGATAGATTTTCTGATTTTCTATATTTTGAATTTTGGGTATACGAAAACACATTTATTTAATGATTTTAAATAAATTCAATTAAAGTTATTTATGATTTATAGTTAATTATGTATATAAATTGTTCTTTGAAATTATCGTTTGAAATTATTGGTATTTAAATTCAAGCTCAGGATTATTTAATATCCAGAAAATATATCTACACAGTTTAGAAGCACAATGCCCCAAAGCGTTGTAATGAGACTTTCCTTCAGCTTTTTTAAGATCGTAGTAGTCTTTCATAGGCCCTGGCTTAAGTGTCATATTATAAGCAGACCATATTAGAGCATATCTTAAAAGTTTGTTTCCTCTTTTAGACATTCGTGTTGTATTTGCTTGCCATGTACCAGATTGTCTGATTTTTGGATCTAAACCTGCATAAGCAACTAGTTTCTTTGAAGAGCTAAAACGAGTTATACTAATAATGGCAGACATGATATAACCTATTTCTATATCGTTAATTCCGATTAACTGATGTAAAGGAGAATTAAGCACAGTGGGGTGTTTCTTAATCTCATTTTCGATTATATCTATCTGCTTTTCTTTTAGTTCTAAAGTCTCGATACATTGGATGATATTTAAACCAATGCTTGAAGAATCGATACCAATTGAAGTTTTGGCAGCTTCTTTTATAGCTTCAATTTTAACTGTAGAGTATTTACCTTTAGAAGCTTTATTAGCTATATTCTTAAGTTTGTCTATTCTTACAGATGAAATAGATCTAGCTGTTGGATATTCTTTTAAAATAGCTCTTATAGCAGCTACGTTGATATTAGCTATAGATTCAAGCTCAGGAAAAACTCTATCAATATTGGCTTTTAGTTTTATCTTTAATTTAGATGATTCAGTCATTAAGAACTGTCTTTGGATAGATAATTCTTTAAGTTCATTACTGTGGAATTCTTCATTTAAAAGATTACGATATTCAAGCGATAAAAACTGTGCGATAGCCTTTGAATCGATGTTATCATTCTTGGCATCGCGCAAAGAAATTGATCTAAACTTACTAGTCATATAAGGATTGATTAAATAACACTTATATTTCTTGGAAGTTAGAAAATTGAATAGAGTTTGATGATAGTGACTGGTTGATTCAAAGCCAATAAACAATTCATCTTTCTTGTTCAATTTAGATAAATGCGATAATAATGAATTAAAACCTTTATCATTATTATCGAAGTGAAGTGAATCAAGTATTATCTCACCTGTGGAAGGATTATAGATACTTGCGACGTGTTCAAACTTAGCAACGTCGATACCGCAAAATAGTTTAGTCATAAAAAGACCGCCTTTCTAGAAACCTTGTCATTTCTATAGCGGTCCTACCAGCGTAAACTTGCGCGACATTAAGATATCAAAACCTATCCAGCTATAAACAGATGAAATAAGACCCTATAGATTCACTCTCCTTTGAGTAGATAAACCACACGTATTTATAAGAGTATTAAGGTTCTATCTATATTTTAAAAGGTTAGGAAGGAAAAGTGATATAAATGTTACGACAAGGTACATTTGTATCATACAAGGTAT
>JALEVB010000049.1 GCA_022780745.1 Erysipelotrichaceae bacterium
TATCATTAGTCGTTTATCTTGTTTAAGACTTGACGACTTTGAGTGTTTCTATGGTTAACTAATGCTATAATATTTTAGAAGGGAGATTATTTTAATGATATATACAATTACTTGTAATCCATCTATTGATTATGTAGTTAAATTACCTGCTTTAAAAATAGGAGAACTTAATCGCAGTATTGAAGATGATACTTATGTTGCTGGTAAGGGCGTTAATGTTTCTTATGTTTTAAAGACTTTGGGTTATAATAGTAAAGCTTTAGGATTTGCTGCTGGTTTTACAGGCAAGTATCTAGTAGATAAATTAAATGAAGATGGTATAGATAATGATTTTGTTATGATCAGTAATGGCATGACAAGGATCAATGTTAAGGCATCTGGTGATAGTGAAACGGAGATCAATGGGGTTGGTCCCTTTGTTGGTGATGATGATTTTAAGGCTTTATTAAATAAATTAAATGATCTGGATGCTAATGATATCGTTATTATTAGTGGCAGTATATGTCAGGGTTTAGATGAACATGCATATGAGAAGATCATGGCTTATTTGTATGATAAAAGATGTAAAGTAGTTGTTGATGCGACAGGTAAACTTTTGCTTAATACTTTAAAATATCGCCCATTTTTAATTAAGCCTAATATTGATGAATTAGGTGCTCTTTTTGATACTAAGATCAATAAAGATGATGTGGTTATTTATGCCCGTAAATTAAAAGAATTAGGTGCTGTTAATGTTTTAGTATCTATGGGTAAGGATGGAGCATTGCTGGTTAATGAATATGATAGAGCGCATACGATAGGTAGTGCTATTGGAACACTTGTTAATTCTGTTGGTGCTGGTGATAGTATGGTTGCAGGTTTTATTGCCAAGTATTTGCAGACTCATGTTTATAAAGAGGCATTATTGTTTGCTAGCAGTGTAGCTGCTGCTACTGCTTTTAGTAAAAGAATGGCTTCTATTGATATGATCAATAGTATCTATGATCAGATGTATAAGTTATGGGGTAAGCATAAGAGATATTTCTTCTTTGATATTGATGGCACTTTGACAGATCGTAAAACTCATCAGGTAGTTGATAGTGCTTTAGTGGCTATTAAAAAACTGCAGGAAGCTAATCATTTTGTTGCGATTGCTACAGGTAGAGCACACTATAAGGCTAAGGGCTTTATGCAAAGTGTGGATATGCATAATATGGTTTGTTCTGGCGGTAAGGGCATTGTTTTAAATGATGTTCTGATTGAGAATAAGCCTTTGGATCATGATAAGGCATTAGCTATTATTAAGCAGGCAGATAGTCTAGGCTATGGATTATTATTGATGCTGGATGATTCGCGATGTGTTTATGCGAAAAATGATTTATTTGTTAAGCAGGCAGGATATCGTAAAGAACCTACCGATTATATTTATGATGCTGCTTTAGATTATGATAAACTTAAAGATATTTATAAGATCTATATTAGTATTCCTGAAGCTGAAGAAGATCGTTTAACATTAAAGGATACTTTGGGTAATCTTCGTTTTGAGAAAGAGTATTTAATGTTCCAGTATGACTGTAAGGATGAGGGTATTATCAGAATGATGGAATATCTTGGTCATGATATTAAGGATGTTGTGACTTTTGGTGATGATAGTAATGATCTGGTAATGTTTAAAGATGAATGGTGTAATATTGCGGTTGGTAATGCGACAGATGATCTAAAAGCTAGAGCGACCTATGTTACAGATGCTAATGTAGATAATGGTATTTATAATGTCTGCAGTAAATTTGGATGGTTTGAAAAGGTGGATTAAATGGTTAGAGCTGATTATCATGTGCATTCTTATTTTTCAGATGATTCGATTGAACCAATGGAAAATAGTATTATACAGGCTATAAATAATAATTTTGACGAGATCTGTTTTACAGAACATGTTGATTATGGTGTTAAGAGTGATATGAATTGTCCTTATTTCTTTTATTTTCGTGAAGGTAATCGTTTAAAAAAGAAATATGAAGATAAGATCAAAGTTAAACTGGGTATCGAATTTGGAGTTCAGAAGGAATATATTAAACAATATGAGGAAGATTTTGCTAAGTATGATTTTGATTTTGTGATCATGTCTAATCATCAGCAGGATAATCTGGAGAGCTGGACTTATGATTTTCAAAGAGGTAAAACACAAGAGGAATATACCAGACAATATTATGAGGCTATATTGGATTGTGTAAAATTATATAAAAATTATAGTGTATTGGGTCATCTTGATCTGATAAAAAGATATGATAGTTATCCTCATTATCCTGATGAGAAGCTAAAAGATATCTTAAGTGATATTTTAAAGATCGTAATTGCGGATGGCAAGGGTATTGAGGTTAATACTTCCAGTTTTAAATATGGTTTAGATGATTTAACTCCTTCTAGATATATTTTAGAATTATATTATAATTTAGGTGGTAAAATTATTACCATTGGATCAGATAGTCATAAGTGTGATCGTATTGGTGATCATTTTGATGAAGTTATTGAAGTTTTAAAGGAAATTGGTTTTAAAGAAATCTATACGTTTGATAAGATGCAAGCTATAGCTCATAGAATAGGATAAAGGTTATGAAGTTAATTGGTATTACGTGTGAAATAGATGATAGTGAAAAAAGAATAGCTGATAGAGTTCCTCATAATTATAGTGATAGTATAATTAAAGCTGGTGGTATTCCTGTTATTATACCTATGCATAGAAATGAAGAGGTTATTAAGGCTTTAGTTGAGAAACTGGATGGAGTGTTATTAACTGGTGGCAAGGATGTTAATCCTTTGATCTACAATGAACAGCCTCATGTTTTATGTAAACAGACGATGATGGAAAGAGATCGCTATGAGGCTTTAGTATTAAAGTATGCTCATGAAAGAAAGATACCGGTTTTGGGTATTTGTCGTGGCTGTCAGTTTATTAATGTTTATTTTGGTGGTAGTTTATATCAAGATAATAGTCTATGTGATAGTAATACCATTGATCATAATCAGAAGGAAGCTTATCATTGTCCAAGTCATAGTATCAATGTTCGTGAAGGTTCATTTTTATATGATATTTTTGGGGAAGTTGGATTGGTTAATAGTTTTCATCATCAGTCAATTAAAAGGGTTGCTAAGGGCTTTAAGAAGATCGCTATTAGTAATGATGGTATCATTGAGGGTATTGAGGGTATAAGATGGCCTATTGTGGGTTTACAGTTTCATCCGGAGATGATGCATGATGCTGATGTTAAAATGCAGATGATTTTTGATAAATGGGTTAAGCAGTTATAGCTTAACTTTTTCGTCTATTTAGTAGTTAGGGGTGTTTGGCTTTGAAGTTTGTTATTAAGGATGTTAATTTATATCAGGGCTTGATCGATTCTTTGATCGTGGAACATAGTAATGTTTATGTTGATGGTGAAAGAATTGTTAAAATTGATAATAATGATGTAACTGATGAAGGTTATGAAGTAATAGATGGCAAGGGCAAGTATTTATTGCCTGGACTTATCAATTTGCATGTTCATATGTTTGGAAGTGGTAAGCCTAGTAAGATCTTAGGTGGTGGTTCTTTGCAACAGTATGTTATTAAGGCTGCAAGCACTGAAGTTGGCCGTAAAGTATTGAAAAAGATCTTAGCTAAGAATATGAAAGATGTTTTGTATAGTGGTGTTACGACTTTAAGAGCGGTTGGAGATTTCTTTTATAGTGATTTAGAGATCAGAGATCTGATCAATGATAATAAACTGATAGGTCCTACTATTTTAGCTAGTGGTCCAGCAATTACTGTGCCTAATGGTCATGGTGATAAGACTTTTGCGTTAACTGGTAGTACTAATGAAGAATTAGTAAATATCGTTGAACAAAATGCTAGTCATAATGTTGACTTGATCAAGATATGTATTACTGGTGGAGTAATGGATGCGAAGGTCAAGGGTGAACCAGGGGAAGTTAAAATGGATTTAGAGATGGCTAAGGCTATATGCGATAAAGCACATGAATTGAATTATATGGTTGCTAGTCATACGGAGAGTAAAAAAGGGGTAGAGATTGCTGTTAAAGCTGGGGTTGATACGATCGAACATGGTAGTGTCTTTGATGATGATACGGCAAGATTGATGAAAAATCATAATACAGCTTTTGTTTGTACTTTGTCTCCGGCTTTGCCGCTTGCTAGCTTTGATCCTAAGATTACAAAGTTGAATAGTATGTGTGTTTATAATGCTAAAGTTGTTTTTGATAATATGGTTGAAGGTATTAGTAAAGCTTTAAGATATTATATTCCTGTTGGTTTGGGTACTGATAGCAGCTGTCCTTTTGTTAGTCAGTATAATATGTGGAGAGAAATATATTATTTTGCTAAGTATTTGAATGTTTCTAATAGTTTTGCTTTATATACTGCTACTTTGCAAAATGCGATCATTTTAAAAATGGAGAAGGATATTGGCAGTATTGAAACGGGTAAAATAGCGGATATGATCATGGTTGATAATGATCCTTTGGTCGATCTTAAGGCTTTAAAGGATATTCATATGGTTATTAGCAAGGGTAAAATATATAAAGATTGTAAGATCAAAAAAGATGAAAAGATGGAAAGAGAGCTAGATAAGTTATTGTAATGTAAATTATTTCATATTAAAAGTAAAAATATTTCATATTTAATGTTGACTTTCAAATTTTTTGCGTGTATATTATTACTAAATTCTAAGAACAAAAGAGTATTTTGATCAAACCTTCAGCGAGTTTAGGTTGGTGGAAGCTAAACAGGTCAATGATTGAA
>JALEVB010000085.1 GCA_022780745.1 Erysipelotrichaceae bacterium
CATAAATAACTTTAATTGAATTTATTTAAAATCATTAAATAAATGTGTTTTCGTATACCCAAAATTCAAAATATAGAAAATCAGAAAATCTATCATTTTATCTTGACAGATTCATAGCTGGTCTCTTTCCTAAATAAAAAGACTTTTGATTATTATAAACCAAAAATCTAATTATCACTATTTTTGAAATACAAACATATCTGTTGTCTTCACAAAAGTATATGGAATATCATCACCCAAGATCTTAGGCAAATACTCAACCATATATTCCATACCAGGTTCTTCCTGATTGAAATGGCCTAAGGCAATGATCGTCTTATCACGTCCTAGCATTGTTGAATCTCTAACATATTCAGTAACCGTGTAATCTGTACATTCCAAAGTGATCAATGTATCAAAATTATTCTCTTCCATTTCTTTTAGAATATTATTATCATTTCTACCATCGATATGACCACATACCCAAACTCTTGAAGCCTTAGAGTTTAAAGAACCCATAACCTTAATACCATTTAAATCAAGTTTATCTTTAATAAGTTTAGTCAATTCATCAATAGTAGTAGTTGGAATTTCAAACTTAACAGGTCTAGCAATATCCCCAATTAGATATTCATCCCAACCAAACTTCTTCATAAAGCCATAAAAGATACCATCAGTATAAGAACCATCTTCTAGTTGCATACAGCTATGAATATAATCATGATTACGCCATACACAAATATTAGCACTGTCCAATAAAGCTGTCTTCTGTTTAAATGTTTCATTATCAGCTAACCAATCCGTATGATCACCATGATTCCAGAAACAAGCTTCATGACTAATAATTAAATTAGCATTTAACTCAATAGCCTTTTTAATAACATCAATGCTTGGATAAATACAAGTAACTACAGCTTTTAATTCCTGATCTGTATTACCCCATAAAACTTTATCTCTAGTCGTATTAGGATCAATAGGCTTACCACCCACAGTACCACGATAATACTTCTTAACCTTATCAATTGCTTCACTAATTAACATATACATTCCCTCCTATCCTTTAATTAATTTAACTATTTCACTAACGATCTTTTCAGTTGTACCAACAGGAATATCACTGGCACTAGTTTCAAATGAATTCCCATAATCATCAATATTACCAAGATATCCAACACTATAATTACAATAGCCCCATAAAATAGGACACTTACAATTCATAGCTTTCTTGATCTCTACCCCAAATCTAGAGAATAACTCTGCTGGAATAACAAAATACTTCAAATCACCTAAATCAACATAACAACCATTTAAATCTAAAGTAAATGGTTTACACTCTAAACCTTGTTTAGCTTTAGCTAAAGCAGAAGTATAGATCTTTGTTTCATCAAAAGTTTTAGCATTATTAATTTTATCAACAATATTGTCATATTGTAATTTCTTTTTTTCATATTCAGGATAATATGTCTCTAAGTAGCTAAAAGGATATACCTTAGGAGCACTAATAGATAATTCTTTAGCCTCATAATTATCATTAAACACCTGATCCATCATTTCTTTACCAACACGATTTAACTCATTTAAATCATTACCCTGACGATATAAACGATTACTCATATCACCAGCAGCCCCAATAGAAATAATAGGATAAACACCCCATTTAGCCTCACAGCTTCTAGCAACATATCCAGCCAGATCAGAACTAATTTTTAAATTCTGAGGACCCAAAACTGTTGAATGACAGGTAAAATTACATAAACCAGCTACAACTTTATCATTATTTCTAAATTCTACCGTTATTACATCTTTGTCACATGGTTTATCTAAACCATTACGATTACTATAACATCCCTCAATAGAACTGATATGATAATAAGCTTTAGCTTCAATAAACTCTTGATCAAAACAAGCATCAATACAATCAATAGTCTGTTGTTCAACAAATTCAGGATATCCTTCTACAGCACAACGATCTAAACCAAAAATATTTCTTTTGCTATATTCTGGAGCAGAATGCGTATGAACATAATTGATATTAATTAAGTTAATATCAACATCATATTTCTCGCTAACCATCTTTCTGATCTTGTCAGTAAATGCTTTTTCAAGACCGATAAGTTCAACACTAACCCAGACAATTTTAGTACCATCGACATCTAATACTAAAGATGTAACCCATAATGGATCAATAATACCCTCAGCTTTTTCAGTTCTAATTGCATGTCCACATAAATAACAAGGCATAAACTTATCTGTAGGCGTTATTTCTTTTCTATATGTACTAACTTTTAACATCTTATTCTCCTTAAATAAAAAGGTACTGGAAACCCAGTACCTAAATTATACAATTTTAACCTAAGAATCCAATTGCACCAAGTACTATTGCAACGACAATTACGATCCAGATCAAGTTACCAGGTTTAACCTTTTTAAATCCTAATGCCCAATATAATATAGCAACTGTAATTACATTACCAAAGCATGGAATAATTGTATTTAATAAGTCATTTAAATTTTGAGTTAAATCACCAACTGTCCAAGTTAAACCAAACTTAACATTAACAGTAGTAGCAACCATTGCTCCCATAACGATAATACCCAAAATAGAGCATACATCAGTTAGATTTCTTAAAGACTCAGATTTAGATGTAATAAATGAAACACCCTTATGATAAACAGGAATACTTAATTTCCAGAATACTGTCCATAATGCAATATTACCAGCCATAGCAATAAACATACCAACCAAGCTACCTTGTTGAGCCTGATAACCAGCAATAGCACCTAATACTGTAGGTAATAATACCCAAACGATAGCATCACCTAAACCAGCTAAAGGACCCATTAAAGAAGTACGTACATCTAATGCTGTTTCAGTAGCATTAGCATCTCTTGTTGATTCAATAGCTAAGTCAGCCATTAAGATCAATTGTCCAAACCAAGGATGGCAGTTAAAGAACTTGAAGTAACTTTCATTCTTTTCAGCAATTTCATCATCAGTATATAATTCTTTCATTGCTGGTAACATTGACCATACCCAAGGTCCAGATTGCATTGTTTCATAGTTGAAACATGTTTGACGAGAGAATACGTATCTAACTAATACTTTTCTTAATGTTTTATCATCTAATGTCATTGGTTCTTTTGTCACTAAATTACTCATCTTCCATATCTCCTCCAGCTACAACTGTTGCTGCTTCATTTGTTTTTCTTTGTGCTTCTTTAGCTTGGAATAAGTAGCAGCATAGTACTGCAGATAATAAAGCAATAGCTAAGATACTTAATTTCAAATAAGCTGATAATACGAAGCCTAATAGAATGAAATAACCATATTTCTTCATAGGTAATTGTCTTAATAGAATAGCAAAACCTAATGCAGGAAGCATACCACTAGCAACCTTTAAACCAACCATTAACCATTGAGGTAATGAGTTAACGAATAATTCAACATATGAAGAACCTACAGTAGTAAATAGGATCATAGGTAATACCCAGAAACCAACAAATGGAATCTGAGAAGCCCACATCCAAACTCCCATGCCTTTCCAGTCTTTTTTGTCTGAACAAGCTTTCATTTTATGAATGAAGAAAGAACCACTAGTCTTACCTAAGATATCTAATTGAGTACCTAATGCAGCTACTGGAATACCAATAGTCATAGCGATAGTTAAAGCTTCTTCACCAGTATAACCCATAGCTACAGCGAATGCTGTACCAGCGATAGCTCCAACGTTATAATCAGGAACTGATGAACCACCAGCACCAAATAAACCTAAGCTCATTAAGCACATGCTACCACCAACTAGCATACCAACATTGATATCACCCATAATTAAACCAGTGATAACACCCATGGTAACTACTGATGCGTAGTTAAACATCTGTAAATTCATTCTCTGGTAAATATACCATCCAGTAAGAACGGCTAATAAAATAACCTGTAAAGGTGTAAACATAATCCTTATTTCCTTTCCTTATAAATTTTTTTAATCAAGAGCTGAAGATAAATCATTTTCACTATCAGAACTTCTAAATCTGGCAGTGATCTTAACTCCTGCATCTCTCATTTCTTTTAACATTGCTTTTTCCTGACTATTAACACGAACAGTCTTGTCTAAAACAAATGTTTCTCCAGAATTTTGAGTAACATTTCCAAGATTTAACTTAGGAATTTCTACTCCTGCTTTGAATAATTCATAAGCAGATTCAATAGTTCTGAATACACAGAACACTCTTTGGTTAGCATATTTGTTATTTGCAATATTAGTTACTGCTTTTTCATGATCAATAACAGAAGATGCTACTCCACCTGGAGTTGCCATTTTAATTGAAGTCTTCATGATGTCATTTTTACTGGCTGCATCATCAATAACCATCGCACGAGTTGCATTTAAAGATGGGATCCAGTCAGTTGCAACAATACCATGAACCATACGGTCATCAACTCTAAAGCCAACAAATCCTAAAGCTTTCATTTTTACCTCCCTTAATTTGGTAAGATAGTGCACTATCTTTTGTAAACGCTTACTAGTAACAAGTTATTTATATCACATATGAATGAATTATTCAATACTTTTTGAATGATTTTATTCTTCATTCATGAATATTTCATTCAATCTTTACAAAAAGTTCCCAAATAATCGCATATTAGACTAGTCACACGAATAAAATTTTGTAATAATAATTACATAGAAAGTGTGCTTTAAATGACCAATAGTTTTATCGAAAATATCCAATCAAAGAAAAAAGACTTTAC
>JALEVB010000098.1 GCA_022780745.1 Erysipelotrichaceae bacterium
TGGGCATATGCCTGATAAGACGATCTTTTTGGATGTTGATCCTAAGATTGGTTTATCTAGATTAGCTACTCGTAGTTTTAAAGATCGTTTAGATCAGGAGAGTATTCAGTTTCATAATGATACTTTTAATGGTTATAAACAGATCGTTGAGAAGTTTAAAGATCGTATGATCATAATTAATGCGAATAATAGTGAAAGTGAAGTTATTGAAGAAGCTTATAGGGCTATTAAGGATCTGATCGATGATTAAGGAATATTTAAAGGATAATCAGGAAATTGCATATAAGCTGTTATGTAATGCTTTGATCAACCATAAGGTAGCACATGCATATTTGTTTTGTGGACAGTGTAATGATACGATGGTAAAGGCTGCATTGTTTTTGGCTGCCAGTATTATTTGTGATCATGATATTGCCTGTGAGAGCTGTAATAATTGTCAAAGAGTGTTTAATTTTAATTATGGTGATCTGGTTTATATTGATGGTACTAATGATACGATCAAAAAGGAACAGATCATGGCTTTACAACAACAGTTTAGTAAGACAGCTTTAGAGGCTAATGGACATAAGGTTTATATTATTAATCATGTTGAGAATGCTACAGATGCTTCTTTGAATAGTTTATTAAAATTCTTAGAGGAACCTAATGGTGATATGATCAATGCCATACTTATTACTAGTAATATCTATCAGGTATTGCCTACAATTGTTTCAAGATGTGAAATCATTAATTTCAAACCTGATGATAAGCATGTTAATTATGTAAATCTTGTTAATAGTGGAATTGATGAGATGGATAGCTATATGCTTAGTCAATTGCATCTGGATGTTAAATATCTGGAAGAAGAGGATTATCAGTTGGCTTTTGTGGCTTTTAAGTACTTTGTAGAGAAGTTTTATAATGGTCTTGATGATTTTCTGGTTTATTATCAGCTAGAGATGTTTGGTAAGGATAAGGATATGGATATCCGAGTCGCTGATTTATTTATGGATATGGTAAGCGTATTTCTAGTAGATCTTAAGATCAAAGATAATGACTATCCTGGATGGTATAAAAAATACATCGAAGAATTTGATGATAAAATTAGTATAGCTAAGTTATTATTAGTTGTCTTGCAACAAAAGGATAAGATCAATAAGACTAATAATCTGCGTTTAATAATGGATGAGATGGTATATAGGATGATGGAGGTAATACATGAGTGAGAATGAAGAAAAAGTAGTTAATAATTATAAGTATTTGATTTCTATTAGATTTAATGATAATGGTAAGGCCTATACTTTTGGTACTGATGATGATACGATCGAGAATAAGGATTATGTAGTAGTTGAAACGGTTCAGGGTATTGAATTGGGACAGGTCGTTAGTGATAAAAAGGATGCTAAGGAGTATACCGGTAATTTAGAGATCAAGCCTATTATGCGTAAGGCTAATGATGAAGATTGTAAGATGCATAAGGAAAATATTAAGTTAGCTAAGGAAGCTTTAGCTTTTTGTCAGAGCCAGATTGCTGAACTTGGTTTGGATATGAATCTTATTAGTGCTGAGTATACATTGGATAGAAGAAAGATCTTGATAATTTATCTTGCTGATCAAAGAGTTGATTTTAGAGAGTTGTTGAAAAGACTGGCTGCGCAATTACATTGTCGTATTGAGTTAAAACAGATAGGTGATAGAGATAAAGCTAAACTGGTTGGTGGTATTGGTGTTTGTGGTCGAGAACTATGTTGTCATAAGTTTATGACTAATTTTGAGATCGTTGGTATTAATTCTGCTAAGAACCAGCTTTTGAGCTTGAATGCTGCTAAGCTTAGTGGACAGTGTGGTAAATTGATGTGCTGTTTAAGATTTGAAGATGAAGTATATAAGGAAATGATTGCTGGACTTCCTAAGCTTAATTCTCAGGTGCAATTTAGGGGTAAGATCTATCGTATGACGAGTTTGAATGTTTTAAGTGATTTTGTTAAATTGGAGAATAAGGAAGAAGTTTTATATATTAGCGTTAAGGAATTAAGAAGTGAGGCTAAACCTTTTAAGATGGAACCTCCTAAGAAGAAAGAAAAACCTAAAAATGAATAGACAAAAAAGTTTTGAGAATAATAATCAGACACTATTTCTTGTTCCTACACCTATTGGTAATTTAAGTGAGATGACTCCTAGGGCTATTGAAGTATTAAATAGTGTTGATATTATTGCTTGTGAAGATACAAGAAATAGTGGACAATTATTAAAATATTTTAATATAAAAAAGAAACTGATTGCTTATGAGAACTTTAATGAAGTTAATAGTTGCAAGGGTATTATTAAGTTATTGGAAGAAGGTAATAATGTAGCGCTTATTAGTGATGCTGGATATCCTTTGATCAATGATCCTGGACAAAGAGTAGTTAGTGAAGCTGTTGATAAGGGTTTTAATGTTGTTAGTATTAGTGGATGTAATGCGATGTTAAATGGATTAGTAGCTTCGGGTTTGATCGTGCAGCCTTTTATCTTTATAGGTTTTTTACCTAGTGGTAATACTGATTGTTTAAAGAAGTTAGAAGAGTATAAGAAGTATCCAATGACAATGGTTTTTTATGAAGCTCCTCATCGTATTAAAAGAATGATGGAGAATTGTTTACAGGTACTTGGCGATAGAAAGTGCTGTATTGCTAGAGAGCTTACTAAACTGCATGAAGAGTATATTAGAGGTACGATTAGTGAAGTAATTGAAGTGCTTGATGATATCAAGGGAGAAATGGTTGTTATTGTTGAAGGTAATAATGAGATAGATACGGTTAGTGATGATGATATCATCACTAAAGTTAATGAACTTGTTAGTATTAATGTTTCTAAAAAGGATGCAATCAAGAGAGTTGCTAAGGAACTTAATATTAATAAGAATTATGTTTATGATTTAGTTAATAAGGTAAGTAATAATGATTAGTGTTGTTTTGGTTAGTGTTGCAGTAATACCGGCTTTATATCTGATATTACAGGTTAGAAAATATGATAGATTGGAAAAGGAACCTGTTGGGTTAATTGTTTCTATTGTAATATTGGGTA
>JALEVB010000007.1 GCA_022780745.1 Erysipelotrichaceae bacterium
GGATCAATGGCAGAAGCCTATTATGGTATACCTGATAAATTCTATGATGTCTTCAAAGAAAAAATAACAGATGAAATTATGTTGCATCCTCTTAGATTTTTCTATCGGATCAAAATAGAAGATCCTATCTACCTTTTAAATCACGATGAAGTAAGAAATGCCTGGATAGCTAACTATGCACAAAAGCTACATGTCAGTTATGGTGAAGAATTTAAAATGCTATATGACAAGATATTGCAAGCTTTGGCTGATAGATGCATTGATAATGAAGAAATCATCGTTCCTTGTATCGATGTAAATAATACGATCAATAATATGAATCTTGAAGAAGCCATAGAAAAGAAGCAATTCCAATTAGATGAAGAGTTAAGACTAAGAATTGAACCAGTCAAAGATGATGAAGGAGCATTATTTATTCCTTTTTTCACCAGTTATGAAGAAATAAATAAAGGAATTATGCCTAATACTCGTGTTAACTGGTTAGTTAAAAATATGATTTACGATGCTTATTATCGAGACGATATTACTGGAATGATCATCAATCCTTTTTCTGATAAAATCATGATTCCTAAAGTTTTTTTAAAAAACATCATTGATGAAGTTGAAGCTAATCAAAAGACGACAGCTAACATAAGTTAGTTATCGTCTTGTTTTACTATAATAGATTTTCTTCAATGAATTTAGCTAAGCCATCATGATTATTATCTTCTTTGGTAACAACATCAGCTATCTTTTTAGTATCTTCGCTACCATTAGCTAGACATACACCTAGTCCTGATACTTCTAGCATATTATTATCATTGGAAGTATCACCAAAGCTGGCAACATCTTTTAGATCAATATTATTATGTTCACAGAAATATTTTAAACCATAAGCCTTTGTACATCCTTTGCATACAAATTCCAGATAAATAGGCTGTGTTCTAACTACTTCATAATTTTCAGTACAATGAGCTTTTGCATAACTTTCTATTTCTTCACTTTTTTCTAATGTAGTTTTAAATAATACTTTAGGTACTTCATACTGACACATTTCATCTATCGTTTCAGCAGCTATGACTTTTCTGCCTGTCATTTTATATTTTCTAAAATCTTCATCTTCTTTAAAAAAGATCGTTAATTCATCATTATAGATATGACATTTAGCATCTTCTTTATATACCTGCATCATTTCAATGATTTCTTTGATCCATTCTCTTTTTAATCTAAAGAAATCATATTCTTTATTATTTATACCATCATATAAAGATGCTCCATTTAGAGCGATCAGTACTTTAAAATAACCTTCTAATCCCCATTCTTTAGCATGTTGCTGCAATTGTCCTATCGTTCTGCCTGATGCTAGTCCTAGAATGACTCCTTGATCATATAATCTTTTGATTGCTTCTTTTGTTCGATTTGTAAAGTTATGATCATCATCTACTAGTGTTCCATCAATATCAAATATCATTACCTTATAATTCATAATCTCCCCCATTACACTTATAAATTATTATAGTATTTATAAACTCTTAATAAAAGCCAAATAATTGATATTTGGCTTAAATTGCATTACCAGCATATTGGGTCATATATAGTTCGTAATATTTAAACATTCTACTCTCCCTTTTTCTTCTTATGCTTGTGTTTATGATGATACTTGTGATCCCAGTCATCATTCAACTTTTCAAGCAATGTTAAAAGCTCTTGTTTATCTTTTTCATCTAATATTTCTAGCATTTCATTATAAAGCTGATCTTTATGTGATAAAGCTTTCTTAGCTGCTTCTTCTCCTTCAGCAGTTAAAGATAAAATACTGGTACGACGATCATCCTCACTAGCAAGACGATTAATTAAGCCATTATCTTCAAGTTTCTTTAATACTTCTGAAACACTTCCAGGCTGTATGCCTAAATGCTTAGTTAAAGCTCTTTGTGATACTTCTTTATTTTCTAATAAAATAATAAGGATCCTACTTTGACTTCCTTTACCTTCAGAATTATGCATTATTGTATGGCTAATACCTCTAAAATTCTTAATGATCTTAGTATCAATACTCAAATTATCATAATCTTTACAAATTTCATCTTTCATATTTACACCTCTTTTCTTTAGGTACCTTAATTTTACATTCTCTTAACAATAATGTAAAGGTACCTAAAGTTATATCTATAATATAAAATAAAAAAAAGTAATGACTTAAGATCATTACTTCAACAATTCAGCTGCTAGACTATCAATTTCTGCTATATTTTTATCACTTATACTAGATAAGATCGTAATATTAGTATCCAGATAAGTTATATCTTTACACTTTTCAAACATCGCCTTCATTATTTTATTAGCTATAGGTCCCCATGAACCATTTTCAATAAATGCCAGCTTCTTTTTCTGATAATTTCTTTCGATCAAGGCATCAATAAATACTTTCATCGTTGGGAAGATATCAGCATTATAAGTAGTAGTAGCTAATACCAGCTTACCATATCTAAATGCATCTTCTACAGCTTCTGCCATATCTTCACGTGCTAGATCACAGAATACTACCTTGCAGTTATTTGCTTCTAGTTTATCCTTTAATAATTCTACAGCCTTTTTAGTATGACCATATACCGAAGTATATGCGATCATCACTCCTTCTGTTTCCGTTTCATATTTAGACCATGTCTGATATAGATTTAAATAATAAGCCAAGTTATTATCCAAAATAGGACCATGTAACGGACAAATCATTTCAATTTCATAACTAGCTAACTTATTTAATAACATCTGTACCTGAGCCCCAAATCTACCCACAATACCAAAATAATAACGACGAGCCTCACAAGCCCAATCCTCTTCAACATCCAATGCACCAAACTTACCAAAAGCATCCGCAGAGAATAAAGTCTTAGTATTCATATCATATGTAACCATAACTTCTGGCCAATGAACATTAGGAGCCATAATAAACGTTAAACTATGCTTACCAAGATTCAAGATATCTTTTTCCTTAACAACGATCTTCTGATAATCCTTATTAAAGAACTGCTTCATCATCTTAAAAGCCATCATCGTACCAACTACAGTAATATTAGGATACTTATTTACCAGGTTATCAATATTAGCACTATGATCTGGTTCCATATGTGAAACAATAAGATAATCAGGTGTTCTACCATTTAATACCTTATCAATATTAGCTAACCACTCATCAGTAAACTTTGCATCTACACTATCCATGATTGCAATCTTATCATCCATAATTACATATGAATTATAAGCCATGCCATTTTCCACGACAAACTGACCCTCAAACAAATCTATCTGGTGATCATTAACTCCGACATAATAAATATCTTTATTAATCATAAATCTACCCCACTTTATATAGAGAATATACTAACACTCTACTATATGACATTCAATATATATTATTCTATTAACATATATTTTACACCACAGAATAATAATTAGCGTAAAACCATTGAGTGGCTCTTATTTATCAAAAATATGTCATATTTCAATCAATACACTAAGAAAAGAAATTAGTATTATTAATGACTATCTAAAAGAGTATTGTTGTCATATCGACACTAAGATATCCATAGGTTATAGCTTGATTATTGATGACGAGGAAGTAGCACTTCCATTTTTAGAGCGTATTCTAAGAGAAATCAATCGCTTTAGCTATTTAGGCATCAATGATACCCAAAAAGAAAACTATCTGATCAGAAGATTCTTATGTACTGGTTCAACCATTTCTATTGAACAGTTAATGGATGAATTATACTGTTCAAAAAGTACGATATTAAGATTAATTGATAAAACAACTGAATATCTAAGTAATTTTAAGTTAAGCATTAAAATGAAAAGAAACAGTGGTCTATATATTGAAGGAAGTGAATGGCATAAACGTTTATGCCTTATCCATCAGCACAAGATATACCGTCATGCTGAAAACATTGATACTTATAATGTTGAACTAAATGATGAATATCATTTTGATACGATGTTACTAAACAATACTAGTTATCATAATGAAATCAGAACGATATTCTTATCGCTTATTTCATCATATCCTACTTTAGCATTTGCTCACTTTGATATCGCTTCGATCATCAATTTTATTATCTT
>JALEVB010000131.1 GCA_022780745.1 Erysipelotrichaceae bacterium
TTGGTTAAGAAGGATGGTATCTTTTTGGCTATGAAGGGTATGGATGGTTATAATGAAGAAAGTAAAGCAATGAATGCTTTGAATAAATTAGGGGTCAAAAGAATAGCTGTTAAAGAGGCTAATTTGAGTGATGGCAGTTTACGTATTAATCTTATTTATCAAAAAGTTATGAATACTCCTGTAGCTTATCCTCGTAATTTTGCTAAGATCAAGAAGAATCCGTTATGAGGTGATATTTATGAAGGAAAATAGAAATACAATTGAGATTGAAGTTGAAAAGATAAAAGCTAATAGATATCAGCCTCGTTTACAGTTTGATCAAAATGCTTTAAATGAATTGTCACAGTCAATACTGGAAAATGGTTTGATCCAGCCGATAACGGTAAGAAGAGTGGATGATCATTATGAGATCATTGCGGGAGAAAGAAGATTTAGGGCTTGTGTTTTAGCGGGTTTTGATAAAGTTACCTGTTATGTTATGGATCCTAGTGAACAAAGTGCTGCTCAAATGGCTTTGGTGGAGAATATTCAAAGAGAGAATCTTACGGCTATTGAGGAGGCTAAGGCTTATATTCAGATCATGCGTCAGTCTAATCTAACGCAGGATATGTTAGCTAAAAAGCTTGGTAAAAGTCAGTCAACGATTGCCAATAAGATACGTTTATTGAATCTTCCTATGGAGATACAGGAAGGTGTTAGTTCGAAAACTATTACGGAAAGACATGCTAGAGCTTTGCTTAGTGTTGATAGTGATAAGCAGGTTGATACTTATCGTAAGATCGTTGATAAGCATTTAAATGTTAGACAGACGGAAGATTATGTTGAAGAATTAGTTAATAAACCTAAAAAGAAGAAACAGGTTACTAAGGGTTTTACCAGAAATATTCAAATTGGTATTAATAGTATCAATCAGTGTTTGGATATGATTAGAAAGATTGGTATTGTGGTAACTAGTGAGATGGAAGATGATGATAATAATGTTAAGATCATTATTAAGTTTCCTAAATAGTTAAGGAGTTTTTATGGCGAAAATTATTGCGATAGCAAATCAAAAGGGTGGTGTAGGTAAGACGACGACCAGTATTAATCTGGCTGCTGGTTTGGCTTATACTAATCAGAGAATATTATTAGTTGATTTTGATCCTCAGGGTAATGCTACTCAGGGTATTGGGGCTAAGGCTGCTGGTTTTGATAAGACAGTTTATGATGTTATTATGCAAAATGCAAGTGTAAAGGATTGTGTGGTTAATTTACCTATTTATTCTCCTAAACTTGATGTTTTGTGTTCTAATGTTAATCTGGCTGGTGCTGATTTAGAGATGGCTAATTATAAAGAGGGTAGAGAGAAACTGTTGAAGCGTAAGCTTGATGAGGTTAGGGATGATTATGATTATATTATTATTGATTGTCCTCCTAGTTTAGGTTTACTGAATACTAATGCTTTGACGGCTGCTGATTCCGTTATTATTCCGGTTCAAAGTGAGTATTATGCTTTGGAGGGGTTAACACAACTTCTTAGTACGATCAGATTGGTTCAAAGATTGTTTAATCCGCATTTGGCTATTGAGGGTGTGCTTTTGACAATGTTTGATGCTCGTACTAATTTGAGTGTTGAAGTGCAGCAGGAAGTTAGGAAGTATTTTAAGGAGAAGGTTTATCGTAGTTATATTCCTCGTAATGTTAAGCTTAGTGAGGCTCCTAGTAGTGGGCAGTCTATTTATACATATGATATGGATTCTCAAGGGGCTAAGGCTTATATGTCTTTGGTTAGAGAGTTTTTATCTCATAATGTTAAAAGGAGGTAGTTTATGGCTAAAAAGAAGAATGCTTTGGGGCAGGGTCTGGATTCGATCTTTGGTTCTGATGTTTCAGCTTTGATCGATAGTATTGAGTCTAGTAATGAGCATAGTGCTAATGAAATAGAGATAGCTAGTATTAGACCTAATCCGTATCAGCCTCGTAAGACTTTTGATGAGAAGGCTTTAAATGAGCTTACAGAGTCAATTAAGGAACATGGTATATTTACACCTATCTTAGTTAGAAAGAGCGTTGGTGGCTATGAAATCATTGCTGGTGAAAGAAGATATCGTGCTGCCAAGAAAGCAAAATTAGAAACCGTTCCATGTATCATCGTTGATTTTAATGATGATCAGATGATGGAAATTGCGATCCTTGAGAATGTTCAAAGAGAGAATTTAAATCCTATTGAAGAAGCATTAGGATATAAGAATCTAATGGATAAGTTAGGATATACGCAAGAGATCTTAGCTAAAAGAGTAGGTAAATCAAGAGAATATTGTGCTAATATTCTAAGATTATTAAAACTGCCACAGGAAGTACAGGAATATGTAGCTAAAGGTAAATTATCTTTAGGACATGTTAGACCTTTGATCACCATTGATGATGAAGATAAAGTATGTGAAATAGCTGATATGATCATTCAAAACAAAATGTCAGTTAGAGATGTTGAAAAATATATCAAAGAGTTAGGTGGCAAAAAGAAAGTTGGCAAAGAGAAGAAAGTAGATCCTAATCTATTAGCTGTTAGTAAGCATATGGAAGAAAAACTGCAAACTAGAGTAAAAGTAGATAATAAGAATATTATTATCAGCTATCATGATGTAAAGGATCTAAATAGAATACTGGAATTATTAAATTGTATTGAAGAATAATGGTGATGTTTATACATCACCTATTATATATAGGAGATATGTTTTATGTTAAATGATACGATCGTGGCGATAAGTACTGGCTTAGTGGAACAGGCGATATCGATTATTAGATTAAGTGGTGAGCAAGCAATAGAAGTTGTAGATAAGATCTTTGATAAAGATCTTACTAAGGCTAAAAGTCATACGATCACCTATGGGTTTATCAAGGATGAAGATGATATTGTTGATGAAGTGTTAGTTAGTGTATTTAGAGCACCTAAGTCTTATACCATGGAAGATATTGTTGAGATCAACTGTCATGGTGGTATATATATTACAAAAAGAATATTGTCTTTATGTATTGCCAATGGTGCCAGACTGGCTAGACCTGGTGAGTTTACGCAAAGGGCTTTTCTAAATGGCAGAATTGATATGAGTCAGGCTGAGGGTATCAATGATCTAATTAAGGCTAATAATCATAATAAAGCTAGTAGTGCTATCCATAGCTTAAAGGGAAGTGTTACCAGACTTATTGATCCTTTATGTGAAGATCTATTGGATATCATTGCGAATATTGAAGTAAATATTGATTATCCAGAATATGATGATGTTGAAGTATTAACTAATCAGAAGATAAGACCTAAGGTCGTTAGTTTTTTAGCTAGAATAGATGATATTATTCATAAGGCTCAAAATTCGATCATTATTAAAAATGGTATTAATACGGTTATCTTAGGTAAACCTAATGTCGGCAAAAGCAGTCTATTAAATGCGATGTTACAGGAAGATAAAGCTATTGTTACGAATGTAGCAGGAACGACTAGAGATTTAGTAGAAGGTGAAGTTACATTAAATGATGTTACTTTGAATCTTATCGATACCGCAGGTATTAGAGATACTAATGATATTGTTGAAAAAATAGGTATTGAAAAAAGTATTGAGGCTTTAAATAATGCTCAACTGGTTATTTTAGTATGTGATGATAAACTAGATGATGAAGATAAACGATTATTGGATATGGCAAAAGATAAGCCATGTTTGATCGTTTATAATAAGAAAGATCTTCATGATGTCAAAGATGGTATTAATATTAGCGCTATTAATAATGATATTGAAGAACTGGTAGATGCGATCAATGATATGTTTAAAGAAGAGATCATTGATAATAAGATGGATACTTTGAATAATGAAAGACAGATAGGTTTAGCTATTAGTGCCAGAAAGCATATGTTAGATGTTTTAAGTGCTATTGATGATAATGTTGAACTTGATCTGGTCAGTATAGATCTAAATATGGCTTATGAAGATCTAAAAGAAATATTAGGACATGCAACAAGGGAAGATTTACTAGATGCCTTATTTAGTAAATTTTGTTTAGGTAAGTAATATGGGATGGATAGATAGTCATTGTCATATCATCGATGAAGCATTCAGCGATGATTTTGATGAAATAATTAAAAGAATTGAAGAAAATAATATTGAAAGATGTATGATCGTATGCTGTTATGATCATGAATATGATAAGGCAATAGCCTTAGCTAAGAAGGATAGTCGTTTTGATGTAGCTGTAGGTATACATCCAAGTGATGTTAAAAAGCTTAATGATGATATCTGGAATAAGTTTATCGAATATAGCAGTAACCCTTATGTTAAAGCTATAGGAGAGATAGGTTTGGATTATTATTGGGATAAGGATAATAAGGATGATCAAAAAGATATCTTTATTAAACAAATTGAAATTGCCAATAAGCTTAATAAACCTATTCTGGTTCATTCTAGAGATGCCATGCAGGATACTTTTGATATTATGAAAAAATATCGTGCCAGGGGTGTTATGCATTGTTACAGCGGTTCTAGAGAAATGGCTAAGGAGTTTATGAAGCTTGGTTATTATTTGTCGCTTGGTGGTCCGGTTACTTATAAGAACGCTAACGAACCTAAAGAAGTAGCTAAGATCATTGATGATGATAAGATCTTGATAGAAACCGATTGTCCATATTTAACACCGGTGCCATTTCGTGGTAAAAGAAATGAACCTTCATATGTGATCTATACTGGTAAATATATTAGCGAACTAAGAAATGTCGATGAGGATGTTTTCAAAGATCAGCTGGTGAATAATTATGATCGTTTATTTAGATGAGATATTTAAACACTGGTATATTGTTTTTGCAGCTGTAGTATTTTGTATTAGTAATTTTGGCTATTTTATCTTCAATGTCTATGATTTGATGGATGAGGATCTGCAGCTGACATGAGTTTTATTATGTGCCAGAGTGCAGATCGTAGCTATAGCTTTATTAATATTAGGTCTATGTAAGATCTTTATTAGTGGTTTTATCTTTTATATCATTTGTATCGCAGTTGTTTTAGTTACAATTTATCTGGTCTTTTTTACTAATGTTGAAAAAAATGATTTAACAAAGAAATAACTTTTTGTTCT
>JALEVB010000142.1 GCA_022780745.1 Erysipelotrichaceae bacterium
TGATACCATGCAAGCAAGACAGATAACAAAAATTGCTAGAGAAATCAATAAGCTAACATTAAAAGTAATCAAAGATAAAAATATCGGTTCTACCCAGATCGATATGATACATCTGATAAGACATGAACCAGGAATAACTCAAAAAGCCATAGCTGAAAAATTAAATCTTGATAAAGCAGCTATTGCCCGATCATGCAGTTCTTTAGAAAAGAAAGAATATATTATTCGTAATAAAAGCGTAAATGACGCTAGATCCATCTGCATCTATCCAACAGCCAAAGCTGAAAATCTTAAAACTAATAAAGAATATATTGAAAACTGTTACTATCAATGGCTATTAGAAGATATCGATGATCATAAGAAAGAAATCTTTCTACAGGTCTTAGATGAGATTTATCAAAAATCAAAAAATGAAAGTCGCAATAATTTTAAAAACATTATTCAGATCATCAAGGACAAGCAATATGAATAAACAAAAAATCAGTTATTTTTTTCTTAGTAATAAAATAATTATCATTATTATAACGATTACAGGTATTATCTATAATATAGGTCTATTGGCTGGTCCCTTATTAGAAGGATATATGGTACAAAATATCTATGATATCTATTTTAATAATGCTAAAAATCAGATGATCTTACTAGTATCGCTTTATATCATAGCTATTCTCTTCGTTCAGTTTATGCGCTATCTTAAAAGATCATATGTCAGAAGATTTGCCAATAATATCAATAATGATATGAAAACAACTGTCTTTGATCATTTGCTTCAATCACAAAACAAAGAAAACATCGGTTCAACTCTAACTAAAGTAATCAATGATTGCGAACAGTGTTCTGAAGGAATAAGAAAATTTACAACTGAAATATTTGATACGGGCATAGCCATGATATCTTACCTATTCATGTTACTGTATTATGACTATAAGTTAGCACTTATCAGTATGCTCTTTTTAGCTTTTGCCTATTACCTAGCATCATCTTTAAAAAAGATCGTAACTGCTTATACCAGAAATCACAAAAGACAGGAAGACATACTAAATAATAAAATACTTGAAAGACTAGTAAATGCTGCTAGTTATCGCATGTATGGCATTGAAAGGTATCAGGATGAAATAGTAGATGATAGTCTAAAAACATATAAAGCTACAGCTATTAAAGCCAATATGCTAGAAAATATCATGCCACCTATCTATCATTTGATATCAATGATTGCTAGTATCATTATCATTTATTATGGTGCTAAAAATGTTAATAATGAAATCTGGAATATTGCGATTTTTACTACATATTTTGCTTATTATCAAAAGCTTGCCGTTAAGGCAAGCAAATCAGCAAAACTTTTTAATTCTGTCCAGAAAGCCAAAGTATCATGGTATCGTATCAAACCATATCTTATATCACATGCCGTATCACAAGAAGATAACTTAAATATCCATCAGTTAGCACTTCAAGATATTTCTTTTGGATATCCTGATCAAAATTATATAATTAATAATTTAAATCTTAACTGTTATCAAAATGAGATCATCGGTATATGTGGGCCTATAGCATCAGGCAAAACAACTTTAGCTAAACTAATTATTCAAGATCTGCCATATGAAGGAGAAATGTTAGCAGACGGCAAAAAACTTACTTATGAATACTGCAGCTATATGGGACATCATCATGAATTATTCAATGATACGATCAAAAATAATATCACTTTCAACCATGATCGTCCTATAGATAAATATCTTAAACTAAGCTGTTTAGACAATGATAATTTAGACATTAGCTGCCACATTGGAACCAATGGCATCAAACTATCTGGTGGTCAACAAGCAAGGATAATCATCGCCAGAATGTTATATCATCAAAAACCTATCATGATCTTTGATGATCCTTTTTCAAGTGTTGATCACAATACCGAAATGCAAATCTTTAATAACATAAGAAATAATATTAAAGGCAGTATCATTTTTATTATTTCTCATCGAATGTCAACATTTAAAGACATGGATAAAATTATTTTTATAGATAAAGACAAGATCTTAATTGATACCCATGATAATTTATTAAATAATCAAGACTATTATGATCTATATCATAAAATGGAGGTAGAACATGATTGACATCATTTGGATAACTATTAAAAAACATTATATCTTAACAATATGTATGTTCATTATGATCATCATGACTATTATATTTAATCTATTACCACCAGTTATTCTTGGTAATATCGTCGATATGATAACACATAAAGAAAAGATATCATTATCAATTGCGATATTATATTTTATCAGTATCCTATTATTTGCCTTAAGTGATTGTCTCAAAGAACTTATTATTAATATCTTTGGTCAAAATATTATTTATAATACCAGAAAAATGATGATAGACAAAATATCAAAACTTGACACTGCTTATCTGATTGAAAACGATCCTACGATCATTAATTCTATCATCATCAATGATGTCAACAGTCTGGAAAGATTATTCTCTTCAGGCATTATTAGTATTATCGCTGATAGTTTTAAATTGATCAGTATCATTATCGTCATTTTTACTAAAAGCTATATGTTAGCTCTTTTACTATTATTAGTATCACCAATGGTCTTTTATATTACCATATTATTTCAAAATAACAGTTTAAAAGCCCAGCTACAAAGTAAAAAAGCCATAGCTAATTGTAATAAACAAATATACGAAGCTATCGAAAATATCCAAACAATAAAATTATTGCCAATAAAAACATATATCAAAAACAATTTTGCTCAAACGATCAATGACTATTATGATCAACAAAATAAAGTAAACTTCTATGACTCTATCTATTCACCAATCATCATAACTATTAGCTCGATCATTGTTGCTATTGTTATGCTGATGGTAAGTAATAATTATCATATTTCACAATTATTTGGTATAAGCGTAGGAAGCTGTGTTACCTTGATCAGTTATATTACTAGTTTCTTTAGTCCTATTGAAAATATCGGTATGGAATTACAAAATATTCAAAGTGCTATTGCAACAACTAAACGTATTAATGAATTTTTAAATATTGAAACTACAAAAAAACAAAACGAAGAATTAACTAATAATAATCAGATCATCTTTGAACATGTTAGTTTTCATTATCCTAATAGTAATAAGATGATACTTCAAGATTTTAATTTAACGATCAACAATAATGAAAAGATATTGATATCCGGAGCAACCGGCAAAGGCAAAAGCACGATCATTAAGCTAATACTTGGGGCCTATTCACCTCAAGAAGGAAGGATCCTGGTCAATAATATCGACCCAAGTCACATCAAAGATGAAGATAAAAGATATATCTTTGGTTATGTTGAACAAAGATTTAGTATGATAGCTGGTACTATTGCTGATCAGATAAGTCTGCATGATAAAAGAATAACTGAAAAACAAATACTTAATGCTTTACATACTGTAGGATTAGATAATTTAAATATCCATGAAGTATTTGATCCTAATAATTTTTCTTTTGGTCAATTACAGCTTTTAGCTATAGCTAGAGCTATCGTATATGATCCTAAGATCTTATTACTAGACGAAATCAGTGCTAATCTTGATAATAATACCGAAAGAAAGATCATTGAAGCAATCAATTTGGCATCTAAAAATAAAATGGTCATCAGTATATCTCATCGATTATATACTAATGACCATGAATATAAACATCTTACCATTTAATAAAGAAGCATTAAGCTTCTTTATTAAATACATATTTATCAAGACGATCAAATGCTTCTTTAACCAAAGTAAGTGGTAAAGCCAGATTCATACGAATACAGTATTCACCATGGAATGGACGTCCATCCTGCCATACTACCCCTACACTATAACCTTCTCTTAAAAGATCAGTAACTGTAACATTATGTTTCTTACAATATTGTTCACAATCAACAAATAACATATATGTACCATCAGGTTTAGTAGTAGTAACACCTTCAAAATGTGAATCAATATAATTAACTGCATAATCAAGATTGCCATTGATCACTTCACATAATTCATCAACCCATTCTTTGCCTTCTTCACAATATGCACCAACTAAAGCATGCATACTTAATACATTAACATGATTATAATGATTTCTTTTTTGAGCTCTTTCTACTTTATCTCTTAATGTTGGATTATAAATAACATGATAAGAACCTACTAATCCCGCTAAGTTGAATGTCTTGCTAGGTGCATATAATGCAATAGTACGCATCTTAGCATCTTCAGAAACACTTTGCGTTGGAATATGCTTATATCCAGGCATGATGATATCTGCCCAGATCTCATCAGAAATAACATAAACATCATGGCGTTTATAAATATCCATTACTTTTTCAATTTCTTCTTTTTCCCATACTCTACCAGTAGGATTATGAGGAGAATTAAAAATAGCTACATGAATTTTATTGTCCACTACCTGTTTCTCTAGTAAATCATAGTCAATACGCCATATACCCTTTTCATCTTGATACATCTGATTTAAAACCATATGGCAGCCTTTATCTTCACAGCTATGAGTAAAACCAATATATGTAGGGCTTTGTAAAATAACTTTTTCACCAGGAGGACATAAGAAATCTAAAGCACTACAGACACCACCTAAAACACCATTTTCATAACCGATATGTTCAGCTTTTAAACCATCTACTCCATAGCGATCTTTATGCCAATTGATGATTGCATTGTAATAATCATCAGAAACCATAAAATAACCAAATAATGGATGATTAGCTCTTTCAATTATTTTCTTAGCTATTGTAGGAACGGTTGCAAAGTTCATATCAGCAACCCACATCGGAATAATACTAAATCCTTCCTTAAGCTTAACACCAGGAACAAATCCCCCAACAGTCTCATCTTGCGATGGCTTATCAACCGCTAATGAATCATATCCTTTACGATCAATTATTGTTGTAAAATCATATTTCATAGTAATTCTCCTTCTTCATTAAAACTATTATATCATCTATAATTAGCATAGTTTACAATTTTTTAAAGATTACAATACTTGTTAAAGTCTAAAACATATTATATAATTTTAGTGTTTAGGGGGCTTAATGTTTTTATAGTCCCTTTTTATTTTTGGAGGTTTGCAATGATATTAAAAAATGTAGAAAGAAACGATAATTTTGTCATATTTGAATATATAGCTACATGGCCATATGGTTTTGATTTTATGTTGGATGTTACACAATTAATAATCAACAGTGACTTTAAAAATAATGTAACCAGATTTGCATATGCTCCCTTAGGTACAGACCTAAAAGATCGTTTACTAGATCTAAAAACATTTCAATATAATGTTAAAAGATGTTTTAGAGAAGAATCTAATACCATCGCTATAGCTGGTAATAGTTCGATCATGGAATTACCATTACAGATAATGCTATTTAATAATACTGATATCGTAAAACTATATATACCAAAAAGCTATGATCATGATATCGATGATCATATGTTTGATAAATATATGGATTCCATGGAAATAAAAGCTTATTGCATAAGCTATAAAAGAGGCAATGTATAAAAAAGTCACTTCAAAATGAAGTGACATTTTTTATATGACATAACATATCATTCCACTAATAGTACCAATTACCATCAGTATCATCATTACCTTGATAACTTCTTTTTTATTTTCACTATATGAAAATAAAGCAATCAGACCTAATCCAGCATTCGTAACTAGACCTGACAATAATGAACCAAAATGAATCTGTCCTGAAGCAAACAGTTGGCTTAAGACAACCGTTGCTGCACAATTAGGTATAAAGCCAAATAATGCTGCAATCACTGGCTGGATCATCGAATTATTCATTAAGATCATACTTAAGCTTTCTTCTGATATCTGTTCTACAACGATCGTGATCACAAAGCTGGTAATAAACAAGAAAACAAAGATCTTTAAGCTTCTAAGCAATGCACTTATTATCAAAGGATATTGTGGATAACAGCAGTTACATCCCATCTGTGATGGTACATTATCATCACTTTGTTCATCCTCTATTTCTTCTTCATCGATCATATCTTCAAATCTAATGATATGTGGTTTAATGATAAGATCAATAATATAACCACTAATTAAAGCAATGATAAATTTAAGAGCCAATAATCTGATCAAAGAATCATACATTGAAGGATTAGCTACTAAAATAGGAATAGCTTCATCACTGGTTGCAACCATTACTGCAATCATTGTTCCTAAACTAATATTGTTTTGACAATATAAAATAGCTGCTAAAACACTAAAACCACATTGTGGCAATAAACCTATCAAAGCACCTAATAATGGTCCATATTTCTGTAAACCAAAGAAGATCTTATCATCATTAGTTTCTCTTCTTTCAAATATTTCTAATACGATATATGTCAAAAGCAATAATGGAAACATTGTCCATGTATCTTTTATCGTATGTTCTATCATATGTAAAATAAAATTCAAGTTATCACTTCCTAACTGTTATTATTTTACTGATTTATTTTGAAAAAGCAATTAAAACAATTATATGACCATCTTAACCTTACTGTTTCCATGTGAATCCTTAGATACAACGATTTGTTTATCTATTCTTTGTTTTAATTGTTCAACATGGGAAATAATACCTATTAGTTTATTACTATTACTTAGATCAGCTAATATATTCATCATTGCTTCTAATGATTCATCATCTAAAGTACCAAAGCCTTCATCAATAAATAATGTCTCCAGTTTGATCTTGCTGCTTGCCTGTATCTCATCAGATAAGCCTAATGCCAAAGCCATAGATGCTTTAAATGATTCTCCACCTGATAATGAAGATACCGGACGAATACTATTATTATAATGATCGATAACATCGATATCTAATCCCGTCTGACTTTGTCTATTGTCTGCTTCTTTATGACGACATAAAGAATACTGATCATTAGTCATAGCCATTAATCTTAGATTACATTTTACTAATATTTCATCTAGAAACTTCATCTGGACATAGGTCTCTAATTTGATCTTTCCACTTTCTTTGCCTGATCTGCCATTTATCGTATCATTTATTTTACTGATCAACTGTAATTTATCTTCATTGTCATTGATATCTAGATATATTGGCTTGATATTATTTAAGATCTTGATATTTTTATCGAGGATACTATAAGTATTCTTAATTTCATTATTCAATTCGCTCTTTAACTTATTTAACTCATTTTTAGAAGCATTCAGCTTATCAATATCAAATACTTTACTATCAGCTAATTTGCTTTGTAACGTGCTAATAATAGCCTTAGAAGCACTGATACTATTATCAATACCAATTATCTTCTCTTGTAATGATCTGATATTATCCAAGATCTGCTTCTTCTGTTCTTTAAGCTTATTTAACATCTTATTAGCACTATCTAAACAATCATAGCTAAGCTTACTTTTTATATCCTGATAATAAACACCAACATTATCTTTATCACTAATTAACTTAACTAGCATATGACTATTATCATTGATCAAACCATTAAGCTTATCACCATTCTCCTTTAACAACGGCAGCTTATTTAAAGCATCCTGATACTTATCATTATTCTTCTTATCCGCCAACAATAACGCATTTAAACTCTTAATATTACTATTAATTTCATCTATATCACTAACAACAATACTATCTAAAGTTTCCTTTGCCACCTTGATCTTAGCACTAATAGACGCAATATCCCTGCTAAGTTGTAAACACTCATTACTTTGAACTTCAACTATCTTCTTCAACTCATCCAACTTTTCATAACTATAAACATCATCAAGTATCTTTGCTAATCTAACATGTGAAGTAGAACCACAAACCGGACAAGCTTCACCATCTTTTAGATCTTTAGCCAATATTCCCGCCTGATTACATAAGAAACGATCATATTCCTTATCATATAAAGCTTTATTAGCTAGATATATATTATACTTATCTTGAAAAATGCCCTGTTTATTATTTAATAATAACTCATCATTATCCAATATCTTTTTATCACTAATATACTTCTGATAAACATCCTTTTGTTGCATCCACTCTTTTAATAATTGAGAATGTTTTAAGCTCTTAGCTTCAATATCACTATTATCCTCAATTATTTTTTCAAGTTTCATGATCTCTTTATCATTCAACTGCTTATCATCATTAAGTTTATTTAACTTTTTACTAGTATTATCTATACTAATATTTATACTATTTAATTTCTTATTAAGATCATCTAACTGTTTATAAGCATTCAGATCATTATTGATCTTATTGATCTGATCATCAATTTTACTGATCAGCTCATCATCACCATTTAACTTATTTAACTTCTCACTAACAATTATTCTTTGATTATTTAGATCATTAATCAATAGCTTCTGTTTATTGATCTCTTCCTGATCTTTTTTAATCTGCAAAGCCTTATTAATACTAATATCAATATCAACTAACTGTTTATCTATTAGCTTTGCTTTTTCACTATCACTATCAACCTTCATACGATCTTTAGCTATTTGCTTATTCAATAACTCATCTACTTTATCAGATAATAGATATTTACTTAATAATTCATCTCTATCATCGATTTCTACATTTTGTAAAACACTATATAAAGACAAAGTCAGATCATCATGTTTTCTTCTTAAACCCAAATAATCATCCAATATCGCATCCTGTAATTCATTATACTTTTCACTATTAAAAAGCTTTCTAAAAATCAATATCCTATCCTGAGTTTTAGCATTTAAGATCTTTTTAAATTCACCCTGGGCAATCATACATATCTGTACAAATTGATTCTTATCCACCCCAATTATTTCAATTATTTTATCATTTACTTCTTTTAAATTAGTATAAAGCTGATTATTACTCTCATCTTTTAAATATACCTTAACATCTGTTAGATTTTTATTATCCTTTTTAGCTTTATATCTTAATGTTCTTTCTATTGTATATCTTTTATTTAAAACACTAAAAGTCAAACGCACAAAAGGCTTTACATCAATAGGAACATTACGATTACGAAAAGTATCTTCCTTATTACGATACTCTCCAGATCCTGTCTGATATAAAGCATACATTATGGCATCAAAGATCATTGTTTTACCAGCACCTGTAGGACCTGTTAATAAATATATCCCATGATCATCTAATTTTGTAAAATCAATGGTCGTAAGATCTTTATAAGGTCCAAAAGCCTGCATTGTTAATAGCTCAGGTCTCATTTGTTCCACACCTTCTCAATCATCTTTTTTAAATAAAGTTCTTGTTTATCATCTAATGTTTCATTATTCATCATCTTATAAAAATCAGCAACGATATCAATAGGATCAGCTTTATCATTTATCATTTCAACAGTCTCAGCATTATACTGTTTATGTTCGTAAGATAATACCATTAAATTAGGAAATATCTGTTCTAAATGATCATAAGCATATGGTATCTCTTTCTCATCTTTTAAAATGATATGCAAATAAGCATTCTTATCGATCATATCTTCATCATCCATGATCTCATTATAATAACCTTTGATCTGAATAAAATCATGGATCATATTTAATTCAACATAGCTTTTAGAAAAATCTCTGGTATCGATGAACGTAATACTTTTATGATCATTTCTTTCCGAAAAAGAATATTTTAGAATACTGCCACTATATCTGATCTTATCAGTAATATTCTGTGGACGATGCAAATGTCCTAATGCCACATAATCAAAAGCATCAAACACACCAGCATCCACATTATCTAATCCACCAATCGTAATGTCTTCACTATCACATCTTAAAGCATTAGTTATAAACTGATGAGCTACTAGGATATTCTTTTTGTTATGATCAATATTTAAATTATCTATAACGATTTTTAAAGCATGATTATAATCATCACTTTCTAGGTCATAATACTTTTTAACCATCAATGGTTTAATAAAAGGCAAAAGATAAATATCAGTATCATCTTCATGAACTACTCTAATATCCTTAGTAATCTCAAAATTATTAGAAATGTAAATATTACTATTAACCAAAAGTTCATTACCAAAACTAACTCTTTGACCATTATCATGATTACCAGCTATCATATATACTTTGATATTATTAAGATATAACTTATTTAAAAAATCATTAAATAAACTGATCGCATCATTAGTAGCCAAAGCAGTATCATAAATATCACCAGCTATGATCAAACCATCAGCCTTATTTTCAATAAGGATAGTTAAAATATCATTTAAGATGATCTTTTGATCATCAATAAATGATATATTTTTAAAATGCATTCCCAGATGTAAATCAGAAATATGAGCTAATATCATAAAAACCCCTTCTATAATACACTAAAAGAGCCAATAAAGGCTCTTATCATCTCTTAATACTATTAATGAAAACACTTCTGTAAAGATTTATTTTCACCTAATACCAATAAAGTCTGTCCCTTAGCAAATATCGTAGCTGGCGTAATTGACATTGTAAGTTTACCATTTTGCTTAACAGCAAGAATATTGATATTATACATTTTACGAATATCGATTTCCCCAATTGATTTACCTATCCAGGCATTAGGAACATTGACTTCAAAAATTGCATGGGTTTCATCAAGTTCAATATAATCAAGAATATGATCTGAGCTATAACGAATAGCAGCCCACTTAGCTAACTGCTTTTCCGGATATACAACTTCATCAGCACCATTTCTAAGCAAGAACTTAGCCTGTACATCACGAGCTGCTCTGGCAACAACCATTTTAGCACCCAGCTCTTTTAATAAACTAGTTGTTTCCAAGGAACTCTGGAAATCATTACCAATCGCAACGATACAAACATCATAATTACTAATACCTAAAGATCTAAGAAAATCTTCATTAGTACTATTACCAATTTGAGCATTAGTAACATAAGGCAAAATACTATCAACATGTTCTTCCTTACAGTCAATAGCCATAACCTGATGTCCTAACTGATTAAGATGCATTGCGATATGACGTCCAAAACGTCCCAAACCTATTAACAAAATTGATTTCATAAATCCTCCATTAACCTACTGTGATTTTTTCCTGCGGTAATTTTCCATAAATATGATGAACCTTGCGACCAGTCGCAAAAATCATCGTCAAACCACCTACGCGTCCAAAAAACATCAAAGCTATCAACACCAGTTTTGATATCAGATGTAAACCAGGTGTAATACCCAAACTAAGTCCAACGGTACCAATAGCCGAAGCTGTTTCAAATAAACATAGACCCATATCAATATTCTCAACAATACTGATAATAAAGGCACCACTAATAAATAAAGTCAAATACATAAACAACAATGTTGAAGCATTACGAACGATCGAATTATCAATTCTTCGTCCAAAATAGTAAGCATATTCATTTCTTCTGGCAATAGCCATCATATTAGCAAACAACACCGCAATCGTCGTTGTTTTCATACCACCAGCTGTCGAACCAGGAGAACCACCAATAAGCATCAAAATAATGATCAATGCTCTACCAGTAGAACTAATAATATTCATATCAACAGTATTAAATCCTGCTGTTCTAGGCGTTATCGCCTGAAATAAAGAACTCAATATCCTTTCAGTAATAGGCATATTGTTAAATTCTTTAATAAAGAAATATAAAGCAGGAATAATAATTAATATTAAGGTTGTCGCAATAATAACCTTGCTTTGCATACGATATTTATGGAAATGATTTCTATTAGCCAAAATATCACTCCAAGTAAGAAAACCAATACCACCAATTACGATCAAAAGCATCACCACAAAATTGATCCAAACGACACCTTGATAAACTGTTAAAGAAGCAAACTGATTATTAGTAGAGCCCATAATATCAAAACCAGCATTACAAAAGGCACTAATACTATGAAATATTGCCATCCATATGCCTTTTATACCAAAATCATTACAAAACACTGGCATCATCAAACAAGCACCAATAAACTCTACTAAAAAACAACCCTTAATTATAAAGTAGGTCATCTTCACAATACCACCCATTTGAAAGGCAGATATTGCTTCTTGCATCGTACTTCTTTGCATCAAAGAAATCTTCTTACCAGAAATGATGGCAATAAATACCGCTACTGTTATTACACCCATTCCACCTATTTGAATAAGGATCAAAATAACCAGCTGTCCAAAATAAGACCAGTATGTAGCTGTATCATAAACAACCAGTCCGGTAACACAAACTGCAGATACAGATGTAAATAAAGCCTGCGAAAAAGGAGTAATAACTCTTTGAACACTAGATATTGGTAGCATCAATAAGATAGTTCCTAATAAGATAACCCCTGCAAAGCCTAATATAATAATTTGAAAAGGTGACAAATGTTTTTTAAGTGCCAAAGTAGTATTCATAACAGCTCCCAAAATATTTTTATTATATCTAATATTTCATAAATTAAGTATAAATAAAAATAAGACTACATAAAGATTATATAAAGTTTGTAAAAAGAAAACAACAAAAAAAGTGTTAAAAATATACAGTAACCCAAATATATCAAACAACAAAATTTCCCTTGTAACAACAAGGGAAATTACTATTAAAGCATACTTTTACCTAAAACATAAGTCTCTTTAACATTATAATCATTATCAATAACGACAAGATCAGCATCATAACCTTTAGCTATGATACCTTTATGATCTTCATTCAATAATTCACAAGGATTTTTAGTGCAGGCATTAATAGCACTGACCTCATCAATACCAAAAGCAATAGCGTTAGCTAGCATTTTGATCATACTATTAGAACTGCCAGCTAGTTTACCATTTGCCAAACGTCCACAGCCATCTTCACCAATCGTAACTGTACGATCAACAAACTCATAAACCCCAGGCTTTAAACCCTTGATCTGTACGGCATCCGTAACTAAGATCAGTTTATCTTTACCCTTACATCTAGATAAAGCCTTAACAACACTTTTATGAACATGCACACCATCACAGATACATTCAGCATACATCTCATCAATACTCATAGCAGCACCAGGAACACCAGGTTTACGATGATGTAAACTATTCATACCATTAAAGGTATGCGTAAAACTATCAGCTCCATCTTCAAAGGCTTTTAAACACTCTTCATATGAAGCATTGGTATGACCTAAAGTAACCTTAATATTCTTATTATGACAATACTTGATCAGCTTATGATCCTTATCCATCTCACTAGCAATACATACTAATCTGATATGATCTTTACTAGCCTTTTCAAAATCCTTAAAATCATCAACATCCGGTTTTTGAATATCATAAGGACTCTGTGCCCCACGACACTCAAAACTGATCAAAGGTCCTTCCATATGAATACCAAGAATATTAGCCCCATCAACATTTCTCTCTATCACATTAGCAATTATTTCCATAGATTTTAATAAACTAGCCTTATTAGCTGTAGAAGTAGTAACCAGATAACTAGTAACTCCCTCCTTGCATAATTGCTTAGTCCAATGCAATAAGCCATCATATGTAGCATAATTAGCATTCATTCCATTATAACCATGACTATGAATATCAACCAAACCAGGTATTATTTTTAAATCCCCATAATCAATATCAACTACATCATCATCATAAGAAACAACATCTTTGATAATACCATCTTCGATTATTATTTTAGCCTCACAAAACTTCTCATTTACCCATACATTTCTACTCTTAATTATCATGATCTTCTCCTAACATGCATTATAATCAGTATACTTAATATTACCCATCTTGCCATCAAGACGATTACCATGTTCATCTATTGGCTTAACAACATAACCTTTATGACCAAACATTTCAATTTCCTGTCCACAGACATTACCACTAATGATATCTTCACAACATTCCATAACATTATCAAGAATATCCTTATCACTAGTAAAGGTACCATGATTTCTTAAAACAAGATCATATTCATTTTCAAAAGTCTTAAGTTTCTTAAGTGATCTTAAATACTCACTGGCAACTGTTGACATCTCGCCTAATAATAAAACACCAACTCCACAGGCATCACCAAAAACAACCATTCTTTCCTCAACGATCAAAGGAACCATCATTCCCTTAGTATGTCCTGATACCAAAATCATTTTAATATGCAAACCACCAAGATCA
>JALEVB010000155.1 GCA_022780745.1 Erysipelotrichaceae bacterium
ATGGTGTGATCCTGTTGTAATTTCATTAAACATAAAGTACATAAAACAGTAGTTAAACTATCTAGATCATAATATGTGTCTAACGAATTAGGCTGCAGCTTGCCACTTATGGTTTTATGGCCACATGAAGTCGACCAAGAATTATTATATGAAACTAAAGCTAAATTAATGGCATGCGCATACTTTGTATAAACTAAACTTTTTACATATTTATCTAGTTGTAATAAATTTGCGCTATCTAGCATATAATATGAATTATCCTTTCTTAATATTAGGATATCATATTTTCTTCAACTGATGTCAAATAAAAATCAAAATCAGTACTTAATAATTGAATTATTTCATCATTAAAATTTTCATCAAGCCTAGAATAACGCTCATCATTTACTATTGGATCGATATAACGTATTTTAGCACTAACTTTAATACAATATTTTTCATTATTAGTACATTTATATACTGTCTTAATATTACAATAATTATTAAATAATTTAGCTGTTTTCTTATGAGTATTGAGCTTATTAATTAAAGCTTTCTCATCAAGATAGAGATCATCTTTCTTAATGATATCATCATTGATTGCTACCTTGATAATATCTGCTAAAAACTGCATACAGAATCTATCTTCATTACAAATATATATTTTAGAACACTTAAGCATGTTATCACAAAATAGCTTTGCGATATTTTGATCTTTAAAAATGATCTCATCATTTTTGACATAGAGATCATCATATATCATCTTAATATCTTCATAACTGACAAAGCTATAATTATACATATTTCCTAAAGTATATTCTAAACGATCAGCACTTAATCTAGGTGTATTATTATCTGCTATCGGATATTGATGATAATCAGCAATTTCTTCTATTTTAATATCTAAAGAATTTAAGATATTCATAATTTCAGCATCATTAACTATCATATCCTTTATTAGATATTCATAAGATTCTTGTACATCATGATCATTATTTAAAAAATCAATAACATGAGCAAAACACGGTGTACTTAGATCATGAAACAATCCAGCAATAGCCTGTTTGATATCTTTTGTAAAATGATAAATGATCAATGCCACGCCAACACTATGATCATATCGAGAATATGGATAACGCATAGAAAAGATGTTGACCTTAGTATATTCAACTCCACAGTTCATTCCGACATTTTTTAATCTTTGCATACTTGAGGTATGAGCTAATTTTTCGATAATATCGATCATATGCTCATGATAAATAGTCCATAATCTATCCATATTTCATCCTTCTAAATAAAAAGGCGTTTATACGCCTTATAATAATCCAACTCTTTTAAAGATGATATCAACATTTCTTATCTGATATGAAGGATCGAAACAATCATCGATCTCCTCTTGAGTTAATGTGTTTTTAACCCTTTCATCTTCTTCCATTAGTTTCTTAAAATCTAATTTATTCTCCCATGACTTAATGGCATTAGGCTGTACAGTATCATATGCCATTTCTCTAGACATACCCTTTTCAATTAATTTAAGCATAAATCTTTGAGAGAAGATCACACCATAAGTCTTATAGATATTTGCATACATATTATCTTCAAATACTGTTAAGGTATCAATGATCTTAGTAAATCTATTTAACATATAGTCAAGTAAACATGTAGCATCACAAGATAATATTCTTTCAGCACTAGAATGTGAAATATCTCTTTCATGCCATAATGGTATATCTTCATAGCTGGCAACCATATAGCCACGCATAATGCGTGAACAGCCACAAATATTTTCAGAACCAATAGGGTTACGTTTATGTGGCATTGCACTAGATCCTTTTTGTCCCTTATTAAAATACTCTTCCACTTCTCTTACTTCTGTTCTTTGCAAATGTCTTATTTCCATTGCCATTTTTTCTAAACTAGAAGCAATTAATGCTAAAGTTGCATAATAATGGGCATGACGATCTCTTTGTAATACCTGCGTAGAAATATTCGCAGAATTGATCGCTAGTTTTTCACATACATAATCCTGAACAAATGGCGGTGTATTGGCAAAAGTACCAACAGCACCAGAAATTTTGCCACATTCAACATCTTTGCAGGCAGCTTTAAAACGTTCTAGATTACGTTTCATTTCTTCATACCATAAAGCAAATTTTAAGCCAAAAGTTGTTATTTCTGCATGAACACCATGAGTTCTTCCCATACATACTGTATTTTTGTATTTCAATGCCATCTTTTTTAATACATCCATGAATTTTTCAATATCAGCTAATAAGATCTCATTAGCCTGTTTATATAAATAACCATAGGCTGTATCAACAACATCAGTACTAGTTAAACCATAATGGATCCACTTTTTTTCAGGTCCTAAAGTTTCACTTACAGCTCTAGTAAAAGCTACAACATCATGTTTAGTCTGTTGTTCGATTTCATATATTCTATCAACATTAAATGAAGCATTCTGCCATAATTTCTCTACATCCTCAGCTGGGATCTCACCTAGTTTGCTCCAGGCTTCACAAGCCAATATTTCTACTTTTAAATAAGCATTAAACTTAGCATCCTCACTCCAGATATCACGCATTACTTTTCTAGAATATCTATTTAACATTCTTTCTCTCCCTCACCATCTTCTGATAGCCATACAACTTCGTAGGATATTCATGTGAAAAACATGCTGTACATAAACCAACGCCTTTACAAGCCATCTGTAATTCATCTAAACTCATGAATTTTAAGCTTTCAGCATTAATAAAAGCTCTAAGCTCTTCAACATCTTTTTGAGCACTTATCAGCTGATCATAAGTAGCAGTATCAACTCCATAGAAACAGCAAGATACATACTCTGGACTAGCTATCCTTACATGAACAGATTTAGCACCAGCATCTTTCAATAACTGAACGATTCTTTTACTAGTTGTACCTCTAACGATCGAATCATCGATCATAACTATATTCTTCCCTTTAACTATAGCACTAATTGCGCTAAGTTTCATTCTAACTCCTCTTTCACGAAGTTGCTGACTAGGCTGAATAAAGGTTCTACCAACATAACGATTCTTAATTAATCCTAATTCATATGGCAAACCACTTTCTTCAGCATAACCGATTGCTGCACTTAAACTAGAATCAGGAACACCGATGACCATGTCTGCTTCGAAATTATCCAAAGCATCTTTTCTTGCTAATATTTTACCAGATTCTTTACGAACATTATGCACATTTAATCCTTCGATAACACTATCAGGACGTGCAAAATAGATATACTCCATTGAACACATGCGATGTTGTATCTTATCAGCATCACAATAATTAAATGTCTGAATACCATCTTTTGCAAATCTTACAACTTCACCAGGATTTAAATCTCTAACAAATTTACCGTTAACGATATCATATGCACAGGTTTCACTAGAGATACAATAACCATCATCTACTTTAGCATAAGACAATGGCCTTAATCCATTCTTATCACGAACAGCATAAATACAATCAGTAGTAATAATGATAAAAGCAAATGCTCCTTCTAGTTTGGCACAGGCTTTCATTATTTTATAAACCATTGAGCCTTCTTCTTTTTGAATAAGATGCACTAATACTTCACTATCACTTGAACCCTGAAAGATCCTTCCTTCATCTTCTAATGCTATTTTTATTTCATTAGCATTTACGATCTGACCATTATGCACAATCCCAAAATGTCCTGTATGTGCTCTTACCATGATAGGTTGAACATTTTCAATCACATTTCCACCAGCTGTTGAATAACGAACATGGCCAATAGCGCTATCACCTTTCATATGGTCAATAATATCATTATTAAATACTTCTGAAATTAAACCTTTTCCTTTAATACATTCAACATTTTGACCATCACTAGTCGCAATACCACATGCTTCCTGACCACGATGTTGTAAAGCATGAAGGCCAAAATAAGTAAGACTTGCAGCATCTTTGACATTATAAATGCCAAAAACCCCACATTCCTCATTGATCTTATTATCTAGAAAATAAGTTAATTCATCCATCGAATACTATCCTCTTTTTTCCAATCTAGACCAGATTTCTTCATAGGCACCAATAACATTGCCCATATCTCTTCTAAAACGGTCTTTATCTAATTTTTCATTAGTTGTTGCATCCCAGAAACGGCAGGTATCACATGAAATTTCATCTGCTAATAAGATATTACCATTTTCATCTTTACCAAATTCTAGTTTGAAATCAACTAATTTAACATTGATCGATAAGAAGATCTCTTTAAGAATATCATTAACTTTATTAGTTAACTCATAAATAGTATCTAATTCTTCTCTGGTACAAAATCCCATACCAATAGCTTGAGAATCATTGATCATTGGATCACCTAATTCATCATCTTTATAACATATTTCATTAATTGTACACTTAGGTAAAGTTCCTTCTGCAATATTGAATTTTTTAGCTAAGCTTCCTGCAATAATATTTCTTACAATTACTTCTAAAGGTACGATAGTAACTTTTTTACATAACTGATCACGTTCATTAATAGTCTTAATATAATGAGTAGGAATACCTCTTTTATTTAATTCATTATAAAGATAAGTAGTAATCTTATTGTTATAAATACCTTTTGAAGACACGGTATCCTTTTTTAAACCATTAAAAGCTGTTGCATCATCCTTATAATGAATGATAACTTCATTTTCCTTCTCTGTACTAAAAATCTGTTTCGCTTTACCCTCGTATAGCATTACCATGTTAATTTTTTTCTCCTTTTCATTAAAAAAACATATCTAAAAATAGATATGTAAAAAAATCTTGCATCCTGTAGTTCACAAATAAGGCTTTGTGAGTAGAGACGTGTCTAGCCATTTCTTATAGACATTTATACAAGATTCAATTACAAAAGATATGATACATAAAACCTTGTATAAATGCAAATCTTTTTTTATTTAAACATTAGATGGAAATTAGCTAAAGCACCTAATAAATTAGAGTCATTAAAATATTTAGTCGTTTCAATAATAGTATGCGGAATATTGAATGGAATACTTGCATAAATATCATTTACTTTTTTATTGACCGTTTCTAATAATAGTGGCTGTTTACTAATACCTCCTCCTAATAATACTTTTTTAGGATTTAAGATACAGTTGAAATTATAAATTGCACCAGCTAGATAATCAGTAATTTCCTCAAAAGCAGCAATAGCATCCTGATCATTATTTTTGATCATTTCAAACACCTGTTTACCATTGATCGTTTCAGGATCAGTATTTTTAGCTTTTGCTACAGCTCTAACTAAACTACTAGTACTTGCTTTAAAGGCAAACATCTTTTCGAAACCCTTAGCTTTAAGATCAGTATATAAGAAACTAACTTCTCCCGCAAAGAAGTCATCGCCTTTAACTAATTGTCCATTACAGATAATACCTCCACCAATGCCTGTGCCAATGATCAAAACAACACCATTATTACATCCTTGAAGATTACCATAATACAGTTCTGCTAAAGCAGCACATTTGCCATCATTTTCAACACTGATATTAACATCAATATATTCATGCAAGGCATCGATGATATTGGTATTCTCATTATAAGTCAAAGCTCCTGGAGTATGGATATAACCTGTATTACTATCGATATTACCAGGCATACTTAATGCAATACCATCTGTTTCATCCTTAAACTGCTGATATAGTTCAACGATACTTTTTACAAATGAAGCCTGAGAATCCAAAGGTGTTTTCACTTCGCCTTTTTGATACATTTTTAAATCATCATCAATAAGTGCATACTTGATCAAAGTACCGCCAACATCGATTACTAGTTTTTTCATAAATTATTGCTCCTTGATAATCTTTTCTATATTGTCTATATTATCATTAATTACAAAGATAGTCACATCGTCTTTATTAACTAATAAATAATTATCGATCTTAGTGATTTCTTTAGGATCATACATAGCACTAGTTTGTTTTAAACTTTCAATATATTGTTTGATACCTTTTTCTATTTCACTATTATTACCTTTAATAACAGCGACAATATCTGCACTATTATCATTAGGTAAATATACATAGCATTCTGATATATCATCTATAAACAAAATCGCTGAGGCCTTGTCTTTATCTAATAAGACCATCTCTTTATTACAGCTTTCATATATCGATTTTGATAATGCTTCAATATCAATTGTTTCATTACTACATCCCCACATTAAAAAAATAGTAATAATACTAATTACAAGCTTCTTTAACATATTTTTCCTTTCTATAGACATGGGTATCTATATAATCTTCCATGATCTT
>JALEVB010000169.1 GCA_022780745.1 Erysipelotrichaceae bacterium
AGGATAGCGAATATAAGTATTATCTTTATGGCGTATATAAATCTGGACAGGATAAATTGCCTCAGGTCATTGATGTTGATTTTGCAAAAAAGAACTTTTTTACAAAAAAACATCGAGATGCTCCAACGGACTATCTATATAAAAAATTAAGTCTTTCAGATGATGATATTGCTTTATTCCTTCAAAAATTAAAAATTAATATCAATGCAGTTGGATTAGAGGTGCAGGAAAAAGCTGCTCGAGATGAATTATGTAAAAGTATTGGTTGTAAGCCACAAGAGATTGAACCATATTATTGTAATGCATTATCAATTATAAGGAGACTGGCTACTCAAAATAACTGCTCTGACAGAACTATCTCACGTAGTCAATTTATTCATGAAGTAAAAGAAGTAGATAATCAATTTGATATGTGGCTGCTACATAAAAACGGTGTGGATAAATTTGCAAAAGCAATCAAAAAGAGATTCTTTACAAGTTTCAACATATCACCTTATAATAGATTTTTCTTAATAGAGTGCGATAAAAACACTTCCATGTCCGAATTGAAAACTATTGTAATCCGCATTTCTGAGAAATATAGTAAACTATCACAACGCGCTAAACCAAAGTTTTGTCCTTACTTTTGCTTTCTGGGTATTGAAGAATGTCAGTTGATTGAATTAAAGAAATCACTTGCCAATGATAGTGTGTTATTCTCTGATGGATATGATTTTAAAGGTGCAGACTTTAATCCTTCATCAATTGTAAAAGAGCCAAGCAAAGATCACCTTACTAAGCTACGAATTATTGACAGTATTGATTTGCTTAATGATGTATATGCACTATCTCAGTCAACCATTGAAATTTATCAATTTTACAAAAATCAACCGTTGTATAATAATGATAGTTATTATCATGTCAAAATACCGTTTGAAAATATCACAGATATTGCTCAGATGATATAAGATTAGGAGGATATCATGGCTGTTGAAAGAGAAAAAATGAATGCAGAAGTAATTTCTGTTTTACCAGATAAAGTAAAAATCGTGGTTGATAAATTAGAGGATTTTCAGTTACCTACTGAAAAGCTAAAGGTCGGTTCATATGTGAGAATATCTGATAGTGAAGATGCTGTTATGCTGGCAATTATTGAGAACTATTCAATTGAAATAGTTGACAATAAGGAAAACGAATCTGAACGAAGATATATTTTAGAAGCAAATCCATTAGGTATATTGAGAAATGGCATATTTGAACGTGGCGGTGACACTATTGCAATACCACCAAAAGACGTGAAGCCAGCTACACGAGATGATATAGATGCAATTTATGCTCAATCTATAGCTGATAAAGAAAAGTTTGTATTCGCTAATCTTGCATCAAACCCTGAAATAGCTGTTCCTGTAAATGGAAATAAGTTTTTTAACAAACATATTGCAATAGTCGGTTCTACAGGATCGGGTAAATCGCATACAGTTGCAAAAATTATTCAATCCGCAACAACAATTAAAGAAGGCACATATGATGGGATGAATAATTCTCATATTATTATTTTTGACATTCACTCGGAATATAAAGCTGCTTTTCCAAATGCCAATTATCTTGATGTTGCTGATATTGTCTTGCCTTACTGGTTATTAAATAGCGAGGAATTACAGGAACTGTTTTTAGATACAGAAGCAAATGATCATAATCAGAGAAATGTATTCAAAGAGGCTGTGATAGACAGTAAAATAAGCTATTTCAAAGGGCCTCCCGAAAGAAAAGATAGAATTAACTTTGATAGTCCTCTTCTCTTTGACATTAAAGACGTATTATCATTTGCACAGGAGAAAAATAATGAAATGGTTCAAGGCAAAACTGGACCGAAACAGGGGCCATTGAATGGAAAACTTTCTAATTTTATTAGTCGATTGGAAAATAGAATTAGCGACAAACGCTTGACTTTCTTATTAGGTGATGAAGTTCTCCATACAACATTTGAGAATACCATAAAACAGTTTATTGGCTATGGAAATTCAAAATCTAATATTACCATAATTGATTTAAGTGGTGTTCCTTTTGAAGTATTAAGCATTACAGTATCTCTTATTTCAAGACTTTTGTTCGAGTTTGGTTACTATTATAAACGCTTGAGACACAGTACTAATCCTAATGAAACAATAAACAACGACACACCATTTTTACTGGTATATGAAGAAGCACACAAATATGTTCCTAACAGTGATCTGGTAAAGTATCGCGCATCAAGAGAATCTATTGAGCGTATCGCTAAAGAGGGTAGAAAGTACGGAATTACTTTAATGCTTGCAAGCCAAAGACCTTCTGAAATATCAGAAACTATATTCTCCCAATGCAATAACTTCATTACAATGAGATTAACAAACCCAAATGATCAGAATTATGTAAAAAGACTGCTTCCTGATACTATGGGACAACTGATAGATAAAATGCCTACTCTGAAATCTGGCGAATGCTTATTAATAGGTGATGCAGTTATTATCCCGTCTATAGTTAAAATCGAAGAGTGTAATCCCAAGCCGTCCTCAAATGATATTCCATATTTAGAATTATGGAAACAGGAATGGCTTGATCTAGATATTCAAGCTATTGTTGATAATTGGAGGCAATAGTAATTACAAGGGGGGACGGTAATTTGGATATTGAAAGAACAAAACAGATCAAGTATCTTCTTTTAAGATGTAAATCTTTAAAAGAAAGTATGGTTAGGACACTTAATGATAGTGCCACAAATGAAGCAGGGAGATACTCTCCTTTTAAAACATATGCAGAGGAATACGGATTTTTAGCTTGTGAAGTCTGCAAGACTTTAAAATTAAATAATGAAAGAA
>JALEVB010000178.1 GCA_022780745.1 Erysipelotrichaceae bacterium
TCTTTCCAAGTACCTAAAGCATTAAATTCATCAGCTTTGCTACCAGCTAATAATTCATTGATTTCTTTGATCAATGTAGAGAATTCAGGAACAAATTCAACTACACCTTCAGGAATAATAGCAACACCAAAGTTCATACCATTAGCACTTCTAGCAGCTACAGAATCAGCAATATAATCAGCAATAGAAGATAAAGACATCTTCTTAGCAGCAACTTCCTCAGAAATCAAACAAATATTTGGCTGAGTTTCCAATGCACACTCTAAAGCAACATGAGAAGCACTACGACCCATAACCTTAACAAAGTGCCAATATTTCTTAGCAGAGTTAGCATCTCTTTCAATATTACCAATTAACTCACTATAAGTCTTAGTAGCTGTATCAAAACCAAATGAACATTCGATATCTTCATTCTTCAAGTCACCATCAATTGTCTTAGGACAACCAATAACCTGAACGCCAGTATTATTAGCAGCAAAATACTCAGCTAAAACTGCAGCATTAGTATTAGAATCATCACCACCAATGATAACAATAGCAGTAACTCCATGTTTCTTACAAACTTCAGCTGCCACAGCAAACTGTTCTTTAGTTTCTAATTTAGTTCTACCAGAACCAATAATATCGAAACCACCAGTATTTCTAAACTGATCGATATATTCATCATCAAATTCTAAATAATCATCATCTAATAAACCACTAGGTCCATTCTTAAATCCTAATAATACATTTTCCTTATTAGTAGCTTTTAAAGCATCATATAAACCACAAACAACATTATGGCCACCAGGTGCCTGTCCACCTGACAAGATAACACCAACTACCTGCTTCTTAGCAATAGAAGTGTTTTCTCCTTTTTCAAATGTAATCTCTTTCTTTCCATAAGTATTTGGGAAAAGAGCTTGAATCTTCTCTTGGTCAGCAACACTCTGTGTAGCTTCTCCTTCTTTAACACAAATTTCAGCAATACCATGTCTTAACATTCCAGGTAACTTTGGAACATATGCAAGTCTTGCTTTTTGAAGTGGTGTAATTTTCATATCTATACTCCTTTTCACTTTCAATAAAATGCTAAAACATTTTAAGATCAAAGTAAATACTATTTTACTTTTTTCATAAATATTTTAGCATTAAATTACGCTTTAAGCTATCTTATAAGCAGCTAAAAACTCATCATTAAACACATCTGTATCTTTTTGATGATCATAAACTATTCTACCTTCACTAATCGTATATAAAACATTATAATCATCATCAATAACGATCAGATCAGCATCCTTACCTTTTTCAATTGAACCCTTATTAACCGCACCATAAACCTTAGCTGGATTAGCACTACTCATCTTAATAACATTACGCATACCAATACCAACATTTTCAACCAGATTCTTAATACCCTTAATAACTGGAACAGTAGAACCACATAATCTGCCTGTATCACTTAAGCAATAGCCCTTTTCATCAATATTAACCTGTAATCCTAAACCACCAAGATTATAACGACCAATAGGAGCTCCACCCATAGGAACATTATCAGAAACCATCATAACCTTATTAAATGGATCATTCTTAACTCTTAACATCAGTTCGATCATCTCATTAGAAACATGCAAACCATCACAAATAAGCTCATTATAAACATCATCACACAACAAGCAGGCACCTAAACCACCCATATTACGATGATGAATACCAGCCATAACATTAGCAGTATGTGTCGTAACACTAATACCCCACTTAAAAGCCTCTAAAGCTTCATGATAATTCATATTGCTATGAGCAAAAGCACAGCGACAGCCAACACTATTCAAATACTCAATAACCTCTTTACTACCCTCTAATTCCGGAGCAATCGCAAATAGTTTAAGCATACCCTCACTATCTTCATACATCTTCTTTACATATGATAGATCAACTTCCGGATGACCAGTATCTACACCCTTTTCACCAACACGATTCAAATATGGACCTTCACTATGAATACCAATAGGTCTAGCCCCATCTATTTCACCTTTAGCTACGCTAGCAATCGTTTTAAATAAAGCATGATCAGCTGTAGGCAAACAAGCAGTAACACCTTGTGAAGCCAAACCCTTTAGATAACCTCTAACATTCTTTTCCTTTTCAGCCTCATCCTCAACACCCATCAAACTATATCCCATTGTTCCATGATTATGAGTATCAATAATACCAGGCAAAACTCTAAAAGCATCTGCTTCGATATCAACACTAACCTTGGCATTATAATTTAAAATATCAGCAATTTTACCATCTTCAACACTAATAATGCCACTAACACAACCATCCGCAACATAAATACGTTTAGATCTTATATACATCTTTACAATTCTCCTTTAATATCACTATAAGTAACTAATTCAATATTATTATCACTTAAAAACTTCTTAACTTTATCGCTTAATGCACAAGCAAGATCTTTAGTTCTAATCAAAGTATAAGTTGTCTCACTTAGCAAATCAGCATCAACATGACCACAATGACAAATAAAATAACCTATCTTATGATCTAATGATAAACTCAAAGCCTTCAAAAAATTATTTTCAACATCTGTATTCATCTGATCAGCAAGTGGAAAAGGCTTAGGTGTCCAATCACAAGGTATAGAATAAATATTAGCACTTTTCATCACATCTACACTACGTAAGATACCATATTTTTTGGCAATCTCAATTGCACATCTTTCCGTATTATTCGTCATTAATGAATGAGGATGAAAATAATCAGGTTTTCTACCCATTAATTCGATAAATCTTTTGACCTGATTCTCAGTTTCCAGTAAAGTCTCTTCATAAACATAAGGATCCTCTTCAAAAATGATCTCTAAACCATTGACCCCCAGGATCTTCCCATTTTTCATTCTTTGACCACTACTAATAAAATGACCATTCTCATCAACCAAATGAGGAACAAGCTTAGTATCACTTACAGGCCTTCCAGCAACCAGATTAATATCAATACCAACATTAATACCCTTGATATCCTTGATCATATTCGCAGCCCTTAAAGAACTAGGCATATTAACAAACAATCCCGTATTTCTAATAATACCCTCTTTAATACCCTTGATAATACCATCACTTACAGCATCACTAATGCCATAATCATCACTTTGAAACAATAATTTCTCCATCTTAAGCCTCCAAATATGCCTTCAAATCTTCATATAAAACATTTAAGGCATCAACATCAACACGATAATCCTTTTTACTACGTGTATTTTTAACAATAAAACGATGATCAGCAATACTACCCTTACAAATCATAATACACTTATTAAAATACCCTAAAGTATTATCCGTATCATCAAACTTCTTATCAATATATCCCTCTTTCAATAAAGCAGATACATCAACATTATTATGAGCAACCACTGTCTTTTCACCATCAGCAATACAATCTAATAAAATAATCGTCTGATGATCACTAACATTTTCTTTTAATAACTTTAATCCCTCATAACTATTACAGCTCTTATCCAATAAAACATAAGCTACTTTATCATTATCAACATGTTCAACCAGATGCATGATCAAAGCAATTGCTGCACTATTACGATTAAAATTAAAAACATTAGCTCTACCCTTAAATAAAGCAAAGAAGCAATATAAAACAATGATCACACAACAGACAATGCCTAATATCTTGATCCACAATGTCATATTAATAGTCTTAATTACGATCATATAAGCAAGCACTAATAATAAAGCACTAATAACAACTTCTAAAATAAGATTATAACTTTCCTGCTTAACATTAAGTTTAGGATTAAAAGGATAATACTTATAATTAGGCAATATAACTTTACTAGCTGTATCATAACTGGCACAAACAATAGTCTTAGCACTCTTTAAATCATTAATAACCAGATTACATACATGATTAACTTTATTATGCAGCGTCATAAAAGAAGTCTTCTTATTAAGCTTATTACAATTAGTAATAACCTCATTTAAAAATATCTCCTTCTGTTTATTATTAAAACGTCTAGCAAGGGTAACCCCATATAACATCATTTTATCTTTCATCAAAATTCACCTTTAAAAAAATATGCGGCAAATCAATTGCCGCATATAACATATTTATAATTATTAGAAAATATGGATAAATGCACCAACTAATGCAAATACGAAGATACCAATAATTAATTGTGTAGGTCTAGCACCCTTTTTAATTAATCTTACTAAGAAGAATAACAATAATACACCTAATAATCCAGGGAAGATCTGGTTAACAACATCTTGTACAACTACAGAAGTCTGACCAACATTTAATGTTAAGTTTAAAGGAACATTAACCATTTGAGCAGTCATAGCACCAACCATCATTAAACCTAATACAGAAGCAGCTTTAGTTAAAGCACTCATTAATCCACTAGAGAATACAGCATCAATAAATGATGTACCATATACATAACCAGCATTAATGAAGAAATACTTAACAACAGACTGAGAAACACCATAAATTAAGATAAAGATAATTGTACCTAAAATAGAACCTTCAGCACATAAACCAATACCAATACCAGCAGCAATAATTCTCAAGCAGTTAAAGAACAAGCTATCAAACATACCAGCTGTAGGGCCCATTAATGAAGCCTTGATACTTTCAATAGTCTGACCATCAACAGAACCATTATCATGATGTTCCTTTTCCATAGCATAGCTTAAACCAGCAATAAAGCTAAATGGAACAGCATGAGTATTAAAGAAGTTTTGATGACGTAAGTAAGCTTCTTTCTTACCTTCAGGATCATCTTTATAAATACTTTCAATAGCAGGAGTCATTGTCAAAGTGAAACCATTAGCTTCCATCTTAACCATGTTGAAGTTAGTGAAAACTAAATGTGATCTCCAGAACATTGAATTTAATACTTTTTTCTCTTCAGCACCTAATACTTTCTTTTCCATTAGAAGAAATCCTCCTCATCATTTGCAACGCTCTTAGTATTCTGTAAAGAATTCTTTAGATCAATACTTCTCTTTTCAGCAAAGAACATTGTAATAGCAACAGCAATACCAATAATAGCAATTGGTAATGTAGCCATGCCTAAATATTTAACTAATACATAACCAACAAAGAAGAATACTCCAACTTCATTGTTCCAGATCATAGATGTTAAAATAGCAAATCCAACAGCTAACATCATACCAGATGCAGCACCTAAACCAGTTAATACCCAAGCAGGCATACTAGCTAAGAAAGCATTTAAGCCTTCAACACCATAGCTTACAGCAAAGAATAAGATAACTGTATTAACAAGTGGTGTAATTAAAACTACAACAGCATTAGCGATTGCAAATTTCTTAGGATTGCATTCGCAAGCTAGTTTTTCCCAATATGCAGCTAAAGAAGCCCAAATAGGAGTTAACATACCATTTAAAGAAGCCATAACAGTACCAATAGGCATAGCAATAGCTAAACCTTCTTCAACACTAGCTCCTGTTAAAATAGTATATGCAACAGCAATAATACTTGAAGTAGTAGCATCAGCAGGAATAGAACCACCAATAGCACTAATACCCATGAAAATAGATTCAAGAGCAGCGCCCATGATAATACCTGTATGTAGATCACCTAATACTAAACCAGCAATAGGTGCAACGACGATAGGTCTATTAATACATTGCCAAGATAATAAAACTGGATCTAGTAAACTAACAATGTAATATGCTAGACAAATTTGTAATGCAGCAGTAACCATAATTTTTTCTCCTTCTTAAATTATCGATGATTATAAGCCAAGAACTTTGCTTAGATTTTCAGCAGGTTCTTCAGGTGTAGTTTGGTAAACACAAGGAACATTAAATGAAATTGCTTTCTTGAATACTTCAACTTCATCATCATAAGCATATAAATTATTTGCATATGTCTTACGAGCATCGCTACCATGTTTTGGAGCAATACGTCCATAATTACCTACGATGACATGTGGAATACCTTTAACATTTTCAAGAACTGTTACTAAATCATTAGGGTTAGAAACAATTACCATAATTTTTAAAGCCTCACAACGAGGATCATTTAATAATGTAATTGCATCTTTAACAGATTTGATTGCAACCTTAGCAGTAGCTGGAGCAGCCATCATCAAACTCTTTTGAATAATAGTATTAGCAGCAGCCTCATCATTAGCTACGATAATACGATTAACTCCAGTATGTCTAGACCATTTAATTGCAACCTGTCCATGAATCAAACGCTCATCTAAACGAATATGATTGATCATAATATTCTACTTCCTTTCTATTAAAAAAACTCATCACTGTCATTATCATCAGCCAAAGCTTCCATCTTAACGATCTTCATCATCATTCTAGAAGTCTCAACTAATTCTTCTAGTTCACTATCTGAAATAGTTTCCTTGATCGCAAGTTCTAAAACTAAAGCTAAATTAACTCCCGATACTAATCTGGTATTAGGACGATTCAAATAAGTAAACATGACCTGATTAACACTACCACCATATAGATCTGATAATAGTAATACCTCATCATCCTCACTTACTGTCTTATAAAAATTATCTAAGACATCCTGAACATTCTTCTCATCTACATAAGCATCAAAAACGGTGATCTTATCTGTATTACCAATTAAGATGTCTAATGAAGACTTAATACCACTAGCCATATGACCATGTGACGATAAAAATATTTTTAACATTATATCCCTCCTGTTACCGCTTTCATCGAT
>JALEVB010000118.1 GCA_022780745.1 Erysipelotrichaceae bacterium
TGGCTATACTTTACAAACCATTGGTCAAAAAGATATGGACTCTACTACTAGTGCTATTATCTTAAGTCTAGAATCTGTATTCTGTTCTATTGGATCAGTTATCTTCTTAAAAGAAGTAATGACTTTACAAGGATATATAGGATGTATATTAGTATTTATTGGCATTATCATTGCTCAATTACCAAGCAAAACAAAAACAGGATAATTCCTGTTTTTATTTGAATATAATTGATTTGCTATCATCAACGATAACATTAGTACTAAAGTATGCTTTACATAAATTGATCATATAATCAACATCCTTGTATCCTGCAACTTCATATGTAGAATGCATTGCCAATTGTGCCAAGCCAATATCAACTGTATGTAAAGAAACCTGATTATTAGAAATATTTCCTAATGTTCCTCCACCTCTTTCATCAGATCTATTTGCAAATACCTGATAAGGAACATTATTATTCTTACATAACTGTTTGATCAAAGCTCCACTTAAGCCACTGCTTGTATATGATTGATTAGCATTAAACTTAATAACTACTCCCCCATTCATATAAGTACAGTTTTCAGCATCTGTTTTCTCTGGATGATTTGGGTGAACAGCATGAGCATTATCAATTGATAACATAAAGCTTGATGCAATAGCGCTATGGAAATCACTTTCACTATAGCCAAGAGAACTATTGATACGATATAAACAATCATATAAGAAAGTACCAAAAGCTCCCTGCATCGTTCTACTTCCTACTTCTTCATTATCAAAACAACAATAAACATTGATACCCTTATCATTATCACCCTCTACAAAGCCCTTCAACGAACAAAAAGCACTCTCTAGATTATCCAATCTGCCAGAACCAATAAACTCCTTATTAGCCCCTAAGATCGTACCATTGATACGAGGATATAAATACATATCACTACCTAGAATACTATCACTATCAATATTTAAATAATCTGCAAGTTTCTGATAATAACCACCATTTTTACCATCCTGTGAAAATAAAGGTAACATATCGATCTGATTATTATATTTGAAACCATCATTAATATTTCTATTCATATGAATCGCAACATTAGGTATAACTAATAGATCTTCATCAATATCAACAAGATCACTAGTAATTTTGCCATCTTTTTCATATACCACTCTACCAGCAACTGATAAAGGACGATCTAACCAGCTAGATAAAATCATTCCTCCATAACCTTCAACATTAAGCGAAACATATCCACCCTTACCCTTTAATTCAGCTTTATCTTTAATTTTAAAAGTAGGTGAATCGCTATGTGATGCACAAATCTGAAAATGATGATCACTTAAATCATTTCCGATTGTAAACGCAATAATACTGGAATTATTACGTTTAGTATAATATTTATTACCCTTTTCAATATTCCATGCTTCATTTTCTTTTAAATACTTAAAACCCTCAGCCTCAAGAATATCTCCAAGATTCTTAACAGCGTGAAAACTGCTATGACTATGATCTAAAAAATCTAATAATTCATTTACATTGCTCATATAAAATAATCTCCTAAACAACAAGAATTATAGCACATATTTCATCTAAAATAATTGAAGAAGACCAAAACTTAAGTTATAATCATGTGGTAATGTCCCTGTACCTCAGTAGGATAGAGGATTCGCCTCCTAAGCGAACTGCCGCTGGTTCGATTCCAGTCAGGGACGCCAGCTAATAATGTCGAAACTCCTTATTTCAAGGTCTTTCGGCTTTTTTGCGTTAAGAATATCCTATTATACATTCTGATGTTGACATTTGTAGCAAACAAAAAAGAGATTTGTATGATGATTTATTATCATTCAAATCTCTTTTTATTACATATTGGTAAATTAATATCTACAATGCTTATCTTGTTACCTCTTTTAGATAGAAGAAACTATACGCAGGAATATCCACTCCTTTTGCTTTGCGCTTTTGTCCCGTAAGCATATCCTCATATTCACCATCTTCATTGATCCATGCTGTTTTATCATATTCACTAAAATTAAATAAACCTAGAATTTTTTCACCATCATAATATCTACCAATGCAAAGAACTCCAGGATCATAAGTTTCAATCGTCCATGTATTTGCATATGATACAAATGCCTTTTCATTTTTACGAATGTTTTCCAATTCTTTTAGTCTATTAAACATTTTACCTTCAACTGTAGCAGGATCATCAATATTCTTCTCTAGATCCCAGCGAAAGGCTCCACGATGAATATATCTGGAATCATCCGCTTTATTAGGATCATTCTTGTATGTATAATCATTCACCTGGCCAATTTCATCACCTGAATAAAGTATAGGAATTCCAGACTGCATAAACATATAGGCATGAAGAGTTATATCAAAACGTATTGCTTTTTCCATTGCCTGAGCATTACCTTCAAATCCAGCCTTTTCAATACCGCACATCGAAGCTGTGGTTGCACAGAATCTAGCATCTCTTGTTATTGGATCCTCATTATATAGCTCGCCACGGCTATTGCTATTAATGGTATATCCACGGAAATAATCATTCAGATACTGCTTATGTTCTGCTTCTTGCATACCCTTTTGTCTTAAAGTAGCATAATCAAGTCCCCATCCAATATCATCATGACATCTCAAATAATTCAAAAAGACATAATCTTTAGGTAGACCACTTAAAATATCTAGCTGTTTTTTCAATAGGCTAACATCTCTAGTCGCCACTGTATGCCATGTCGTTGCCATAGTTGTCACATTGTAAAGCATGTGACACTCTGGCTTTTCCACTGTTCCAAAATATGGAACTACCTTCTCTGGTTCCATAACCACTTCCCCAAGAAGAAGGATTCCAGGACATACGATTTCACTGATCATACGCATCATACGAACGATCGTATGCACTTCTTTTAAGTTGCGACATTGTGTTCCCAGTTCTTTCCAGATATAAGGAACAGCATCAATACGAATGATGTCAATTCCCTTATTTGCAAGAAATAGGAAGTTATACATCATCTCATTAAATACACGAGGATTTCCATAATTAAGATCCCACTGGTAAGGATAAAATGTAGTCATTACAAAATGCTTTGCATCTGAAAGCCAAGTAAAATTACCTGGTGCTGTAGTTGGAAATACCTGTGGAACCGTTTTTTCATACTGTGATGGGATATCATAGCTATCATAAAAGAAATAACGGCTCATATATTCACCATCACCAGCTCTAGCACGTTTTGCCCATTCATGATCTTCTGACGTATGATTCATAACAAAATCCATACAAACACTAATACCTTTTTTATGACATGCATCCGTTAAACTTTCAAGATCATCCATCGTCCCTAGCTTTGGTTGTACCTTACGAAAATCTGCTACTGCATAGCCACCATCCGAACGTCCTTCTACTGTTTCCAGAAATGGCATCAAATGGATATAATTGACATTGCATTTCTCAATATAATCCAGTCTATCTTCCACGCCCTTTATATTTTCAGCAAAATTATCGATATAAAGCATCATACCAAGCATGTCATTTTGCTTGTACCAGCCTGAATCAGCTTCTCTTTTAAGATCACTTTCTTTTAGAGAAGATTTTCTTTCATCGTAAAAACACTCCAATTGGTTACAAAGCTCTGCGAACATCGAACTATTATGATATAGCCCCATATAGAGCGTTTCAAGCTCATCAAAATGTCTGCTCATTCTTTTGTGAAAACGGCTTTTTTCATTATTCTTCATAAATTTCTTCTCCTTGATAGTGAAGTATCATAATACAATTTTAAGACCAAAAATTATTTTTATTATATGTTCCATCATTATGCTTATCAACATAGATAGATCCATATCTTTTGTCCATTTCGCCAGTTAACAATTTGCTTGCTAATATTTTATCAAAATTTAATTAAAATATACAGATATTTCATATCTGATCATCGTCTAGTTATCATCACTATTGATACTATAATTGTTTCATTTAGCATTTTTTATTATATTAACTAATATTGTTTTGTACATAATAATTAGCTATTTTTTTACAACTTATGAAGTGTTATAATACTTCAAAGGTGATACTCATGAATACATTATTTAAAGCAGTTAATATAACTTTACCTAAAGTAATATTACAAGAAAAAATAGCCGGTAATCTTGATGAAGCTATTAGGCTTATCGATGAATATCTGATCAATGAAAAAGATAATAATATCAAAATCAGCTTGCTTATTCAAAAAGAGATCATTAAGCGTTTACCTTTTGAATACTCTATAAGCTACTTAGAAGGATATAATAGCTTAAAATCTTATGTTAATGATCTAACATTAGAAGAGTTTGATCATCTATTAGCTACTAATAAAATTGACTGGATATATATAAATCATCAAAAGTATTTATTTAATCGCTTTTTATCAGTATTATTCAAAAATGAAGATAATATTATTGCTAGAGTAACTAATAAGCATCCTATTATTACCCAAAATGAAAAGAATTCTTATGAAGATAATCTATTAAATGATGTTATAGCTAAAATGATCAAAAATAAACATTATTTAAATCATTTTACCATTAGCTGTACACTAAAGCTTCAAGATGATCATTTTAGCAAAGATCACTATCTAGTTCATCTTCCAATACCATGTCATGACAAGTATCAGCATAATATTACGATCAATAAGATCTATCCTGATAATGGTATGATCAATGATGGTTTACAGGCTACCCTTTGTTTTGATAATAAGATGGAAAATAATCATGAATATATGGTGGAATATAGCTATGATATCGATATCCCCTATTTTGACATGGAAAAAGCTTTATCATCAAAAGAACATTTAAAATATGAACAGAAAGATTTTGATACTGATGAACAGTTACCTCATATCATCTTTACACCATTATTAAAGCAAACTGTTGATCAGCTATCAGCTAATATCAATGATCCATTATTAAAAGCAAAAGCTTTTTATGATTATATTACTTTAAATATGCATTATCGTTTTATGCCTTCTTATATTATCTTAGATAATATCATTGATAATGTCTTAATTAATAAAAGTGGTGACTGTGGTATTTTTGCTTTATTATTTATAACTATGTGTCGTTATAGTAAAATACCTTGCAGATGGCAAAGCGGCTATACTTCTTACCAGGGTTTTTGTTCGGGACATGATTGGGTGCAGATCTATATTGAGCCTTATGGCTGGATATATGTCGATCCATCTTATGGTGTAGATGCTCATCACTTAAATAATGAATGGCGAAGACGATTCTATTTTGGCAATATCGATCCTTATCGTACTATTATCAATAATGATTTCTATAAAGAATTTGTCCATCCTAAAAAGTATTTACGAGCTGATCCTTATGACAATCAATGTGGTGAAATAGAAAACACTCATCAAGGATTTCAGTTTGGTGAATTTACCAGTATAAGAAAAGTAATTAAATGTGAAGGAGAAGAAGAATGAAAATAACAGATATTAAACTAGCCATGATCAAAATTCCATTACGAGTACCATTTAAAACAGCATTAAGATGTGTAGAAAATGTTGAAGATCTCATTGTTGAGATCCATACTGATACTGGTAATATCGGCTATGGCGAAGCCCCAGCAACTGCTGCCATTACTGGAGAAACTATTGGCTCAATTATAGCTGCTTTTAAAGATCACATTATTAAAACCATGATTGGTCGTGATATTGATGATTTAGAAAATCTCTTAATTGATCTAAATAAATGCATCGTAAAAAATACCAGTGCAAAAGCTGCCTGTGATATGGCATTATATGATCTATATGGCCAATTACATAATATACCGGTATATAAATTATTTGGAGGCAGTAAACAAAAGATCATAACTGATATTACCATCAGTGTTAATGATCCAAGTGTTATGTATGAAGATACCATCAATGCTATCAATCGAGGATATGATACTTTAAAGGTTAAAGTAGGAATAGATCCTTCATTAGATATTGCCAGATTACAGGCTGTAAGAAAAGCCTGTGGCAATAAAGCTAAGATCAGAATTGACGCCAATCAGGCATGGACCAGAAAGCAAGCTGTCATGTTACTAAATCAGATGCAAGAACTAGGTCTAGATATTGAACTGGTTGAACAGCCAGTAATTGCCCATGATATTGAAGGCTTAAAATATGTAACTGATCACTCTTATGTCCCAGTCTTAGCTGATGAAAGTGTCTTTAGCCCACTAGATGCCTTTAAGATCATTGAAATGCATGCAGCAGATATGATCAATATCAAACTAATGAAATGTGGTGGCTTATATAACGCTATGCAAATCGCCAATCTAGCTAAGCTATGTAATGTAGAATGCATGATTGGCTGTATGTTAGAAGCTAAGGTAGCTGTTAATGCTGCTGTTCACTTAGCTTGTGCCAATAATATCATTACCAAGGTAGATCTTGATGGACCAGTACTATGTAAAGAAGATCCTATTATTGGAGGAGCTATCTT
>JALEVB010000120.1 GCA_022780745.1 Erysipelotrichaceae bacterium
TATACAAAAGAATAATAGAAAAAGATGGCAGTATTCATAAGAATACTGCCAATTATTTATTATTTCCACAAATCAAATGGATAAATGCCATCATCTTTCATCTTTTGAATCTTTGCAACAACACTAGGTTTATCTTCCTTATAAGTAACACCAAACCATTCATCCTTGCTGCTTAACATTTTAACTTTGCATTTGTTCTCTTTAACCAATGTTCCAATAGCTGTAGGAATAACATGTTCACATTTCATTGGATTTTCTTTTACAGCCTCACCAATAAAATCTTTAAATAATACTTCACATTCCTCAAAAATCTTAGGTGTAAAGCCCCAGAAATTCATAGAAACTAAAGTATTAGGATCAAGTTCTTTCCACTCACCATTATCCTCATATACTGGTTTACCATCTTTTCTGGCAATCTTTTGAACTTCAACGATCTTTGATAAATAACCATCAGTATTCTCACAAACACCTCTAGTAACTGTACCATTATCAGTTAAAGTATTATTACACAAATAACCTACCATACCATAATTATCATCACTGATCTCATTTTTCAAATAATTATAAATTACACGATATGCATCTTTACCATAGAAATCATCAGCATTACATATTGCAAATGGACCCTTAACAATATTTCGGCAAGCCAATAAAGCATGAGTAGTACCCCAAGGTTTTTCTCTACCTTCAGGAACCTTGATACCTTCAGGAATATCGTACATATCCTGATATGCAAATTCAACTTCCATATGCTTACTAACTTTATCAGTTAAACATTTTCTAAATGCTTCTTCATGTTCCTTACGAATTATTAAGACAACCTTTTCAAACCCTGCTTCTTTAGCATCATAAATTGAGAAATCAATTATTGACTCACCATTGTTACCAACAGTATCGATCTGTTTTAATCCTCCATATCTGCTACCCATACCAGCAGCTAAAATCACTAATGTAGGTTTTTCCATAATTATATAAATCCCTCTTTCCTCTTATAATCATTATAGCAAATAAAAATTATGAAAACATTAAAATGTAAATAAAAAGTGCCATAGGCACTAAATAAACTAACTGGCGAAGAAACAGGGATTCGAACCCTGGCGCCGATTATTCATCAGCCTATCACTTTTCGAGAGTGATCTCTTCAACCTCTTGAGTATTTCTTCGCATATAATAAAATGGTGCCGACACCCAGAATTGAACTGGGAACAGATCCTTACCATGGATCCGTTTTACCATTGAAACTATGTCGGCAACACTATTACTATATCATAAACAATTAAATTTTTGTAGTATTTTATAGACATCATGCAATGGTAATCCCATGATTGAATAATAATCACCATCAATACGTTCAATAAACTTAGCAGCCATTCCCTGAATAGCATAAGCCCCAGCCTTATCCATAGGCTCTTTAGTATCAACATAACTGCTTATTTCTTCATCACTCATCTTACCAAAAGTAACCTTCGAAACATTAGCAAAACACTCACATTTTTCATCATCAATAATACAAACACCTGTAATAACCATATGTGTCTTATTATTTAACATATCAAGCATTCTAATAGCGTCACTTCTATCCTTAGGTTTACCAAGTACCTTGTTATCAGCAACAACAATAGTATCTGATCCAATCACAATACTATCCTTATGTTCTTCAAATACCTTATATGCCTTACGATAAGCCAATGATTTGATTTCTTCGATCAAATCATTATCATAATTGATCGTTTCATCAACATCTGCTGCTTCAATATCAAAATTATTAGTAATATAACTTAAAATCTCTTTTCTTCTAGGCGATTTACTAGCTAATATTATTCTTTTCATTTAACTCTTCGTCCTTCTTCAAAATAAACTTGATTCTATTATACATTCCAGGATGATTATATTTCAAAAATTCAACTAACTGATCAGGATAAACATCAACCAGCTCATCACTAGAAAGATCCTTAAAAGTCTTGATCAATTCCTTACCATAACCATTTTTGATGGCATTATAGTCTGCTTCATATTCATTGCGGCGAGAAATATAATTTGAGGCTGTTTCAATAATAAACATAACAGGTTTCAAATAAATACCAATGATCATCATGATCAAATAATAATTATTAGTATTTAAACCATAGACATCATTAACTCTTTCAATAAAAATCCTAATAATACTAATATTGCTAACAAGATAAACAGCCAATAATACAACAAGTACCAATAATAAATACTTAGCAAGATCATAAATATCTTTCTTATGCTTTAAATGCCCTATCTCATGTGAAAAAACCGCTAATATTTCCCTATGATCATTCTCATTTAAGAAATTATCCGCTATCGAAAACTCACGATACCATAATAATTTCAACAAAAAGGCATTCTTACTATTTGACTTGCTAGATTCATTATAAACCGTAATATGCTTAACCTTCTTCTTGGCATCACTTTGCAATTGATTAATAGTATCTAACAATGAAGAACTATCTAAATCTGTAAACTGATATTGAGTCTTCATTACTAAAACCGAAATAAACATAATTACTAAAATGATAATCGTAAAAACCAATACAATAATTCCTACGATCAATATAGCTTTTAAAATATTAATATGATCAATACTGATCAGATATTCAACTACCATCACAAATAACATCTGCAAGATAATATTTACCAAATATCCAAAAACATTCTCTAATAATTCATCTTTAATAAAAATCTTTAGGGTCTTATGATTCTTACCAAATTTCTCTTCAATTTTAAAAGTACAGTAATAATCATAAATAATACTAATAATTATGCTTATCGTATCAATAATTAAAATACTATATAAAACAATAAGATAAACATTATTACTCAAACTATCTATTAATTTAAACAACGGACTAAATAATACAACTAAGCTAATGATAAGACTAATAAACTTATTGATCCCAATAACTTTTTTATAAGCCTTTTTATATTCAATAAACTCAAGATAGCGATCATGATCATATATATCCTTAACTTCATCAGGCAATGGTTTACTTCTTTGTTTCCATATACGATATGTCAGATATTCATCGAAGATATATTCAATGATAATAATTAATAAAATAAATAATTTCATTTCTTCTTACCTACTCCAGATATTTTATAATATCTTTTAAACTATGATTATAAAAAGTTGTACGATTTTTCTGCAAACGATCATGAATCATTTTCTTCATAAAGCGATAATCCTTCTCCAATTCACTACTAGATATTCTAATCGCATTTTGGGTCATTACCGTAAGCTGTTCCAAAGAATCACTGGTTGCCACACTTACAACATAATCTTTAGTTAGCTTAGCAACCGTTTTTTCAATATAAGTATCTGCCGTCTGTTTATTCTTAGTATAAACGATGACAACATTCTTATTCTCAATGATATTCTCCATCACTGCTTCGGTTTTATAAGCATCAAAGACAACAATAACCAAGTCATAGCGATAAGCCTGATACTCACTCATATGATCAATAAGACGATTTCTAGCCATATCCAGATTCTTAGCAGCCATCTGCTTTAAATCACTCCATCCAAAGATCACATTATATCCATCAACTAACAAACACTTTGGTTTTGTTTCTTTGATATCATAATAATCCTTTACTTCCTTCTTTTCCTTTTTTATTTTACTTGCTTCTTTTGGTTTATAAGTATTATTCCATACTCTTTTTAATTCATCATCACTAATACTCATTTTATTATGAAAAGCTTTTTGCTCAACAGTTTTTGGTAAATATACATAAGGTATATGCATATAATGCTCAACATCTTCATAATTCACATAAAAACCTGCTCCATGAGCACAAAAAATTGAACCACTAGGATTATCAATATCACTTTCATCATCATATGCGATATCAGCTATAACCTTTTCTTGTTCAAGGCAAGGACGATAACCACAGATATTCATACTGATCTTACCCATGCCACTAGTAAGACTTAAGAATTTGATATTATAATTTTGCATCTTAGCTACACTGGCACTACCTATGATCTTAACTAGTTCATTATCAATATTACTGATTTCATATTCAGCATTAAAACTATCTAGATCATATAATACCTTAGATACATAATTATTATTAATTATTATTTCAAAATGATAATAAGGCTCTAATAAAATATTATCAGCTCTTTTTAATGCATGTCTTATCGCTCTTTTACAGCACTCTAAAAAATCAGCAGGTTCACTATGTTTTAAATGACTCTTAAAAGCCAATAAAGTAATTCTAATATTGTTCAATGGACTATTAGTCAAAATACCCTTTAATTCAATTGACTCTAAAAAATTCATAATAACCTTCTGATAATGCATATCATTAGTATTATCAATTCCATTACAGATTTCTACACCCTTACTAATAGG
>JALEVB010000197.1 GCA_022780745.1 Erysipelotrichaceae bacterium
GCACCAGGAGATTCATTCATCTGACCATATACCAATACTGTCTTATCCAATACGCCAGAATCCTTCATTTCATGATACATATCATTACCTTCACGTGTTCTTTCACCAACACCAGTAACTACAGATCTTCCACCATGTTCCTTAGCAATATTATGAATAAGTTCCTGCATCAATACAGTCTTACCAACACCAGCACCACCAAATAAACCAATCTTACCACCCTTAGCATAAGGACATAATAAGTCGATTACTTTAATACCAGTCTCTAAAATTTCGGTTGTTGTACGCTGCTGTTCAAAATCAGGAGCCTTACGATGAATAGGCATTCTCTTAACACTAGCATCAAGAGGAGCCAAACCATCAATTTCCTCTCCAAGAACATTAAACATTCTTCCTAATACTTCATTTCCAACAGGAACCATAATAGGATGATTAGTATCAACAGCCTTACTATCTCTAACTAAACCATCAGTACTAGCCATTGAAATACATCTAACAACATCATCACCAAGATGTTGAGCAACTTCAACAACTAAAGGTTTATCATTTTTTCTCTCAATTTCAATTGCTGTTCTAAGTTCAGGTAACTGTTTATCAAATCTAATATCAACAACTGGACCAATTACCTGTGTAACTCTTCCTTCATTTACCATACAATCCCTCCTTTACAAGGCATCAGCACCACCGATGATCTCGGTGATCTCTTGTGTAATTGCACTTTGTCTTGCCTGATTATAAGCAAGCACTAATTTATCATTTAATTCTGTTGCATTATCGGTAGCATTCTCCATGGCTAATCTTCTTGATGCCTGCTCAGAAGTCTTCGTTTCTAACAATAAGCTATATAATAAATTATGAACCATCATCGGAACCAGATCATTCAAGATCGTATCACAATCCGGCTCAAACAAAGTCTCAACATTACTAGGCTTAATATTATTATCAGCTAAAGGTAATAGCTCTACAACTTCACTATTAAAGCTAACAGTATTAATAAACTTCGTATAAACTACTTCAATATGACCAATTTCATTATTCAAATATTTCTCAATTGCAATATTAGCCAATCTCTTAAGATCATTAAAATTAACACTATCGCTAGAAACCATATCATTAATAACATTATAACCTCTATTAACTAACCAGCTATACTGATGTGTACCCACCAGAATGATCTCATCAGCCCTAATAGACTCTAATGTTTTCATCATATTAGAATTATAGCCACCACATAATCCCAAATCCGAACTAAAGACAAAAACCAAATGTCTATCACTAGTTCTCTTAACAATAAACTTATTCTCAATATCTGGATTACTAGCCACAATATTACCCAAAGTATTCTTCAAAACCAAAGCATACTCACTATTCTTACTCATTAAATTACGATGCTTCTGTAACTTAACATTAGCCAATAATTCCATAGCACTAGTAATCTTTTTTGTAGCATTAATAGATCTAATACGATTCTTTATTGCCTGTTTAGATTGTGCCATAATTAATCACCATTAACTAATTTAAACTCTTTCAAACAAGCATCCATCAATTCAAACAATCTAGCACTAGTTTCCTTACTAATGATCTTTTCATCATCAATAGTCTTAATAACATCCTGACCATTATTCTTAACATATTTATGAAGATATTTCTCAAACTTTGCAACATCTTTAACTGCAATCGTCTTCAAATAACCATTCTTAGCTGCAAACAAACTCAAAACCTGTTCAACCATTGATAATGGTGAATACTGAGGCTGTTTCAACAATTCCTGCAATCTGGCACCATGATTGATCGTAGCCTGTGTAGCACTATCCAAATCCGAACCAAACTGAGCAAAAGATAACATTTCATTATATTGAGCCAAATCAAGCTTCAAAGAACCACTAACACTCTTAATAGCCTTAGTCTGTGCAGCACTACCAACACGGCTTACTGACAAACCAGAATCAACAGCTGGTCTTACACCAGAATTGAATAACTCTGTCTGCAAGAAAATCTGTCCATCAGTAATAGAAATAACATTAGTAGGAATATAAGCACTAATATCACCAGCCTGAGTTTCAATAATAGGTAAAGCCGTCAAGCTACCTCCACCTAATTCATCATTTAACTTTGCAGCTCTTTCCAATAATCTAGAATGCAAATAGAAAACATCACCAGGATATGCTTCACGTCCAGGAGGTCTTCTTAACAACAAGCTCATTGTACGATAAGCAACCGCATGTTTACTCAAATCATCATAAACAATTAGCACATCTTCACCATTTTCCATCCACTCTTCACCAATAGCACATCCTGCATATGGTGCAATATACTGTAATGGAGCACTATCAGAAGCACTAGCCATAACTACTGTTGTATACTTCATTGCATCATGCTGTTTAAGCTTCTCAACAATTTGAGCTACGGTACTAGCCTTTTGACCAATAGCTACATAAATACATTTAACATTAGCATCATGCTGATTCAAGATCGTATCAATAGCGATAGCAGTCTTACCAGTCTGTCTATCACCAATGATCAATTCTCTTTGTCCTTTACCAATAGGAATCATAGAATCAATAACTTTTAAACCTGTCATCAATGGTTGACAAACACTTTTTCTAGTCATAACACCAGGGGCAACTCTTTCAACTGGTCTGGTCTTAGTATATTCGATCTCACCTAAACCATCAATTGGCTGACCCAATGCATTAACAACTCTACCAAGCATTCCATCACCAACAGGAACTTCAACGATACGATTAGTTCTTCTAACCTCATCATTTTCCTTGATCTTACTATCATCACCCAAGATAACGGCACCAACATGATCTTCTTCAAGGTTCAATACCATTCCATATACATCATTATCAAACAATAATAACTCACCAGCCATTGCTGATTGTAAACCTTGAATCAAAGCGATACCATCACCAACACGAATAACATAACCAACATCATTCATCTCAAGTGACGTATCGTAGTTTTTAATCTGCTCCTTAATAAGAGCACTTATCTCTGAAGGTCTTAAATCCATATCATCACCTTGTTTCTTTCAATAATTCATCTCTTAATGAATTCAATTTATAGCGCATAGAATCATCTATCACCATATCATTCACCACAACTTTTATACCCTTGATCAGTCTTTCATCAATAACATTATGTAATTCAACTTTTTGCGATAATTTAGCACCAACTACTTCTTCAACTTTAGTGATATCCTCATCACTAAGTTCATAAGTAGAATAAACTAAACCCTCAATTATATTCTTGCCCTCATTACATAAAGTATTAAATGCACTTGCTATATCACTTATATGATTTAAGCGATATCTATCAACCAATAAGCACATAAAATTCAAAACTTCTTTATCAACATCATTCACAAAAGCCTTTTTAAGAATATTCTTTTTATCTTCCTTTGAAATCTGATGATTATCAAAAAAAGTTTTCAATGATCGATCCTTAACAAATACTTTCTTAACAAGACGCATCTGCTCCTGCCAGATATCAATTTTATTTGTCTCTTTTGCCAAATCATATAAAGCTAAAGCATAACGATAAGCTACTGTATCTTTCATTTACTATTAGCCACAAATTCTTCAACAGCTTTTCTATCATCTTCATTTAGTACTTTATCAGACATCAGCTTCTCACAAGCTGCCAATGCAACATCAACAATTTCCTGTTTGACTTCATTTTGCATCTGTCTTTTCTCATAAGCTATTTCTTTTCTAGCCTCTTCAAGTTTACTCTTAGCTTCCATTTTAGCACTTTCTACAATAGAATCCTTTAACTGTAAACCCTCATTCTTAGCACTATCAATAATATTACCAGCTGTAATACTTGCTTCCTTAATCTGTGCTTTAGCCTCATCATTTAAAGCCTTAGCATCTTCTTTTAATTTATTAGCTTCATCAATTTGACTTTGAGAATACTCTGCACGCTTATTAATAAAATTACGCGCAGGCTTCCACAAATACTTCACCACAAAAAATAATAAAACACCTGTAGATAACCATTGTACGATCATTGTAGTTAGATTGGGAAACAGCTGACCAGCAACATCAAATGAAATACTCATAACTAACTTCTCCTTTTATCTAACTAAAATTAACTATTATCTGAATACAAAGATCAATAAGAAGGCAATCAACATACCATAAATTGCACAAGTTTCAGCAACTGCACAACCTAAGATAAGCATAGTACGAATCTTACCTTCAGCTTCAGGATTCTTACCAACAGCTTCAACAGCCTTACTTGCTGCCAAACCTTGTCCAAGACCAGTCAATAAACCAGTCAAACATGCCAAACCAGCACCGATTGCAACTAAACCTCTACCGATATCCATAAATAAATTTTTCCTCCTTTATATCGATTTTTTACTTATTTTCTTCTATTGGAAGTTCATTACCAATATATACCTGCGTTAATGTAATAAAGATAAACATTTGAATAAATCCTGAGAATACATCAAAATAGGCATGTAATACTGGCGCAATAATTGGGCCAATAAAATTAAATTGTCCAATAAATGGAACCAATGAACTTAACCAAGAACCAAAAGCATATACCATAGTCATAATAATAGTACCACTTAAAATATTACCAAATAGACGTAATGACATACTAATAAGTGGTCCGATCTTACCAAAAATATTAGGAATAATAAATGGGAAGAAAGGCTCAATAAACTGATGCAAATAATTCTTTACTCCATTAGTCGTAATATTTTCTTTTTCACGTAAGATAATAGAAATAACAGCCAACGCTAAAGTAACACTATAATTCCCCGTAGGTTGAGTTAATCCCAATAGACCAATTAGATTACTTACTAACAGGTACATAGCTAAACAGCCAATGTATGGAGCTAAAGTAACCGATTTGTTCTTATTAGTATTTTCAGCTACCATATTATCAATCATCTCAACGATCATTACAGCTATATGCCCTAAACCTGTAGGTTTCTCTAAATAATCCATTTTCTTTATTGCTTTAGAACACATTACACAAAAAACACATAAGCATGCCGTTATCGCAATAATATAGAAAACCTCTGGTTGAATTGTAATAGTCATACTTTATCATTCCTCCTTTCTCTTTCTTTTTTGATATA
>JALEVB010000014.1 GCA_022780745.1 Erysipelotrichaceae bacterium
TAACTGAAGAAAAACGTGCTAAATCAACAAAGATCAAACAGTTAAGTGTTGCATATATGCTTGCAAAGACTATTGAATCTATTCAAACTCATTCTCCAGTTAGCGCAGTATACGAATTATTTAATGACTAATAAATTAAAGATCGTTTCCTATTATTCAGGCAACGATCTTTTTTTAATTCACAAAAGTCTTTTTAACATAAAATCTGATATAGAAATATTGTTTACCCATACATACTGATAATTTATCATGTTAAAAACTTTAAAAAAATAAAAGTTTGTAGTATCAATTCTACAAACTTTTATTTTTAAGGATTTTATGATATGATTATAAACGAAAGGTGGTGCTTCCTTGATGCAAAAAACAACATTACGAAAACGTGACCTCTACCTGAATCGGATTATTGCATTTCAAGATACCGAAATGATTAAGGTTATTACCGGTATCCGAAGATGTGGTAAATCAAGCTTAATGAAACTGATGGCACAACATTTGCGAGATACAGGTGTGAGCGATGAACAAATTATTGAAATGAACTTTGAGTCTATGAGCATTCCGGACATGGATGCTAGAGAATTTTATGAATATGTCAAAGCTCGTCTTTGTCCTGATAAAAGGACATATCTCTTTTTTGATGAGGTACAGAAGATACATGGATGGGAAAATGCAGTCAATTCTTTTAGGGTAGACTTTGACTGCGATATATATATCACGGGTTCTAATGCCTATCTGCTTTCTTCTGATCTTTCCACTTATTTATCCGGGAGATATGTGGAAATCAAGGTGTTGCCACTATCTTTTAAGGAATTTTTACAATTTCATGGCTATACCTTGACACAACGCAAGTCGCCTGCAGGTGGTGTCAGAAAGCTAATTACAGATACAGATGGTGAAACTTATGATGTAAAAGAACTTTTTGATGCATATGTCAGATTTGGTGGTATGCCAATGCTGGCAGATGTGGGCTTGGAAATTGATAAAGCAATGGCTACTTTAGATGGTGTCTATTCCGCTGCTGTTATCAATGACATCCTGGAACGTGAAAAGAGAAAAGGCCAGCGAAATATCACAGATCCGCTGCTACTAAGAAAAATTATTTTGTTTTTGGCAGATAATATTGGCAATAACACTTCTGCCACTTCCATTGGAAACACATTAGTCAATGAAGGACTTTTAAAGAATGGAAATCGAAATACAAGGCCTGCCGTACAGACAATTCAGGCATATATCGAGGCTTTGACAGAAGCCTATGTCTTCTATGAAATTAAACGTTTTGATATAAAGGGCAAAGAGTATCTTCGTACGCTGGGCAAATACTATATTGTAGATATTGGCTTGCGAAATTATTTGCTTGGTTATCGTGACAATGACAGTGGACATATTCTTGAGAATATCATCTACTTTGAACTGTTGCGCCGTGGTTATGATGTAGCCGTTGGTAAAATCGGTGACCAAGAAGTTGACTTTATTGCCACCAAAGTAGACGAGAAAAAATATATCCAGGTTGCAGAATCAATGAATGCTCTGGAAACAAGAGAGCGAGAACTTGCACCACTACGTAAAATTCGGGATAGTTATGAAAAAATAGTCATTGCCTTAGAGTGTGATCTTGCTATGACACAGGATGGAATCAAAATTATTAAAGCTCTGGATTTTCTTCTTGAATGATAAAAATATATCAATACATACACACTTCTTTTTTGCTCATAACAGCTTGTGTTGGTAAATGGTTGAAATTGGAATAGCGAACCTGCATAATTTGATCAGCACAAAGATATGACAATAATGGAAGACTTATATCGTTTAAAAAATGATGATGCTAGATAAAGTGGTAATGACTAATAAATAAAGATCGTTTCCTATTAAGGTAACGATCTTTTTACATAATAGTAAGCTAAATACCAAAGGGATATTTACGACAATAAAGATTTTTAAATATGATATATTCTATCAAAGTATTTAGCTACTAATTTATCATTATATTCAGCACCACCAATAATGTTCTGTGATTTGAATACAGGAGGAACAATGCCTTGAGCTAATAGTATTTCAGCTGTCTTTAATACTGCAGCTTGTATGATCATTGCGGTAGTGATTGCTGACATACCACAGATCTCAGTATCAAGTCCTTCAAGACTTATCATAGCGTCACCTTCTTTAACACAATTGTCAATGACTACATCACCATACTGATATAGATTTTTGCCTGATGAGTGTTTTGAAGGTAATACGGTCGTTGAAGCCATAGATGTAATAACTACGATCTTGGCACCTTTTTTCTTAGCTTCAATGGCCATTTCTATTGCTAGGGGATTTCTTCCAGAATTAGATATTAGAACCAGTACATCATTGCTTCTGATATCTACTTTTTTCATAAAAGATGTACCAACACCTTCAATACCTTCATATGCACCACCTGCTGGTTCTTTGATTTGTTTTGTAGGAATGAATCCGCCAGCTCTAAAACAAAGTTCGCTTGCTCCTGCCTGGGAATGACCTGAACCAAATGCCTGTAACATACCTCCAGCTTTTAAGCTTTCTGCAAATAACTGAGCTGCTTTAGCAATATTTTCTTCTTGTGTCTCATCAAGTGTGTGGATAAGGTCTTCTACACATTCGTATACTTTATTCATAATTCTTGCACCTCCGATGTAATAAATTATACAAAAAGAGTATAACACTAATGAATAAAATATACAATAATAATTGATTGAACAAGAATAATTTATATAATAAAATATCATTGGTGATAATATGTTTCTAATAAAGATTAATGCAATTAAAGATAATTTAACAGCTAATGAGAAGAAGATAGTTGAGTATTTAGTGAATAACAGTAATGATTCCAAAGTTATGACTTCAACACAAATTGCTGAAAAAATAAATGTAAGCCAGCCAAGTGTAATTAGATTATCCAAGAAGCTAGGATATTCGTCTTTTAGAGAAATGATCGCAGATCTTCCTAATGAAACAGATGAACTTGAAGATCAAAGATTACATGATAGCGAAAGTGATGAAGAAACATTACTAAAGATATCTACACAGATGAGTGATATCATTGATTCAACAAGAGATGTTAATAAACTTAAAGATATTCAAAACTGTGTTGATGCGCTTAAAAATGCTCATACGGTTATCTTATTTGGAGTTGAGAGTTCTAATCTGTTTGCTCACTATATGGCTAATCAGTTAACAAAACTTGGGATTATTTGTTTAATTAGTGAGAATTATCATACGACGATAATGCAGATAGAAAATGCCGATGATCATAGTGTCTGTTTCTTGTTTAGTGAGTCTGGAGAGACTGAAGAGATTATAAGAGTTGCATCTTTATCGAAGAGTAAAGGTTTAAAAACTATCGCTCTTACAAGAAATATTAAGAATTCTTTATATTCATATGCTGATATCGTATTAAAGACGGTTACATTTGATACTGTTACAAGATTTAATGTTACTACTATGAGAACGTCAATGCTTTATATTATCGATGTTATTTATTTGTTAATACTAAAGTCTGATTTTAATAAATATAATCAGTATATAGGTCATTTAGAAGATCTTACACATTTTAAAAGATAAATGAAGTTAGTAAGCTAAGATAATCAGATTTAAAGGAGATTACTTTAAACTTTACAATTTGGAAAGATCAAGGCGGTATTTATATAGTATATCCGAAAAGTTAACACACAAATAATTTGAAACACTGTTATTTGTTGGTTATAATATAGATAGGTGATTGTATGAGTTTATTGACGGAAGTAGTTGCAAAGGAACAGCGAAGAATTGAACGGATGATCAGCCAATATGAAACGGAACTTTCCTGTTTACCCAAAGGTGTGCTGATTACAAAATCCATTAAAGGAAATCAGTATTATTATTTGCAGTACCGCAATGGAAAAAAGACCGTTTCAAAATATATTGGTCGACAAAGTGATAAAATCTTGAAACTACAGAAGCAAATTGATCGTCGCAAGCATATCCAGATAATGTTGAAAGCATTACATGAAGAATATGCTACAGCACAGAAAATGATGGAGGTTAACTTATGATCGTATATCATGGCAGTAATATAATCGTGGATCAGCCAAGGCTGGTTCATCAAAATAGAACACTAGACTTTGGATATGGCTTCTATACGACAACTAACCAGAATCAGGCAGTTAACTTTGCAAAGAAAGTGACAGATCGTAGAGAAAGCGGTTATCCTTGCGTTAGTATGTATGATGTGCCAGAATTAGAAAAACTTAAAAGTAAATATAAGGTTTTGGTCTTTCCAGAGCCTAATGAAGAATGGTTGGATTTTGTATTTACCAACCGAAATGGAAGTTACGACAAAGAGCATTACGATATTGTTTTTGGACCTGTTGCGAATGATACCATTTACCGGACATTTATCGCCTACGAGGAAGGTATTTTAACCAAGGACGAGACGATTGCGAGACTTAAAGTAAAAAAACTGTATGATCAAATGACTTTTACTACAGAACAGGCTTTGCAAGAACTTAAGTATATTGGACAATTTGATGTAGGGAGTGATCATAATGGGTGAAACGAATATCAAAGCAATGTTGGAGTTTATCATTCCTCGTCTGATTCGAATGATGATGGAGAAGCAGTCTTTGACAGAAAAGGAAGCGCTGACACAACTTTATTCTTCAAAACTATATAGACAGTTAGAACGTGAAGATACGAAGCTTTGGCATTTGAGTGTTTCCACATTATATGATTTGTGGGTGGAAGAAAAAGAAACTGGCCATATCACCTATCCAGAGGAGGCATAAGAATGGATGAGAAAATCAATTTCATTGTATATTGCATTGAAGAATATAAAAGCGCGAAAGGAATGAATGGGAAAAGTGTGATTGATCTGTTCAACCGCTATCGTGTGATTGATTATATTCGTGATTATTATGAAGCCTTGCATACCACTGGCAGACAATATGTCGTGGATGACATAAGTATGTATATTGAAGCTAGGCAGTCTTCAGTTGCTTGATATACCTATACGATATGAGAATGTCGATGCTTTATATTATTGATGTTATTTATCTGTTAATACTAAAGTCTTTACACATTTTAAAAGATAAAGCCCCTAAAGTTTATGTGCTAACTTTAGGGGCTGATTTTTTAAGCCGGTTAATTAAATATTTTTATCTTAAATGTACCTGTTTAGTCCAATTGCTGCAATAGAAATATATAGTTGCAACGATACCAGCACAACTAAAGCCTACGGCCTGGGATACATATAATATTCTTACGTCATAGCATATTTGTAGACCAATATAGACGAATAAGTAACGTACGATGCATTGAGATACGACAGCGTTGATCATTGGTATTTTGACGTTTCCTGAGCCTCTGATGGCACCATGATAGACATGAGATAGACCAATGAAGATATTACCAAAGATCATATATCGTATCATCGTAGCTCCTGATGATATTACCATCATATCATTATTAAATAAACTAACCAAAAATGGGGCACTAATAAAGACAATAGCTGAACATATGATAGTAAATAAAGTTGCAATCTTTACACTATAACTTACAGTTTCTTTGGCACGATCATAGTTTTTAGCTCCCATGTTTTGCGATACCATGTTAACAGTTGTCGTAGAAATAGCGCTCATTGGAATCTGAGCAAATTGATTTATCCTTTCAGCTACACCAATACCGGCAATGATCTCATTTGGAAACTGATTGATATAAGATTGAATCATCATGGAACTTATAGCTATCATCATATTCTGTAT
>JALEVB010000019.1 GCA_022780745.1 Erysipelotrichaceae bacterium
GGCGGTTCGTCGACAAGCGAAACTACAACAACTACAACTGATGAAACAACAGAGACTGCTGGAGCAATCAAGATTGGTAACTCTGGTCCATTGACTGGTGGTGCTGCTGTTTATGGTATAGCTGTTAAGAACGCTATTGAATTAGCTGTTGAAGAAATTAATGCTATGGGTGGTCTTCAATTTGAATATAATCCTCAGGATGACGCTCATGATGCTGAAAAAGCAGTTACTGCTTATGGTGTATTAACTGACTGGGGTATGCAGATTTCATTAGGTAATGTTACTTCTACTCCAATGGCTGCAGTTGCTCCTATGTATTCAGAAGATCATATTTTTGCATTAACTCCAAGTGCAAGTTCTTTAGCTTCTATTTATAGCGATACTCAAAATATGAGTGGAAGTTATGGTACAGTATTCCAGATGTGCTTTACTGATCCTAACCAAGGTACAGCTAGTGCTCAATATATCAAAGCTCACAGTGATTTAGGAACTAAGATTGCTATTATCTATAAGAATGATGATAACTATTCTAGTGGTGTTCGTGATAAATTTGTTGCTACTGCTGCTACAGAAGGTTTGGAAGTTGTTTATGAAGGTACATTTGATGATTCTAATGCTACTGACTTTACAGTTCAATTGAATCAAGCTCAATCTAGTGGTGCTGATTTAGTATTCTTACCTATTTATTATGATCCTGCTTCATTAATATTAACTCAAGCTAATGCTATGAACTATACTCCAACATTCTTTGGTGTTGATGGTATGGATGGTATCCTTTCTCTTGAAGGATTTGATACTTCTTTGGCTGAAGGCGTTTATTTATTAACACCATTCTCAGCTGATGCTACTGATGATAAGACAGTTAATTTCGTTACTAAATATCAGGAAAAATATGGTGAAACTCCTAACCAATTTGCTGCTGATGCTTATGACTGTGTATATGCAGTTTATCAGGCTTGTACAAATGGTAATGTTACAGCTGATATGAGTGCTAGTGAAATTGCTGATATCTTAGTTGATCAGTTTACATCTATGACATTTAATGGTATTACAGGTACTGATGTTACTTGGGCTGCTACTGGTGAAGTTAGTAAGTCTCCTAAAGCTGTAGTTATCACTGATGGCGTTTACGTTGGCGTTGAAGACTAATTAGTAATAAAGTTATAGTTTTTAAAAGGTTGCCAATTTTATTGGTAACCTTTACTATATTTATAGTTATAATTTATAAGGAGGTAAATTATATGGCCTTTCTATCGTATCTTATTAATGGATTGGGTCTTGGTAGTGTTTATGCTATTATTGCATTAGGATATACAATGGTTTATGGTATTGCAAAGATGCTTAATTTTGCTCATGGTGATATTATCATGATTGGTGCTTATGTGGCATTTTTTGCCTTAAGCAGATTTCAGCTGCCTTTGTTTGTTAGTGTTATTTTATCAATTGTGGTTTGTACGATCTTAGGTGTCGTTATTGAAAGATTAGCTTATAAACCATTGAGACAGGCTAGCAGTTTATCTGTTTTGATTACTGCTATTGGTGTTAGTTATTTTTTGCAAAATGCTGCGCAATTACTTTGGACTTCTAATACTAAAGTATTTCCTTCTATTGTTTCTAATGCCTATTTGAAAATAGGTGACCTTTCAATATCTTATTTGACAATTATTACGATTGCAGTTTGTATTGCTATTATGATCGTTTTGACTTTATTTATTAATAAGACTAAAACTGGTATGGCAATGCGTGCCTGTAGTGAGGATAAGGGTGCAGCAATGTTGATGGGTATTAATGTTAATACTACAATTTCTATTACCTTTGCTATTGGTTCTGGTTTGGCTGCTATTGCTTCAATATTATTGTGTGCTACATATCCGTCAGTTTATCCAACATTGGGGTCTATGCCTGGTATTAAGGCTTTTACTGCTGCTGTTTTTGGTGGTATTGGTTCTATTCCTGGTGCTTTCTTGGGTGGACTTATGCTTGGTGTTATTGAAACATTGACTAAAGCTTATATTTCTACACAATTATCAGATGCTATCGTGTTTGCTGTTTTGATTGTCGTTTTATTGATCAAGCCTACTGGTTTGTTGGGTAAGAAGATATCAGAAAAAGTGTAGGGGGATAGGTATTATGAAAAATATAATTAATAAAATATTTGATGCTAAGCATCGTAGTCGTACTTTTTCTTATATATTAGTTATTGCTTGTTATATTCTTGTTGAAGTCTTAATGAGTACTGGTAATATTACTAGTTTGTTAAAGGGATTATTAGTTCCATTATGTTGTTATATCGTTGCAGCATTGGCTTTGAACCTTGTTGTTGGGGTAAGCGGTGAGCTTAGCTTGGGACAAGCTGGTTTTATGAGTATTGGTGCTTTTAGTGCTGTATGTGTAGCTGGTTATTTAGGTAATATTGTTGCGAATGATATTGTTAGACTGATCATTGCGATGATCGTTGGGGCAATAGTTGCTGCTGTTTTTGGCTTTATTATTGGTATACCAGTATTAAAACTGCAGGGTGATTATCTGGCTATTGTTACTTTGGCTTTTGGTCAGATCATTAAGAGTGTTATTAATAATATGTATGTTGGTTTTGATAATAATGGTTTTCAGTTTAGTTTTGTTACTAATAATCTGAAGCTTGGTGAGGGTGCTAAGATCTTATTAAATGGACCAATGGGAGCTACTGGTACCAGTCGTATTTCGACTTTTACAGTTGGTGTTATTTTGATTATTATTAGTTTAATTGTTATTTATAATTTAATGTATAGTAAAAATGGTAGAGCTATTATGGCTTGCCGTGATAATCGTATTGCTGCTAGTACTGTTGGTATTAATATTGCGAATACTAAGATGTTGGCTTTTGTTATTAGTGCTGCTTTAGCAGGGGCTGCAGGTGCTTTATATGCACTTAATTATGCTACTTTAGTTCCAGCTAAGTTTGATTTTAATACTTCGATCTTAATTCTGGTATATGTAGTATTAGGTGGTTTAGGTAATATGAATGGTACGATCATTTCTACGGTTGTTTTATTGTTACTACCTGAATTATTAAGATCTCTACGTGATTATCGTATGTTGATTTATGCTATCGTCTTGATCGTTATTATGATCGTTACGAATAATAGTCGTATGAAAACGATTATTGAATCATTTAAGAAAAAAATAAGTGGAAAAGGAGTAAAGGCTCATGACTAATAAGACTCCAGTGTTAGAAGTAAAAGATCTTGGTATTGATTTTGGTGGTTTAACTGCTGTTAATAATTTTAATATGGAGATCTATCCTCATGAGATCGTAGGTTTGATTGGACCTAATGGTGCAGGTAAGACTACGGTATTTAATATGTTAACAAAGGTTTATGAACCTACGCGTGGTAAAATTATTTTGTGTGGTAAAGATATGGATAAAATGGATACGGTGGCTGCTAATAAGGCTGGCATTGCTCGTACTTTCCAGAATATTCGTTTGTTTACTAATTTGAGTGTTATTGATAATGTTAAAATAGGTATGCATAATTCTATTAAGTATTCGACTCTTGATAGTATTTTAAGATTGCCTAAGTATTATAAAGAAGAAGCTAGGATCCATAAAGAAGCTATGGAGCTTTTGAAGATCTTTAATATGGATAAGGAAGCTGATGTACTGGCTGGTAATTTGCCTTATGGTGCTCAAAGAAGATTGGAGATTGCTAGAGCTTTAGCTACTGATCCTAAGTTATTATTATTGGATGAACCGGCAGCTGGTATGAATCCTCAGGAAACAGAAGAACTGATGGAGACAATCAGATTTGTTCGTGATCATTTTGATATTTCCATATTATTGATTGAGCATGATATGAATCTGGTTATGGGTATTTGTGAGCGTATTACCGTATTGAATTATGGTATGGTACTGGCACATGGCTTACCTGAAGAAATACAGTCTAATCCTGCTGTTATTAAGGCTTATTTAGGAGATTAGTTTATGTTAAAAGTAGAGAATTTAGTAGTTCATTATGGCATGATTGAGGCCATTAAAGGTATTTCTTTTACTATCAATGATGGGGAAATCGTTGCACTTATTGGTGCTAATGGAGCTGGCAAGACAACTACGATGCATACTATTAGTGGTTTGATTCGTCCAACTAAGGGTTCAATTACTTTAGATGGTAAGGAATTGACAAAAGTCAATGCGGATAAGATCGTTACTTTGGGTATTGCACAGGTACCTGAAAGAAGAAGAGTTTTTGCGAGTCAGACGGTTGAAGAGAATCTGATGTTAGGTGCTTATACTAGAAAAGATAAGGATGGTATTAAAGCTGATCTGGAGATGGTTTTTGAGCGTTTTCCACGTTTAAAGGAAAGAAGAAAGCAGCCTGCTGGTACTTTATCTGGTGGTGAACAGCAGATGTTAGCTATGGGTAGAGCATTAATGGCTAGACCTAAGATCTTATTGATGGATGAGCCTAGTATGGGTTTGTCACCATTGCTAGTTAAGGAAATTTTTAGTATCATTGAAAGTATAAATAAGCAAGGTACAACTATTCTGCTAGTAGAACAAAATGCTAAGATGGCTTTAGCAATTGCGAATAGAGCATATGTTTTAGAGACTGGAAAGATCGTTGTTAGTGGAACAGGAGAAGAGCTTGCTAATAGTGAGTCTATTAAGAAGGCTTATCTAGGAGGATAATACTATGTATGTTAAAGATCAAATGAACAACAAACCTTATTGTGTTACTAAGGAAACTTCCATTTCTAAGGCTTTGGAAATCATGTCGATGCATAATTTTCATCGTTTGCCTGTTGTTGATAAAGATAATAATCTTGTTGGTTTAATTACTGAAGGACTAATTAGCGAAGCTACTCCAGGTAAAGCGACCTCTTTGTCTATTTATGAAATCAATTATTTGTTAAATAAGAGTAATGTTGGTGATATCATGATCAAAGATGTTGTTACTATTGATCCTGATGCTTTATTGGAAGAAGCTGCAGTTAAGATGCGTACTAATGATATTGGCTGCTTGATTGCTTGTAGAGATAATAAAGTGACTGGTATTATTACGCAAAATGATATCTTTAGAGCTTTTATTGATTTATTGGGTTATAATCGTAAAGGTACCAGATATGTTATTAATGTTAAAGAGGATAAAGTTGGTATTTTAGCTGATGTTGCAATGTTATTTAAGCAATTGGATATTAATATTACTAATCTGGCTGTTTATAATACTTCTCGTGGTATTGAAGTTGTTGTTATTGCTACGGGTGATAAGTGTAATGAGGCTGCTAAGGCTTTAACTGATAGTGGCTATAATTTAACTGATGTTTTAACAAAAGAGGAAGGAACTAATTAAAAGTTCCTTTTTGTTATGCTAAAATAAATACGGAGGCTTAAAATATGAAGCGTTATAGTTATTATAAAGTAGCTAGTGTTACTAGTGATGTTTATATAGGTGATCCTTTTAAAAATGAACAAGCAATATTAGATGCCTGTAAACAGCTGGATGATGATGTACAGCTGGTGGTTTTTCCTGAGCTTTGCTTAACTGGTTATACCTGTCAGGATCTTTTTTATGAAAATCTGTTATTAGATAATGCTTTAGCTGCATTGGAAGATATGCTGGTAAAAATGAAAGAGAATCTGGTAATGGTTGTTTCTTTGCCATTGAGGATAAAGAATAAATTATATAATTGTGCTGCTGTTTGTTTTGATCATGAAGTGTTGGGTATACAGGCTAAGACTTATATTCCTTCTTATAATGAATTTTATGAGACTAGATGGTTTAGCAGTGGAAAAGGTTTATGTGAGAAGGTTATTATTGCTGGTAAAGAAGTAGTGGTTTGTAATGATCTTGTCGTTAAAGATCTTACGACTAATGCTTGTATAGGTGTTGAGATATGTGAAGATCTTTGGGTTGCAGATCCTGTTAGTACTTCATTATGTTTAGCTGGAGCTAATATTATTTGTAATCCTAGTGCTTCTAATGAAGTAATTGCTAAGAGTGCTTATCGTTTGGATCTGGTTAAGATGCAAAGTGCTAAGAATTATTGTGCTTATATTTATAGTAGTGCTGGTAATGATGAGAGCAGTAGTGATCTGGTATTTAGTGGTCATGATATAATCTGTGAAAATGGCAGTGTCTTAAATGTTCGTAAGATGAATGATGAGCATAATTTTATCATGGCAGAAATTGATTTGGATCGTCTTACTAATGATCGCTTACGTTTTAAGACTAGTTTATGGGAAGATAGAGATGCGACATATGTTACTTTTAGTTCTAGAGCATATGATGATATTGAATTAAGCAGAAAAGTTGATGCTTATCCTTTTGTTTTACAGGATGATAAGTTGAGAATTGAAAGATGTCAGGATATTATTAATATTCAGGCTCATGGTTTAGCTACGCGTTTAAAGAAGATCAATGGTCAAAATGTGGTTATTGGTATTAGTGGCGGTTTAGATTCGACATTGGCTTTATTGGTGTGTGAGAAGGCTTTTAGATTGAATCATCTGGATCCTAAAGGTATTCATGCGATTACGATGCCTGGTTTTGGAACGACATCAAGAACAAAGAATAATGCTGATAAATTAATGGAATTGCTTCATGTTTCAAGTGAAGAGATATCGATCGTTGATAGTGCTATTTTGCATCTAAAGGATATTGGTCATGATATTAATATTCATGATATTACTTATGAGAATGCTCAGGCTCGTGAAAGAACACAGATCTTAATGGATCTAGCTAATAAATATAATGGTTTTGTGGTTGGTACTGGAGATTTGAGTGAGCTGGCTTTGGGATGGTGTACTTATAATGGGGATCATATGAGTATGTATGCTGTGAATGTTTCTGTTCCTAAGACTTTGGTTAGATATATTGTTGAAAGTGAGGCTATTAGTGCTTTAAATAACAATAATAAAGAATTGCATGATGTTTTGATCGATATTTGTGATACTCCGGTTTCTCCTGAGTTATTACCTCCTGATGCTAGCGGTAAGATTACTCAAAAAACCGAAGAGGTATTGGGTTCATATGATCTGCATGATTTCTTTATGTATTATATGCTGAGATTTCATAAACGTCCTAAAGAGATATATGATCTATGCTGTATCGCTTTTAAGGATGTTGATAAAGAGGTTATTAAGAAGGCTATTAATACTTTCTATAATCGTTTCTTTTCGCAGCAGTTCAAGCGTAATTGTATGCCTGATGGTGTAAAGGTTGGTTCAATCTGTTTTAGTCCTAGAGGTGACTGGCGTATGCCTAGTGATGCTTCTAGAAATATGTGGTTAAATGATTTAAAAGAGATTTAAAAAAGCTGTTATAAACAGCTTTTTTTCATCATGATATGGGGACAGTGTTCATCCATATATTCATCACCATAGGCTAGATATCCTAGTTTTTCATAGAAGCCTTTGGCTTGTAACTGAGCGCTTAGATATATCGTATCTGTTTGTTTAAAGCCTATTTCTTCTAAGGTTTTCATGACTTTTGATGCTAAATGGTTTTTACGATAGGTTTGTAATACACATATTCTTCCAATATGATATTCACCATTTTCTTGATATATTCTACCTGTTGCAATAGGTTTATCATTATCATATAAAATAACATGGGTAGCTATCTTATCTGTTTCATCTAATTCAGTACTAAAGCCTTGTTCATCCATGAAGACTTGTTTTCTTACAGCATAGGCATCATTAAAGTAAATGTCAGTATTGCCATTAATTATTTTCATATATCATCCTCTTGACTACGATCGTGTCTTTTCTTAGGTATTCTTCGTTTAAATATTTTAAATAAGAACCTGGTATTATAATACCACTAATGTTAATTAAGTTTAATTCTTTACATCTAATTAAGTGGTCTGTTAATAGTACACAGTTGGTAGTAGCAACAAAATAGGTTTTGAATTTACCGTTGGTAAATTTATACATTTTACAATGGGTTGCTTTATATACTCTTGATGCATAATCGTTGATATTTGTGGCATCATTTCCATTGTCTATTGCTTCTTTTGCTTCGCATGACCATGGGGTTGTCCTGTTAAGTAATTCTTTGATTCTTTTGTCTAGAATATTTTTTTCTTTATCATTTAGTTTTAAGCCATAGCCAATGATTCTTTTATGATCGCTCATTGCCTGTTTTAAAAAGAGATTACGATCTGCTTCAATCAGTACGCCATCGCCAAAGGTTCCCATTAGTTTACGATGTTTGGGATCATGACAGCCATAGGAGTAGATAGTGCCGTTATAGGCTATATCAATGTGTCCTAGGCTTTCTGGACCTTTTTCTTTTAGGTAGATGTATACTTCGATGTCTAGTGGTTTATCTTTACTAGGATCATTGGTGTATTCTAATTTACTGATATTATTGAAGTAGTCTAATGATAGATAGAATGATTTGGGTATTAGAATATCAATGATTATTGGTAATGATATGGCTTTATGGTATTTAATGGTATCTTGAACATGATTTGGTAAGATATCGATAATATTGTTAATTATATATACTAAGCCATAGATGACTAGATATATGCCTATGATATAGGAAAATAGTTTGAATTTGCCACTAGGTTCAAATAATAAAATAATGAATATGATAATATTGATCACTGCTGATAAAAAATTAGTAATGGTTCCATGTATCATATCGATCTTGCAGCGATAGCCATCAATTAGCTTTACAATGGCACGTAATAAGATCCAATAGGCAATGATAATGTGGATCATGGTTTCAAAGTTTTGTTTACTAATGACAATAGCTAGTAAGATGATGATATCAAATATCAGAAAGAGAATATTAAGCTTTTGTTGATGTTTGAAGATATTTAGTATATGGCTTATATTGAAGAAGACCATGGTTATGATGGCTATATAATAGATAATATTCCAGATATATTCATAGCTGATGAAAAATAGTATTCCTAAGATAGTTAATAGAATACCGGTGAAGATGTTGGTTGTTTGGTTTAATATTGTTTGTTTCATATGCTTAATAGTAGTTTTATATATATTATTAGTCAAGATGACAAAATGGGTTTTTTGTTTTATTTTGAAGTATAATATCTAATAGGAGTATAAATTTTATGATTATTGTTTGTTCAAGTGCTAAGACTTTTAGAAAAGCTAAAAAGGGTAGTAGTGTTCCTTTGTTTATAGATGATGCGAAACATATGGTTTCTAAGCTTGTTTTTATGGATCTTAAGTCGTATTTTAAGCTTAGTGATAGTTTGGATGTAAAGGTTAGAAGTATTTATGATAAGTGGTCTTTTGAGGGCTTATATAATGTTTTGGATTGTTTTTATGGTTTGCAGTTTAAGCAGATCGATAGTACAAACTTATCGGTTGAACAACGAGAATATGCTGATAAGCATTTATATGTATTAAGTGGTTTATATGGTATATTGCGATGTAGTGATAGTATTTGTGAATATCGTTTGGATGGATATGATAAGATCGATGGTATAAGTATGAATGATCATTATCATCATAAAGTTAATGATTATTTGAAGAGTTTAAATGAAGAAATATTGGATCTTAGTTCCCAAGAGTATTCTATGATGTTAGATGATTATGTTAAGGTTAATTTTCTAGTCGGTAATAAGAGTAAGGGTACGATCAATAAGATTCAAAGAGGTAAGATGATAAGATATTGTATTGAGCATAATATTGATAAAATATCGGATATTAAACAATATGCTCAGGATGGGTTTAAATATGATGAGAAGTTATCTAATGATAAATTATTAGTATTTAGTAAGGAGTGAAGAAGATGTTGAAAGAAAAAGATTTAGCAATTGATTTTAGTTTACCTGATGCTAGTGGTAAGATGGTAAAACTAAGTGATTTTAAGGGTAAGAAGATCGTTTTATATTTTTATCCTAAGGATAATACGCCAGGATGTACTAAGCAGGCATGTAGCTTTAGAGATAATTATCATGAATATCTAAATAAGGATGTTATCGTTATTGGAATTAGTAAGGATAGTGTTAGATCACATAGTAATTTTGCACAGAAATATGAATTACCTTTTATTTTATTAAGTGATGAGAATCAGGATGTTATTAAGGCTTATGATGTTTTAAAGGAAAAGAAATTGTATGGTAAAACTTATATGGGAGTGGTTAGAACTACTTTTTTGATCAGTGAAGACTTTCATATTATGAAAGTATTTGAAAAGGTTAAACCAGAAGAGAATGCTTTGGAGATCTTGGCATGCTTGTAAAATATAATAATTCGATTCTTAATTTAGCTAATAGTATTAGAGAGTATTATGGTCTTGATACTTATTATGATACTGATAAAGATGTTAGTGAGTGGTTAAATACTAATAAGTTTAAGCATTTGTTTCTTATTTTAATTGATGGTATGGGATCAAGGATCTTAGATGAGAAGTTAGATCGTCATTCTTTTTTGATCAAGAATAGAATTAAGGAGGTTGCAACGGTTTATCCGACGACAACAACGGCAGCTACAACTAGTATATTGACTGGTAAGAGTCCTAAGGAGAATGCTTATTTGGGATGGAGTCAGTATTTTAATGAAGCTGATGATCAGATCATTCTTTTTAGGGAGCAGGGTTTGTATTCTAAAAAAGATTATCAGGGTTTTATTAATGAAGTATTGCCTTGTAAAAAGATATTTGATGATTTGGATGAAAAGGGTATTAGTAATGATTCTATCTGGCCTATATGGGGACATAATGGGGTTGATGGTATTGAAGAGCTTGTAGATAAGATCTTTGATTTTAGTAAGAAGGATATATCATTTTGTTATGCTTATTATGATGCTTTAGATACTTTGGAACATCTAGAGGGTGTTAAAAGTGATAAGGTTACTGTGCTTATCAAACAGATAGATCAACAATTGTCGCGTTTATCAAAGCTGGATGATGATTGTGGGGTAATTGTAGTGGCAGATCATGGACAGATCGATTGTGTTAATGTTGATCTTGAGGATTATCCTGACATTATGGAATGTTTGAAGGTATTGCCTTCGATCGAGCCTCGATGTATGGCTTTTAGTATTAAAGATGGTATGCATGAAAGATTTGAAAAGGCTTTTAGAAAGCATTTTAATGAGACTTTTGCATTATTGACTAAGCAAGAGGCTATACATATGAATCTATTTGGATTAAATGATGCTCATGAGCGTTTTGAAGAGTTTATTTTAGATTATCTGGCTATTGGTACTAGTAATGTTTGTTTATATGTTGGAAAATCAAAGATGAAGGGTCAGCATAGTGGTACTAAGGAAAAGGAATTTATGGTGCCTATTATTACGATTCCTAAATTTGTTAGAAAGAATTAGGTGATAGTTATGGATTTTGTAACTTGTTTAAAAAATGATGGGGTTATTGCTTATCCTACAGATACGGTTTATGGTTTGTGTTGTCGTTTTGATTCGATCAAAGCGATGGAGCATTTAAGGGAAATTAAGAATAGGCCTTTAGAAAAGTCTTTTCCTATTATGGTTGCCAATGTTGAGCAATTAGAGAAAATTGCATATGTTAATGAAGATATTTTAAAGCTTGTTGATAGGTTTATGCCTGGTCCTATTACATTAATATTGAAGAAGAAAGATATTATTGAACCATGGATGAATGATAATAGAGATACGGTAGCGATCAGGATGGCTTGTGATGAAAAGCTAAAGAGTATTATTAATGATCTTGGGGTTCCTGTTTTTATGACAAGTGCTAATAAAAGCGGAGAAAAGGTTTGTATAAGCAGTGATGAGATAAAAGAAAAACTATCTGTTGATATGATATATGTTGGTAAGCCTAAAGGTGAGTTAGCTAGCAGTATCGTGGATTGTACTAATAATTATCGTATTATAAGATTGGGAGTTATTACTCAGGATATGATTGATGAAACAATTAAGAAATAATGTGCTAAAATGATAACAATAAAAAAGGGGTAAATAGTTATGAAAGATTTAGAGTTATACCAGATCATGAATAAAGAACTTGATAGACAGGAAAGTAATATTGAGCTTATTGCGTCTGAGAACTTTGTTTCTAGTGATGTTCTTGAGGCTTGTGGTAGTGTTTTAACTAATAAATATGCTGAAGGTTATCCTCATAAAAGATATTATGGTGGCTGTGAATATATTGATCAGGTTGAAGAATTGGCAGTAGAAAGATGTAAAGAATTGTTTCATTGTGATCATGTTAATGTTCAGCCTCATAGCGGCTCTTCTGCAAATATGGCTGTTTATATGGCGGTATTAGAGCCAAATGATGTAGTCTTGGGAATGGATCTTAGCTGTGGTGGACATTTGACTCATGGCCATGATTTGAGTTTCTCTGGTAAATTATATAAGTTCTATGCTTATGGTGTAGATAAGGAAACAGGCTGTATCGATTATGATGAAGTATTAAGAATTGCCAAAGAAGTAAAACCTAAGATGATCGTTGCGGGTGCTAGTGCTTATGCCAGATTTATTGATTTTAAGCGTTTTAGAGAGATCTGTGATGAAGTTGGTGCGATGTTAATGGTTGATATGGCCCACATTGCTGGATTGGTTGCAACGGGTTTGCATCCATCTCCTGTTCCTTATGCTGATTTTGTTACAAGTACGACACATAAGACTTTAAGGGGTCCTCGTGGTGGTTTGATCTTATGTAAAGAAAAATATGCTAAGGCTATTGATCGTAGTGTTTTCCCTGGCTGTCAGGGTGGTCCTTTAATGCATATCATTGCTGGTAAAGCTGTTTGTTTTAAAGAAGCATTACAACCGGAGTTTACTACTTATTGTAAACAGTTATTGGCTAATGTTCAGTCAATGGCTAAGGCATTAACTGAAGAGGGTTTTAGATTGATTACTGGTGGTTCTGATAATCATTTATTATTAGTCGATGTTAAGTCTAGCTGTGGTAAGACAGGTAAAGAGGCAGAGAAACTGCTTGGGGAAGTTAATATTACAGTCAATAAGAATGCAATTCCTTATGATAGTGAAAAACCATTTACGACTAGTGGTATTAGACTTGGTAGTGCTGCTATGACTACTAAGGGTTATAATGAAGATGATTTCTATAAAATTGGCAAATTGATCGCTAGTGTTTTAAAAGATGATAGTGAAGCTAATGTTTTAAGAGTAAAACAGGAAGTTAAGGCTTTGACTAGTGTTCATCCTTTCTATGAAAAAGCTTAATGTTTATGATTTTTGTTTAATAGCTTTATTGGCTAGTGTTCAATATGCTATCTTTGTCTTCTTTTCTAATATTTTATATTTAGAAATGATTACCTTTACTATTGTTTTATTTGCCATGACTTTTGATAGATATCAGTGTGTATGGGGCTCAATAGTATTTGGTTTATTGATGTTGTGTTTAAATGGGGTAAATTTCTGGAATATGATGTATGTTTTTATTTATCCTATCTATAGTTTAATTATTAATATATTAAAAGATCATCTGGTTAAGCATAAACTGGTTTTATCTTTTGTTTGTGGTTTTTTGTCTTTTTTGACTGGACAGTTGTTGCAATTGCCATTTATGCTATTTTCAAAGAAAGTAACGCTGATATATATTATCATGGGTTTAAAGACATCGATCATTCAGGGTGTATTGAGTTTTCTGGTTTGCTGGCTATTATTTGAAAGAGTAAATAGCGTTTTGGAAAAATTGAGGAGAAGTAAATGAAGAAGTTTTTAGTTGGTTTATTATGTATTTTGTGTTTATTTGGTTGTAGTCGTAATAAGGCTAATGATAAGGATATTAGTATTAATATTAAGATCGTTGATGAAATTAGCGATGAAGAGTTATTTAATGGTACTCTTACTACTAAAGCTGAAACTTTAGCTGATGCTTTGGAAGCAGCTAAAGGTGTTATTGATGTTACGATGGAAGATAGTGAATATGGCAAGTATATTACTGGTATGTTAGGACTTGAACAGACAGATAGTATCTTCTGGGTTTATGAGTCTGATAATAATAAATCTTGTATAGATGCTGGTATGTGTATGGGTATTAGTGATACTATCATCGAAGATGGAGATAATTTTGTTTTTAAATATACAGATACTTTTGAATAAGGAGAATTATGTTTTTACCTGTTAATCGTCAAGAAATGTTAGATAGAGGATGGAGTCAGTGTGATTTTGTCTATATCGTTGGGGATGCTTATGTTGATCATCCTTCTTTTGGTCATGCTATTATTTCGCGTTGTTTGGAGGCTAAGGGTTATAAGGTTGGTATTATTTCTCAACCTGATTGGCATGATTTGAATAGTTTTCAAGAGTTTGGTTTGCCTAGATTAGCTTTTCTGGTTACAGCTGGTAATATTGATTCAATGGTTAATCATTATTCGGTTAATAAAAGAAGAAGAGATAAGGATAATTATACTGATAATGGCGAAATGGGTAAAAGGCCTGATAGGGCGACAATTGTTTATTGTCAAAAACTAAGAGAAATATATGGCAATGATGTTCCTATTGTTATTGGGGGTATTGAGGCTAGTTTAAGACGATTTGCTCATTATGATTATTGGGATGATAAGGTTAGAAAGAGTATTCTGATTGATTCGGGTGCTGATATCTTGTTATATGGAATGGGTGAAAATAGTATTATTGAAACTGCTGATGCTTTGGCATCTGGTTTAAATGTTAAAGATATTACTTATATTCGAGGCAGTGCATATAAGACAAAGAATATTGATTATTTATATGACTATAAGATGTTACCATCATATGAAGAAATATGTAGTGATAAAGAAAAGTATTGTGATAGCTTTGTTACACAGTTTCAAAATACTGATGCTATTAATGCGGATGTTCTGGTTGAGCCATATAAAGGATGGTTTGTAGTATGTAATCCGCCAGCTTTTCCATTGACACAAGAAGAGATGGATGCAACATATTCTTTGCCATATGAAAGAACATTCCATCCAATGTATCATCATATTCCTGCTATTGATGAAGTGCAGTTTAGTATTATTAGTAATCGTGGCTGTTTTGGAGCTTGCAGTTTTTGTGCTTTAGCAAGTCATCAGGGTAGAAGGATCTCTTCCCGTAGTAAAGAGTCAATAGTTGAAGAGGCTAAAAAGATTACTGAACATAAAGATTTTAAGGGTTATATTCATGATATTGGTGGTCCTACAGCTAATTTCTATCGTCCTAGCTGTGATCGTCAGTTAGAATATGGTACCTGTAAGACTAGACAGTGTTTAGATCCTAAACCATGTCCTAATATTGTTGTTACGCATAAGCAGTATCTGGAGATCTTAAGGGCGGTTAGAAGTTTACCACGTGTTAAGAAGGTATTTGTTAGAAGTGGTGTTCGATATGATTATCTGATGTACGATCCTGATGATGAGTTCTTTAGAGAGCTTGTGCAGCATCATATTTCTGGTCAGTTGAAGGTTGCGCCTGAGCATGTTAGTAATTCCGTACTTCGTTATATGGGTAAATGTAATCATGAATTATATGAAAAGTTTAGAAGCAAGTATATTAAGTTAAATGAAGAATATGGCAAGAATCAGTTTCTGGTACCATATCTGATGAGTTCTCATCCTGGCTGTGATCTGGATGATGCGATTGAATTAGCGTTATATCTAAAGAGTATTCATCATATACCACAGCAGGTACAGGATTTTTATCCAACGCCTATGACTTTATCGACATGTATGTATTATACGGAAATGGATCCATATACCAAAAAACCAGTATATGTGGCTAAGAATAAACATGATAAATTATTACAAAGAGTACTGATGCAATATAGTTATCCTAAAAATCAGGCTTTGGTCATTGAGGCTTTAAAAAAGGCTGGCAGAGAAGATCTGATTGGTTATTCTGATAAGTGTCTGGTTAAGCCAATGAAGTATCAAAAGCCTAAGAATCAGGTAAGAAGATGATAAAGAAAATCGTTAGAGATCAGATGTTTCTATCGTTAAAAGCTACATTGGCAACCAAGAAAGATCTAGATATTGCTAATGATCTTAGCGATACGATAAATGTCCATGATAATTGTATTGGTATGGCTGCTAATATGATTGGTATTAATAAAAGGATCATTATTATCAAATTGGGTATGATGAAGATGATCATGTTTAATCCTGTACTTATTAATAAGGCATATCCTTATGAAACATATGAAGGATGCTTAAGTTTAGATGGTGTAAGAAAAACGGTTAGATATAAAAATATTGAAGTTGAGTATTATGATGCTAAATGGCATAAACAGAAAATAAAACTAAGTGGTCTATCGGCACAGATTTGTCTGCACGAAATGGACCACTTAGAGGGTATAATTATTTAGTTATGATTTTATTTAGTGTGATCTTATCAGCATGTTCAATGATGATAGTGATTGAAAATGGTTTATTGACAGCTAATAGTGAAATATTAGCTGTTTTATTTTGGACTTGTTTATCAAATATTAGATGATCATCCTGATAGATCATAAGATGACAATTAGTCTTATCAAAATCTAATATTAGTTCATGAATATTTTGAAAGTAACGATAAACGATCGTAGTATTAGTGATATTGGTTATTTTATCATCGCATCTTAAAGCACGATCAATACCATTTTCAAAGAAATCTATATAAATGCCACTATTGTTATCATATAGTTCACAGGCAATAGATGCATCATAACATCCTTGTGATAATGGATATAAGCTAGAGCTGGTTATTTCTTGGGTAATAAAGTGACCATCTATCATTTTGATCTTTTCCATACATACCTGCCTTGAATATTGTTTAGCATAGGTATGACGATGATAGAAGATATAATAATCATCATTGATTTGTAATAAAGAGCCATGGTTATTGGCGTAATTATTTTTATAAATATCATCATCACTTGTCTTAGAAGCATTGGAAATAAGTATTCCTTGGTATTCATAACCATGATCAAAATATTTGCTGGTAGCGTAGCATAGTTCATGCTGGTGCTTAGATGAATATAATAAATAATAAGTGTCATTATATTTTCTTAAACTGGCTGCTTCTAAGAATTCATGATCTTCAAAGGAAGTATTCTTACCGTATTTATAGCCAGGTATTACTAGTTTTGGTAAGGTTTTCATCGTTTGCATATCATCTTCTAGTTCAACGATAAATAAACCATGATCATTATGTTCATTGATATCCATGGCTGGAATATTGGCATCAACACTAAAGCCAAGACTTAGGATGATCTTACCGTTGTCATTAATAACACTAGGATCGAAATGATATGGTCTGATATCCAGAGTTTTAAAATCGATATTGTTAGGATATCTGATGGTTCCATAGTATTCAAAAGGACCATTAGGTTTATCACTTCTGGCAATGGATATCATGTCAATATTTGATAGACCATAATATAAATAATACTTGCCATCATTGCCACATACGACATCAGGAGCATATAGATCATGCTTATTATCATGATTTAATGGATCTTGATCTTTACGATAAATAACGCCTTCATAATGCCAATTGCTTAGATCATTTAGATTCGCACTGTAGCATATATAGTCTAGTGGACAGTAGCGATCAGAGTTTCTTGCATCATGGGAGCCATATAAGTAGATTTTATTGTTGAATATATGGGATTCAACATCACAAAAGTAGTTATCTTTGATAATTGGGTTCATTTTATGTTACCATCCTTGTTATAATAATAACATAAAGAAGGAAGAATTATGAAAAAAGCTATTATTTTTGATTTGGATGGGACATTGATCAATTCCTATGGCAAGATCGTTAAGGTATTACAGATATTATGTACTAAGCATCATCTTCATATGGATGAACAAAAAATATATAATTATGTTATGACTTATTCGGTAGCTGATTTTCTTAATGCTTATTTTGATGATTATGATCTTGTTTTAAGTGAATATCATAGTATTGGTGAAAGATATGATTATGAATATCAGTTAATGCCTAATATTTATGATACATTAAATGAATTAGCTAAAAGGGATATTGGTTTATTTGTTTATACACATTCTAGCAATAAGTGTTTAAAAATATTAGCTGATTTGAAAGTAGTTGATTTATTTAAAGAAATCGTTACTAGTGATTATCATTTTAAAAGAAAACCAGATAGCGAAGCTATTGATTATTTAGTTAATAAATATCAGATCACTGACGCTTATTATGTAGGTGATCGTAATATTGATATTCAAGCTGCTAATAATGCGAATATCAAAGGAATATTGTATTTGCCATATGATAGTGTAGTTGTTCCATGTGGCAAAGAAGATTATGTAGTAGATGATATAGGAAAGATTTTAAATATAGTATGAAAAAGTTATTAGTTATATTATTTGTGATTTGTCTATTTGCTTGCGATGCTAGAGATGATAGACATATTGTCGAAGATGGTATCAGTAAGATCATGTTGGTTAGTGATTTACATTATCTATCTAGTGATTTATATGATAATGGTGAAAAGTTTAATGCATATATGGCTACTAGTGATGCTAAACTGACAAAGTATTCAGATGTTTTAGTAGATGGCATTATTGATACGGTATTAGATGAGAATGCTGATGTTTTGATCATTAGCGGTGATCTGACTTTTAATGGTGAAAAACTATCACATGAACAGTTAAGTAAAAGATTAGCTTATTTGCAGGATAGAGGAGTAGATGTTTTAATTATTCCTGGTAATCATGATATCAATAATATGTTTGCTTATAAATTTGAAAAAGATAATATTTATTATACTGATAATGTCAATGAAGAGGATTTTAAAACGATATATGCTTCTTTAGGTTATCAGAATGCTTTATATTATGATGATAACAGCTATTCTTATGTTTATGAGTTGGATGATGAACATTGGCTATTATTTGTTGATGTAAATAGTTATAGTCAAAATCGTGTTCTAACATCGACTCTAGATTGGGTCAAAGAAGTGCTAGAAAAGGCTAAAGCTGATGATATCAAAGTTATTGGTATTACGCATCAGAATGTTTTAGGACATAGTGATCAGTTTGGTTTTGATTATATTATTCAAAATGGTTATGCTTTGAATAATTTATATAAGGAATATGGAGTTAAGCTTAATTTAAGTGGGCATATGCATATTCAGCATTATACGAATAATAAATATGTTTATGATGTTGCGACTAATGCCATTAGTGTTTATCCTAATTTGTATGCAATTATTACTTTTGATAATGGTTATATCAATTATGATACATATGGATTAGAAATTAGTGACTTTAATTATGAAGGCTATGATGATTTTAGAGCATATAGTCAGGATTATTTTGATCAGGTTACCTATCGTTCATTTGATAAGCGTTATAATATCTTTGAAGATGAAGATGAGCTAGATATGGCTTTAGATTTTTATTATGAATTAAATCGTAGTTTTTTTGGTGGGGATATTATTGATAATTATGATAAACTAATAGGCAGTGATGGTTATAAGTTATTTGAAAAATATCAGCTAACTAATGCAAGATTAGATGATATGTTAAATGTTAAATATAACTATCAGCATTTGATTTTGGAGGAATAAAATGATCTTAGGTGCCGATTGGGATAATACGATTAAAATAAATCATGATGTTAGAAAAGAAGATATTGAAGCAATAAATAATTTTCGAAAGCATAATAAGTTTGGGGTTGTAACCGGGAGAACTTTATCAATGATCAAGCCAGAACTTGAAAAATATCATTTGGGTTATGATTTTTTGGTATGTAGTAATGGAACAGTTGTTTTTGGTGAAGATGATAATCTTATTTCGCGTATAGATATGGATCATGATGAAGCTTCAGAATTGCTTTCTTATCTGATTAGTAAAGAAATGGTATTTTGTTTAAGTGATGGTATTGATTTTGGTTATCATCGTTTAAATGATTCGTCTAGAAATTTTATTAAGGGTTTTAATGTTAAGACTTATGAAGAGATGTTAGGTAGACCATATAATGGGATCTTTGTGCGTAGTGATGATCATGATGTTTTATGTAAGTTAAAATCTTATATCGAAAATAAATATCATATGAATGCTGCAATTAATCGTGGTAATCTGGATATATATGCTAATAGTACTAATAAAGCTATTGGTTTAGCTATTATTGGTAAGTATTATCATGATGATAAGATATATGCCATTGGTGATGGCGGTAATGATATTGATATGATAAATGCCTATGGTAAAATGGCAATGAAGGATTGTAGTGATGATGTTAAAAAGTATGCAACATCTTATTTTGACTATGTTAAGGATTGTATAGCATATATTGAAGGTAAAGATAATGGCTAATGTTTGTCTGGTTGGTTTAAATTCTAAATATGTTCATAGCTGCCTGGCAGTATATTGTCTGGAAGCTGGTATCAAAGAGTATGCTAAAGAGGGTATTAAGCCTATTGTTATTGAAAGAACGATTCATAATGATATGCATATGGTAGCGGATGAAATTATGGCACATCATCCTTTTTTAGTTGGTATTAGTACCTATATCTGGAATGTTGAAAAGGTATTTGAACTAGTAGATATTATCAAAAGTAAAGATCATGATGTAAAGATCTGTTTAGGTGGACCTGAGGTTAGCTATAATCAGTATGATGTATTAGCTAAGCATGACAATGTTGATTTTATTAGCGCTGGGGAAGGAGAATATCCTTTTGCCTTGTTGTGTGATACTTTGATTAGCAATAGTGATCTTGACAGGGTCATGGGATTATCATATCGTGACAATGGTAGTATCGTAGTTAAGGAAGCATATGTTGGGTTGGATGATCCTGTTAGTCCTTATACTGATACTTTTATGAATAATGTTAATAAGCGTATTGTTTATATAGAAACGACCAGAGGATGTCCGTATAGTTGTGATTATTGCTTATCTGGAAGATGTGGCAAGGTTAGATATTTTGATCTAGATAAGACTTTTGAAAATATTATTAAGTTAGCTAATAGTTCTTGTAAGACAATTAAATTTGTTGATCGAACATTTAATGCGAATAAGAAAAGAAGTAAGGCTATTATTAGTTTTATTATTAATAATAGTGGTAAAAGCTTTCCTGATGATGTTTGTTTTCATTTTGAAGTAGCTGGGGATATACTTGATGATGAAACGATTGAATTATTAGGTAGTGCTCCTAAAGGTTTATTTCAATTAGAAATAGGCATGCAGTCTTTTAATGAGAAAACTTTGGCTTATATTAATCGTAAGACTAATACTGATATCTTAAAGAATAATATTCGTAAACTGCTGTCTTATAATAATATGCATATTCATATCGATCTGATCGTTGGTTTGCCTTATGAAGATATGAATAGTTTAAAAGATAGTTTTAATACGGGGTATTATCTGAATGCGCATATGCTACAGCTTGGCTTTTTGAAGATACTTCATGGGGCAACGATGGATACTGATAAGAATAAGTATCATTATCATTATGATGATAAACCACCATATGAGATCATAGATACTGATTGGCTGACCAAAGAAGAAATGGCAGATATTCATGCTTTGGAAGATGTATTGGATAGAATGAATAATAGTGGTAGATTTTTGAATACGCTTAATTATTTATTAGATGTTACTAAGTCTGATCCTTTTGATCTTTTGATGGGTTTTGGTTTATATGCTAAGGATAGAATGGATTATAAGATTGATTTAGATCATTATACAGCTTTGATCTATGATTATTTTAAAACATTGGATAATGTTGATAGTATAGCTTTAAGAGATCAGATGGTCATTGATCGTTTAAGCACTAATGCTAGTGGAAAATTGTGTGATTGTTTAAAGATAGCTGATAAGAATATTAAGCCTTATCGTATGGCTTTAGATTTTGTTGATAAGCCTATTAAGAATATTAAAAGAGGACTAGAAATTTTATATAGTTTAAATAAAGTAGTATATGTTGATTATCAAGATAGAGATGTTATCACTAATCAATATGTCTTAAAGTATCAGGATCCTGATTTTTTAATGAATGTATATCGTAAAACTCAGCATTTATAAAAGATGAGCATTTGCTCATCTTTTATAAAATATATTTAGCTGAAAAAATCAAAAATCGTTGAATAATAAAGATCAGGATCGATGTCACTTCTGGCACCATGTCCGGCATTATCTAATAATAACTGTTTATTGCCTGAATAGCTTTCATTTGTATTCACATTGTCAGTTGTTCTAAAGTTTTTTATTACTATTAGGTTTTTAAAATATATTGTTATGATATTATATGCTGTATGTAATTTTTTATATGATATGAGAAAAGATATCTTTGATGATCAAGATTTTAGATAAGGAAGGAAAAGTATTATGAGTAGTATTGAAATTAAGAAAGTTGGTATTACTAATACTGATTGTGAGTGTGTTGTTAATGCGGCTAATGAATATCTTTTGGAAGGTGGAGGAGTTTGTGGAGCTATTTTTAAGGCTGCAGGACCTTTATTGACTGATGCCTGTAATAAAATAGGTCATTGTGATTGTGGAAGTGCAGTGCTTACGGATGCTTATAATATGAATGCTAGATATATCATCCATGCAGTTGGACCTGTATATCATGATGGAAAACATCATGAAGATCAATTATTATATTCTGCCTATAAGCAGTCTTTAAAGCTTGCTAAGGATAATAATTGTCATTCAATAGCTTTTTGTATGATATCAGCTGGTATTTTTGGCTATCCTGTTGTTGAAGCATGGCGTAAAGCTTTGCAAGCTTGTATGGATTTTTTCTTGGATCATCCTGATTATGACCTTCGTATTGTTTTTGCCTGTATTGATGATAATGTAATAAATATGGGAAATGATGTATTAACTGAACTAAAAAAGAGTAGAAAATATTCTACTCTTGAATAGGTCCAGTTAGTGTTACATCAACATCCATTTGTTGACCATCTCTAACGATGGTTATTTTTACGGTATCACCAACGTTGTAATTTTGTAACTGGGAACTTAGATCAGTATATGATGATATTTCTGTATCGTTGATAGCGATAATACGATCATATGGTTTTAATCCAGCTTTTTGGGCACCTGATCCATCAATGGTACTTTGGATATATAGTCCAGCTTTATATCCTTTAGTATCTTGAGCTAGCTCAGTTACTTTTACTCCTAATGTAGCACGATCTGTTACATAACCATTTTCAATTAGCTGATCGACTACTTTCATAACATCATTGATAGGAATAGCAAATCCTAAGCCTTCAACGGAAGATCCTACAGATTTGGCGTTGACAATGCCTATCAGTTCACCAGCTGCATTGAATAAGCCTCCTCCAGAGTTTCCAGAGTTGATGGCAGCATTGGTTTGAATTAAGTTCATCTTCTCATTATTGACTGTTACTTCACGATTTAATGAGCTGATGATACCATCAGTAGCTGTTCCTCCAAGTGATCCTAAGGGATTGCCTATAGCAATAACACTGTCTCCTACTAATAGATTATCAGAGTTGCCTACCGTAGCACATGTTAGATCCTTGGCATCAATTTTAATAACCGCAACATCAGATTTACTATCAGTAGCGATCAATGCGGCATCATATACTTCGCCGTTTGTTAATCTTACTTTGATCGTATTAGCTGAATCGATTACATGGTTATTTGTTACAATATAACCATCTTTAGAAATAATTACACCTGATCCGGCTCCTTCTACTAAATTGTTACCTGATATTCCAAAAAATGAATAGAAATCATTGGTTTCAATCGTTTCGGTATTGATTTCTACTACGCTGTCTTTGACTGATGCAATAACACTTTGAATGCTTCCATCGGTAGCAAAGCTGGGGTTTACATTCTGACTGTCTGATTTATATATCACTGTTTGAGGGGTAGTGTATCTAGCTGCTACATAACCTCCAGCTAAGCCACAACTTAAACTAATAATTGCAACAAGGACTAAATATAACACGGGATGTTGCTTAGAAGTTTTTGCTGGTTTAGCATTGTTTATAACCTGACCTGTTTGATTGTCGATGACAATTTTTTCTTCATCCATATTTTATTTCCTCCTTTTACGAAGATAACTATAATATTTATATATGAAATATGGTAGAATAAAAAGTGAAATCTAAGTGAATTTTTAAAATAATAAGGGAGATTAATTATGAAAAAAGCGGGAGTTTTAATGCCTATAGCTTCTTTACCTAGTAATCATGGTATTGGTGATTTTGGTAAGAATAGCTACAATTTTGTTGACATGATCAGTAAAGCTGGTTTTAAGATCTGGCAGATATTGCCTTTAAATCCTTTGGGTTATGGTAATTCTCCTTATCAGCCTTATTCTTCTTATGCTATGGATGAGCTTTATATTTCTTTGGATATGTTGAAGAAGAAAAAACTTATTAAGCATTTGTCTGATTTTTATGATCGTAAAGATAGAATTTTATATAATGAAGTTAGAGATTTTAAGAAACCTTTTTTAATTGAAGCTTTTAATAATTTTAAAGAAGATGACAATTATCATAATTTTATTAATAATAATGCATGGGTCAAGGCTTATGCTGAGTTTATTACTTTGAAAAAGAAGAATAATTTAAAATGCTGGGTTGAGTGGGATAATAAAGAATTGACTGGCGATGATGATGAGCATATTAGATATGAAATGTTTATTCAATATGTTTTATATATGCAATGGAATGAATTAAAGAAATATGCTAATGATAAGGGAATAGAGATCATGGGGGATATTCCTTTCTATGTAGGTTTAGATAGTGAGGATGTTTATGATCATAAAGAATGTTTCTTATTGGATAGTGATGGAAGGCCTAGTTTTATTGCGGGTGTTCCGCCTGATTATTTTAGTGCTACTGGTCAAAGATGGGGTAATCCTATATATGACTGGGATCATTTGATGAAACATGATTTTGATTTTTGGATCAATAGGATAGCTTATACTGCTAAGATGTTTGATATTATTCGTATTGATCATTTTAGAGCTTTTGATACTTACTGGAAGATCAATGCTTCTTGTCCTACTGCTATTGATGGTAAGTGGGTAGAGGCTCCTGGTTATGCTTTTTTTGATACTTTGTTTGCTAAGTATAAGGATATTCATATTGTGGCTGAAGATTTGGGTGATCTTAGACCAGAAGTTCTTGTTTTAAGAGATCATTATCATTTTAAGGGTATGAATGTTATTGAGTTTACTTTTGATCCTAAAAATGTTAAACCTATTGCGGAAAATATGATCGTTTATACGGGTACTCATGATAATCAGACTTTAAGAGGATGGTATAAGGGTAATAGTTTGAAGTATAAAAGGGCTTGTACGAAGTATTTTAAGGAAAATGGCTATAATTATGATTTAGTTAATGATAACTTTATTAGTTATGCTTTTAATAGTGATGCTAAGATGGCTATTATTCCTTTATTTGATCTATTAAATAAGGATGATAAGTATCGTTTGAATACTCCTGGTACTATTGGTGATCCTAACTGGCAAGCTAAGATCAATAGTTTTGATGAGTTTAAGAAAGTGTTGCCTAAATATAAGAAGATGATCAAGAATAGTGGAAGATAATGGTTATTGAAAGTAATAGACTGGATTTTGTGAGTAATTATCTTTGTATAGTCTTATTGGTAATAGCTAGTTGTTGTGTATTTTTGTTGTGGGAGGATATTCCTGAGTTTGTGGCTATTTCTTATAGTTTTAGTGGGCTTATTAGTGCTTATGGCAGTAAGTATATGCTTGTGGTTATTTTGGGGCTGGATTGGCTTGTTTATGGGCTTATCACGATATTGCAGCGTTATCCTAAAGCTTGGAATATGGGTTTTAAGCTTACTAAAAATAATGAAAAAAGATTGTATCGTTTAATGAAAGATATGATGAATGTTATTAAGGTTTATATTTGTTTTGTACTATTGTTGATGATGATCAATATGATCTTAAATATCAATATGAATATATTTATTAATATTATCTTAATTATTATTCTGGCTTTTGTTGTTGGGTATTATTTAACTCAAATGTATTTTTGTAAATAAATTTGTGTTATCATATTAGGCATGAAAGGATTGTTGTTATGTTTTTATTAGAAATTATTAAAACGATTATTTTAGGTGTTGTTCAGGGTATTACGGAATGGTTACCTATTAGTTCTACAGGACATATGATATTAGTGGATGCTTTTATGCCTTTAAAAGTATATGCTGATGAAGTAGTTAATAAAGAATTTGTTGATATGTTTATGGTTGTAATTCAGTTTGGAAGTATCTTGGCTGTATTATTACTTTATTTTCATAAATTGAATCCTTTTAGTCCTAAAAAGGATAATATTCAAAAAAGAGATACTTGGGTATTATGGTCTAAAGTTTTAGTGGCTAGTGTTCCGGCTGCGGTTATTGGCTTATTGTTTGATGATATCATTGATGCCTTATTATATAATCCATTAACAGTTGCGATTGCTTTAATTGTTTATGGTATCTTATTTATTATCATCGAAAAGAAGAAGAAAAAGCCTCTTGTTACTAATTTGAATGATCTGGATTATAAGACAGCATTTAAGATTGGGGCTTTTCAGATGTTAGCACTTATTCCAGGTACTTCCAGAAGTGGTTCTACGATCTTAGGAGCTACGATCGTTGGATGTTCAAGAAAGGTTGCTAGTGAGTTTTCTTTCTTCATGGCTATTCCGGTAATGTTTGGGGCTAGTTTGCTTAAGATCATTAAACTGGATATGGCTTTAGATCTTAGTGGCATTATCATTTTATTACTAGGAATGGTTGTTGCGTTTGTTGTTAGTGTTATAGTAATTAAATCATTGATGAGATATATTAGAAAACATGACTTTACGATTTTTGGTTACTATCGTATTGTTCTAGGTATTATTGTTATTGCTTGTGTCCTATTTAAGGTAATCTAGGATGAGTATTTATATTAGTATGTTTGTAGAAGGAGCATTATCCTTCTTTTCTCCTTGTATTATACCGGTTTTACCTGTTTATTTTGGTTATTTGGCATCTGGTAGTAAAAAGGTGGATGCTGATGGAAATGTCTATTATGATCGCTTAAAAGTATTTATTACGACCTGTTTTTTTGTTCTTGGTATTTCTTTTGCAATATTGTTATTGGGAATATCAGTTAGTGTTTTTAATGACTTTTTTAGTGATTATCGCTTAATACTCAGTTATGTTGGATCTTTTGTTTTAATTATCTTTGGTTTATATCAGTTAAATATTATTAATATCCCTTTTTTATTAAAGGAAAGAAAATTGAATATCAAGCTTGATCTTAATAAGATGAATTTTTTGACAGCTTATTTATTTGGCTTTTTATTTAGTTTCTGCTGGACGCCTTGTATAGGTCCATATCTTACTAGTGCTATTGTTTTAGCTGGTACTAGTGGCAGTATTATTAGTGGTATCATTCATATATTGGTTTATATTTTAGGTTTTATTATTCCTTTTTTACTAGTCGGTTTATTTACGGAAGAGATTTTAAATCTTATTAATAATAAGAAGAATATCTTGAAATATACAACAGTTATTGGTGGCATTATAATTTTATTAATGGGTTTCTATATGTTTTATAATACTAGCAAGGAAGTTGTTTCTATGCAAAAACAGATAGTTAATACTCAAACAAGTACTGATAATAGTAATATGAGTGATATGGAAAGATTTGGTTTTACTTTGAAGACTAATAAGGGTAATACAGTTACTTTAAGTGATATAGATGAGGATCATGTAGTATTAACTTTCTTTAGGACATGGTGTACATATTGTAAACAGGAGATCAATGATCTGACATTATTAGCCAAAGAATATCCAGATATTAAGTTTTATCTGATTACTTCTCCAAATATGAATGATGAATTGGATGAAGCTGGTATCGATGCTTTCATGAAAGAAAATAACTGGGATATTGAAGTTATTTATGATGAAAATAATATGGTACATAATATGTATGGTATTAGTGGTTTCCCTAGTACTTTCTTCTTTGATGATGATCAAAGCATTTATGGTTATGTTCCAGGTTATGTTAGTTATGATCAGATGCAAAATATTTTATTAGATTTACAAAATTAGTAAAAATTAATTGCAAATATTATAAATGTTTGCTATGATTATCTACGTTAAAAAAGAAAAACAAGAAAGAAGTTCTAAAAAAAAACGACATATTTGTCGGTAGGTTTAGTGACTTCTTTTTTATTTTTTAAATCATATAGGAGGGGCAATATGAAATTTATATTTGTAACAGGTGGAGTTGTCTCTGGTTTAGGAAAAGGAATTACAGCAGCTTCACTAGGAAGATTGTTAAAGTCTAGGGGATTTAAGGTCATTTCTCAGAAACTGGATCCATATATCAATGTCGATCCAGGTACGATGTCACCATATCAGCATGGTGAAGTTTTTGTCACTGATGATGGTGCAGAAACCGATCTAGATCTTGGACATTATGAAAGATTTATTGATGAAGATTTGAATAAATATTCTAACTTAACGACTGGTAAAGTTTATTGGAATGTTTTGAATAAGGAAAGAAGAGGAGAGTATCTAGGGGATACTGTTCAGATCATTCCGCATATTACTAATGAAATCAAAAGATTTGTATATTCAGTTGGTGAAAAGAGTAATGCCGATGTTATCATTACAGAAATTGGTGGTACAGTAGGTGATATTGAGTCACAGCCATTTATAGAAGCTATTAGACAGATATCTTTAGAATTGCCAAAAGAAGATACTCTATTTATTCATGTTACTTTAATTCCATTTATTCCTGGTAGTAATGAATATAAGAGTAAACCTACTCAGCATTCTGTTAAAGAGTTACAGGTTAGTGGTGTTAGACCTGATATTATTGTTGCAAGATGTGATGGTAAGATTCCTGATGATGTTAAACAGAAGATTTCAATGTTCTGTAATGTTAAACCAGATTGTGTTATTGAAAATGTTACTGTTAATGATTTATATGAAGCTCCTATTATGTTAGAAAAACAGAATCTTTCTTCTATTGTTTGTCGTGAACTTCATCTTGAACAAAGACCTATTGATCTTACTCACTGGAATAAGATGCTTGAGAAGGTTCATGGCTGTACAAAGGAAGTTAAGATTGCTTTAGTTGGTAAGTATGTTAGATTGCATGATGCTTATTTATCAGTTATTGAGGCTTTAAAGCATGGTGGTTATGAAAATGGTGCTAAAATCAATATTAAGTGGATCGAAGCTGAAGATATCACTGAAGATAATGTTGATGATATCTTAGGTGATGTTAAGGGTATTATTGTTCCTGGTGGTTTTGGTGATCGTGGTATTGAAGGCAAGATCTTAGCTTGTAAATATGCTAGAGAACATGATGTTCCTTATTTAGGTTTGTGTTTAGGTATGCAAATTGCAGTAATTGAGTTTGCTCGTAATGTTTTAGGTTTTAAGGATGCTAATAGCAGAGAGTTTGATGAGCTTAGCAAGCATAAGGTTATTGATTTTATGGCTGGTCAAAATGATGATATTGATAAGGGTGGTACTATGCGTTTAGGTGCTTATCCTTGTAAGATAAAAGATAATAGCTTATTGGCTAAATGTTATGGTACACTTAATATTAGTGAAAGACATCGTCATAGATATGAGTTTAATAATGAGTATCGTGATATGTATAATGCAAACGGTTTAGAGATCGTTGGTACAAGTCCGGATGGAAGATTGGTTGAATCGGTTGAGAATGTTCATAATCGTTTCTTTATTGGGGTTCAATATCATCCTGAGTTTAAGAGTAGACCTGACAAAGCTCATCCTTTGTTTACAGGTTTTATTAGTGCAAGTTTAAAATAGAGGAGATTTATGTTAGAGAGAATTTTTAAATTAAATGCCAAGAAGACTAATGTTAAAACAGAAGTATTGGCAGGAATTACAACTTTTTTGGCTATGGCTTATATTTTAGGTGTTAACCCTAGTATCTTAGCTGGTGATATTACTGGTATGGATATGTCTAGTGTTTTCTTGGCTACAGCTATTAGTAGTGCTATTGCCTGTATATTAATGGGAGTGCTTGCCAATTATCCTATTGGGTTAGCTCCTGGTATGGGTGTTAATGCTTTGTTTACTTATACAGTTTGTTTGATATATGGATATACGTATCAGGAAGCTTTATGTTCAGTACTTATTTCTGGTTTGATATTTTTGGTAATTTCGATTACAGGTATTAGAAAACTGATCATTGATTCTATTCCTAAGAATATGAAATTAGCTATTGGTGCTGGTATTGGTTTCTTTATTGCTTTTATTGCGTTAAAGAATGCAGGTATAATCGTTGCTAGTGATGCGACATTTGTTGCTTTAGGCAATTTTAAAGATCCTGCAGTATTATTAGCAATATTTGGTATTGTTGTTACAATGTGTCTAATGGTAAAAAAAGTTAATGCTGCACCATTTTATGGCTTGATTATTACAGCAATTGTTGGTATCGTTTTAGGTATGATGGGCATTAGTAATATGCCTAGTTTACCTAATCAGATATTAACTACAGATTATACAATTTCAACTCTTGGTTCTTGTTTTAGTGGTTTTAAAACAATATTTACACATAGTAACTGGTTTATTGTTGTCTTTAGTTTCTTATTTGTAGACTTTTTTGATACTGCTGGTACACTAGTAGCTGTTGGAAATAGTATTGGTTTAGTAGATGAAAATGGTAAAATGGAGAATATTGAAAAAGCTTTATTAGCTGATTCTGTTGGAACAGTTGTAGGAGCTATCATGGGTACAAGTACTGTTACATCATTTGTTGAAAGTGGTGCTGGAGTTGCTGCTGGTGGTAGAACTGGTTTAACAGCTGTTACTTGCGGTATATGTTTTATTCTATCAATATTTATTTCTCCGGTTATTTTAAGTGTTGCAGTTAATGCTGTAACAGCTCCTGCAATCTTTGTTGTTGGTATATTGATGGCTCAACAGTTAAAAGATATCGAATGGCAGGATGTTGCTAGTGCTGCAAGTGCTTTTGTTACTATAATCTTTATGGTTTTGGCTTATTCTATTTCTGATGGTTTAGCATTAGGTTTTATTGTCTATGGTATTACTATGGCTGTATCAGGTAAAGCAAAACAGGTAAGTCCTATCTGCTGGGTGTTAATTATTGTATTTATCTTATATTTTTGCAAGTAATAGAGAGGAAAAAAGGTGCATGTATGAGTGATAAGATCGTTGTTTTAGATTTTGGCAGTCAGTATAATCAGTTAATTGCACGTAGAATTCGTGAATTTGGTGTTTATAGTGAATTACGTTCAAATAAAATGACAATTGAAGAAATTGAAGCATTAGGTGATGTTAAAGGTATTATTTTCTCTGGAGGACCAAATAGTGTCTATGATGATAATGCTCCAAAGTGTGATCCAAGAATATTTGATGCTGGTATTCCTATTTTAGGTATATGCTATGGTATGCAAATGACTCATTATATGAATAATGGAGATGTCAAAGCATGTGAAAAGAAAGAATATGGTCGTGCTGAGATCGTTTGTGAAGATTCATTATTATTTAAGGGTTTAGATACTAAACAGATCGTTTGGATGTCACATGGTGATCAGGTTAGTCATTTAGCACCTGGATTTAGAAAGATTGCAAGCAGTGATACTTGTGAGTTTGCTGCTAGTGAAAATATTGAAAAGAAAATATATACTGTTCAATTCCATCCTGAAGTTAGAAATAGTGAACATGGATTAGCTATGTTAAGAAACTTTGTGTTTGAAGTTTGTAAAGCTAATGCTAACTGGTCTATGGCTAGCTTTATTGATATGAAGGTTGAAGAAATTAGAAAACAGGTTAAAGATGATAAAGTATTATTAGCTTTAAGTGGTGGTGTTGATAGCAGTGTTGTAGCTGCATTATTGAATAAAGCCATTGGTAAACAGTTATATTGTATGTTTATTGATCATGGTTTATTAAGAAAAGGTGAAGCTGAGAGTGTTATGGAAATGTTTGGTAAAAACATGGAACTTAATTTAACTAAAATTGATGCTTCTAAGAAATTCTTAAGTAAATTAGCTGGAGTAACAGATCCTGAAGCTAAGCGTAAGATCATTGGTAATGAGTTTGTATATACTTTTGATGAAGAAGTTAAGAAACTTGTTGAGGGTGAAAATATTAAATGGTTAGCCCAAGGTACTTTATATACTGATGTAATTGAGAGTGGTACAAATACTGCTCAAACTATCAAGTCTCATCATAATGTTGGTGGTTTACCAAAAGATATGCAGTTTAGCTTGATTGAACCTTTAAATACCTTATTTAAAGATGAAGTTAGAGAATTAGGTAAACAGTTAGGTTTACCAGAAGATATGGTATGGAGACAACCATTCCCAGGACCAGGATTAGGTATTAGAGTAATTGGTGAAATTACTGAAGAAAAACTAGAAATCGTAAGAGAAAGTGATGCTATCTTAAGAGAAGAAATAGCTAAAGCTGGTTTACAAAGAGATATCTGGCAATACTTTACAGCATTAACTAATATGAAATCTGTAGGTGTTATGGGTGATCAAAGAACATATGCTTATGCAGTAGCTATTAGAGCTGTAACTTCTATTGATGGTATGACAGCAGACTGGGCTAAAATACCTTATGATGTCTTAGCAGTAATATCAAATAGAATCGTAAATGAAGTAAAACATGTAAACAGAGTACTATTAGATATTACTTCAAAACCTCCAGGAACTATTGAATTCGAATAGTTCCCAAAGTGCTCAAAACCGCTAATATTAGCGGTTTTTTTGATTTCTATAGCTTCCGTGAAAACATTTTGAAAACATTTGACTGAATTTCTGATTGTGAAAACATCGAAAATCAGTAAAA
>JALEVB010000037.1 GCA_022780745.1 Erysipelotrichaceae bacterium
CTTAATTAAGCATTAATTCCTTTAATTGTATATTCATCTACATCTTCTTTATACTTCTTGCCAGGTTTTTTAGCCTTAGGTTTAACATTGCATCTTAATAGATACCATACATATGGAGCAAGATAGATACTAGAATAAGTACCAGCAAGTAAACCAACGATCATAGCACAAGTAAATGTAAAGATCGAATGAGAACCTAAGATCAATAAAGCAACCATAGGCATGATCGTAGTAATTGAACTAAAGATAGATCTAATGATCGTATTATCTAAAGCATCATTAACGATGACCTTATAGCTATTAGCATTAAATTTACCATCATATTCACTAACATTAGATCTTACTCTATCGAAAACAACGATCGAGTTATTGATAGAATAACCAATAATAGCCAAGATAACAGAAATCAGTTCCGTATTAAACTCAAATCTAAAGATAGCAAAGAAACTAACCACGATCAATACATCATGTAATAAAGCAACGATACATCCTAAAGCATAATCCCACTTAAATCTGATAGTAATATACAATAGCATTGCAAGCCATGCAATAATACTCAAAGTAATCGCATTCTTAACTAATTCCTTACCAACTGTTGGCGTAACGATATTATCATTAGGCTCAATACCATATTTTTCATTAAATACATCTTTGATCAAAGATAAGCTTTCAGTATCAATAGATTTAGTAGTCGTAACATAAACATTATTATCACCGCTAGCCTGATAGTTCATACCAGAAGTATAACCAAGTTTTTCAAACTCTTCTTGTACTTCAGCAATTGTAATAGGCTCATTGCTAGTAACAGTGATCTTAGTACCACTAGAAAAATCAATACCTAAATTAACTGGACCATTACCATTAACACCATTAAATACCATCATCACAATAGCAACAACAATAATAGCTAATGATACAAAATTAAACTTAGAACTCTGCTTAACATAATCATTTTTCTTAATTGGACCAAAGTAGAACTGTTCCTGTTTCTTGCTGATATCTGGTACATTCTTCTTATTAACATTGAACCATGAATACTTACCATCACAGATACCACTATACACTAATTGTTTCAATAGGAAATGTGATAAAGCAACATTCAATAGCAATGTAGCAACTACAGTTATAATAAGCATAGTCGCAAAACCTTTAACTGTACCATTACCAAGAACATACATGATAAGACCTGCTAATAAAGTAGTAAACTGAGCATCAAAGATCGTAATAAATGATGTCTTCATTCCCTCTTCACAAGCCTTCTGAATACTTCTGCCCTGATATAATTCATCCTTGATTCTTTCAAAAGTAATAATATTTGCATCTACAGTCATACCAACACCTAATACCAATGCTGCAATACCAGGTAATGTAAATACCGCACCAATTAGATTATAAATACCAAAGATGACCCAGATATAAACCACAAGCATGATACTAGCAACTAAACCAGGTAGACGATACATCAATAACATAAATAAGATAACTAAGGCAATACCAACTGCCCCAGCAACTACTGTTTTATTAAAGGCATCGATACCAAATTCAGCACTAACAACATTACTTGAAATTTCAGTCATTTTTACAGGTAAAGAACCTGAATTGATCAAATTAGCTAAAGTTCTAGCTTCTTCATCAGTAAAAGAACCCTTAATTACACAATCGCCACTAATTCTCTCATTAACACTAGCAGCACTGATATATTTAGCTTCCTGACCTTGTTGAACCTTTGCTAATTCTGCTAAATAAGAATCCCCTTCTTCATAATCAAGCCAGATAACCATGATATTATTACCAGTACCCATATTAGCTACTTTTTCTGTAATATCACCAAATGCTGTAGCATCCTTGATCTTTAAAGAAACAACTGGCTGTCCATTCTCATAAGCTAAGCTAGCTTTTCCTTCTTCGATAATACTAGCATCAGCTAATAAATTATCATTGATATCTCTAAATGTTAAATTAGCTGTAGTACTGATCATCTTACGAGCATCTTCAGGATTAGTAACACCTGCTAATTGTACACGGATACGATTATCACCTTCGATAATGATTTGTGGTTCGCTAACGCCTAATACGTCTACACGCTTAGAAACGCTTTGGCTTACAGCACTCATATCTAACTGATCATTTTCATTTAATGGTTCAACTTCATATAAGATCTCAAATCCACCTTGAAGATCCAAACCTAATGATAAGTTATTAGCAATATTTTTATAAGTGCTTAAAACTAAAGCTGCTAAAACTATGACGGTAATAAAAAATGTAGCTAGACGTTTAGAATTTGTTTTGTTTTTCATTTGTTTCCTCCTATAACATCCTCATAATTGGATAAATCATCATGATAACCATCAATAATAGCCAAAGTAGATAATATCTGAATAACTTTTTCACTAGTTAATCCAATAATATCACTAATCGCATCATTGATATGATTAGGCATACCATTTTTCCATATTACTTTGTATAAAACATCTTCGATGTTCTGATAACTGAAATTGGGATTACTTTCCCTTCTTAATTGTTCAAGTTTTAAAAATATACATACAGATAAATCATTTTTATTTATCATATAAAATAAACAACCAAACCAATGACAGCACAAATCAATGACAATAGCCAAAATGATCTAACTACTCTTTTTTCACTTATGCCATCAAGCACAAAACTATAATGAATTGGTGTATATTTAAAAACTCTCTTTTTTCTAATTTTAACGGAACTGATCTGAATAATTACACATAGTGTTTCCCATACGAATACCCCACCAATAATTATCAGTAATAATTCCTGTTTCAAGACCATCGCAATAGCGGCAAAACCTGCACCTAGTGCTAATGAACCCGTATCACCCATAAATATCTTCGCTGGTGATACATTGTAATGTAGATATCCTAATAATGCTCCCAACAAACTGCTAATAAAAATTGCTACCTGATATTCTTTCATGCATAAAGCAATTATTAGAAAAGCAATATAGCTAATAAAACTACACCCTGCTGCTAAGCCATCCATACCATCTGTAAGATTAACTGCATTACTAGCTCCAGTAAACATAAAAAATACCAGAATACTATATAGCCATGATAATGGCAATACCACCTTAATAATAGGAATAGTAATGTCTAATGAAACATTATTTCGATATATAATAAAAAAGATGATTGCTAATAACAGCTGCATAATAAACTTCTGTTTAGGTCTAAGTCCTTCATTATCACGCTTAATAACAATAATATAATCATCGATAAATCCGATCAACCCATATCCAGCAAAGCTTAATAAGATAACTATCATTTTTAAATCAGCTAAAACACCCTTGGCTAAAAACAAAGTAACTATTATTGGTACAACAATAAATAATATGCCACCCATAGTTGGTGTCTTAGCTTTTTCTTTATACTCTTTCAAACTATATTCACTAACTGTTTGATTAAAACTAATCTTTTTAAGATAATCAATAAGCTTAGGCATGCCAATTAAAACCAATATCAAGCTAATGATAAAGGCTAATATTAGTCTTACATACATACCACTTATCCCCGCTTTCTAAAATTAGCACTTCACAATTATAGCATATATTGATTTAAAAAAAAGATAGTTTTAACCTATCTTTTCCATAATTTAGCTAAATTTACTCACTAAATATAACTTCAATTTTATCCGTAGAAGTAACAGTAGTACCCGCAGCAATATTTTGACTAACTACTTTACCACTACCCTCCATTTTAACATCAAGACTTGTAATCTGCCACAAAGCAGTAACATCCTTTCTTGACCACCCCGTCATATCTGGCATGATAAAACTATTTGTCTCTGTCAACAAGAAAATCTTCTGTTTAGTAGTAACATATTGATGCTGTTTTGGATATTGATCAATAACATTTTCACCATTACCTAAAACGATGATATCACAATTATAATCACTTAATTTATTCATAGCGTAACTAACACTATGATTTAAAACATTGACCATTTCATTTGATTCAATTTCCATTTGAACAAGTTCACCATTATTATCAACTATGACCTGTTCATCAGTTAAGTTATAAAGCATCGCAACCTTTCTTAATACTGACTTAATAGGATCAGTATAATAATGCGCATTAGGATTATAATCTGCTTCAAAACAATAATAAACGATATATTGAGGATCATCTGCAGGTAAAGCACTCATTAGACTAACTATCGTCTTACCTGAATTATAACTGCCAGAACCGGCAACTTCCGTTGTTCCAGTTTTACCAATTATCTCAGTTTCAGGTATACGATAATGTTTAGCCGTACCATCTTCATCATTAACAACACGGTATAATATCTGTTGCAATTGTTTAGCAGTTGATTCTTCAATAGGTTTACCAGTAATTTCAGTTTTAGCCTTATAGTAAACATTATTACTATCATAAGAATCTACGATACTATCAATAAAATAAGGTTTCTTCATCGTTCCATCTGAAAAAACAGCACTATATGCCTGTAACATCTGAAGCATCGTTACAGTTGATCCTTGCCCATAGCCTAAAGCCAATTTATCATATGGCCAGGTAAAGTTTAATACCCCTGTCTGCTCACGCATACCATCCGTTTCTACAGCACTAAAAAAACCAAAAGATTTTAGATAATTCAGATAAATATCCGGAGTTATAACTTCTGTTTCAACAACATTAGTTACCGTATTACTAGAATAGATCAAACCATAATCTAGATCGACCCATCCCCAGTTCTTTCTGCCAGCATTATTAATACAGGCATAACCGCCACTTTCAACTCGATAAGGATTATTATTTTTATCAGCCAAGAAACAATAAGGACCAGAATAAGCCTTTTGACTGCTATCATAATTACCCTCATTTATAGCTGCTGCATATACAAATGTTTTCATTACCGAACCAGGTTCATAAGGACTTTGAGCCCCATAATTACTATATACTTCAATTTCTAATGTATTAGGATCAAAAGAAGGATATTGTCCCCAAGCCAAGATCTTGCCAGTATCAACTTCCATAACACTAGCCCATATCCTATCCGCTTCAAATATTTCTTCTGTTTGAAGAAATGCCTGTTCCAAAGTCTCCTGTAATTCTTTATCTAGTGTTAAATATACATTGGCTCCATTAACCGGTGATGCCACTTCTTCTTTCATACCTGGTAGAATATAACCATTTTTATCAGCCTGATATGATCGATAACCATCTTTTCCCTTTAAATAATCTTCAAGATATAATTCAGCGCCCATCTTACCAACAGTACTACCTGATTCATCAGACTGGGCAAAGCCAATAAGATTACTAGCAAATACCCCTAATGGATAAGAACGCTGAATAGAAGTAGTAAATTCTACTCCTGGTAAATTATATGATTCTATTAATTCCTTTGTTTCTTTTGATAGATTTCTGCCAGCAGTACCAAGCTCTGTCTGATACACATCCTGACTTAAATAAGTTAAGCACTTATCCTTATCCATTTTTAAAATATTAGATAATACTGAAGCCGTATACTCCTTATCAGCTACATAAGCAATAACACCTTCATAAGAAGGTCTTTGATCACTTAAAACACAATATATATTATAAGTCAAAATATCCTGAGCTATTATATTACCATTCTTATCATATATATAGCCTCTAGTAGACTTCAAAACTTCATTTCTGATATTAGCACTATCAGCATATTTTTGAAGATCAGTATTAGAACGTAAATGCTTTTTTTCAACTGCAACGACAAAAACATTAGCAATTAAGATACTCATAACTACTAATGTAAAGCTAAATATCAATAGAAGCATTCCATTGCTTCTTCTACGTTTCAAATCATTATTCTCCTTTTGTAATAGTTACAATATTAGACTGATTCATACTCAAACCAGCATCAGTAGCAATTGAAACAACTCTTTCACGATTGCTTAAACCCTGAATTGCTACCTTAACAGCATCATTTTCTACTTTTAAAGCTGCAATCTGTGTTTCAATCTGCTGTTTTTGTGTACTTAGTGAGTTATTGATAGATCTTAAGAATAAACTTGAACATAAGTACATTACTAATGATACTGAAAAAAACAACAAAGTAAATACCTGTAATCTCATACTTCTTTTTTTCTTAACTTTAACGATCTTTGCCATAACTCAACCTCTTTATAATTCTTAATTTTGCACTATGCGAACGATTATTAACGCTTAACTCTTCTTCACTAGCCAATATTGGCTTTTTATTTACTAATTCATAATCTGCTTTTTTTATATCAATGTCTCTAATAGGAATACGACTATCGATTTTTTCTATCGAGCATCTATCTTTAAACATATTCTTAACAATTCTATCTTCCAAAGAATGAAAGGTAATAACAGCACCTATACCACCCATTTTTAAGCTATCTAAAGCATCTTCTAAACCACTAGCTAAACTAGTAAGCTCCGTATTAACTTCAATTCTAAGAGCCTGAAAAGTCTGCTTAGCAGGATGTCCCTTTTTACTTAATACTTTACTAGGCAAAGCACTCTTTATAACATCAACCAATTCAAATGTAGTCTCAATTGGTTTAATACTTCTTTGTTTTTCAATAGCACGAGCAATTTGCTTAGCAAACTTCTCTTCACCATAATTTCTCAAGATAAAGCATAGATCATTAAAGCTATACTCATTAACTATCTTATAAGCATCTTTACTTTGACTTTGATCCATACGCATATCCAATCTGGCATCAAAGCGATAACTAAAGCCTCTAGAAGCATCATCAAATTGAGGACTGCTAACCCCAAGATCCATTACAAAGCCATCAATATGATCAATATTCAACTCATCTAAATGCTTTCTAATATTACTAAAATCATCATGAATAAATATCACTTTATCCAGATGATCTTCTAAAACAATTCTAGATTTATTGATTGCCTCGATATCTTTATCAAAAGCAATCAGTTTACCACTTTTAAGCTTTTTAACGATCTGTAATGAATGTCCAGCTCTACCCAAAGTCGCATCAACATAGATACCATCATCTTTAATATCTAAGCCATCAATTGTTTCCTTAAGCATGACACTAAAATGTTCCATTACAAATACTCCGTTAAACTTTCTGCTATATCTTCAAATGACTCATCTGCCATAGCTTCATATTCTTTCCATAGATCTTCATTCCATATTTCAACATGTTCTATAGCACCAACAATGACACAATTCTTAACCAGTTTTGCCTCATCTTTTAAAATACCAGGAAGCTGTATCCTTCCCTGGTTATCACATTCACATTCACAAGCTTTACTAGTAAACTGTCTGATATACATTCGAGCTTCTTTTTTCGTTTGTGGTAATTTAACTAAATCATTTAATTTCTTATTCCATTGTTCATTGGTATAGATATATAAGCAGCCATCCATACCCTTAGTAACAATAAAAGTGGTCCCAAGCTCATTTCTAAGCTTTGCAGGAATGATAATACGGTTTTTGGCATCTAAAGTATGATGATACTCACCAATAAACATCTATTTCACCCCACAATTCACCACTTTCAACCACTTTTCACCATTATTATACATTAATTAGTCTCAAAAGCAATAAAAAAAGATGATTTTTCAATCATCTTTTTTTATTTAGAACCACATGCAGAACATGCATGATGTGGAAGCTTGTATTCTCCACATGCTGGGCACTTAACTAATGTAGGTGCTGTTAATTTAAAATGTGTTCTACGTTTGTTTTTTCTAGTCTTAGAATTTCTTCTTTGTTGTACTGCCATTTAAGACACCTCCTAATCTTCAGCCTTGAATTCTCTTAGTTTTGCTAAACGAGGATCAATAGAACTTCGCTTTGCTTTTTGATACTCATCTTCACTTAAGATACGCCAGCCATCCCCACTAGGATACTTAGCAATTCCTTCTTTGACGACATGCATGGGAACATCAAGATTAATTAATTGAAAGATCACAGGAATTAATTCAATTACATCATTTTTGACAACATGAACATCTAAATCATTAGTATCATGAAACGCAAAGCATTCATCATAATCTGAATCAAGATCAACGCTTAGTGGTTCATTAGTAATCGCACAAGGACAGATCATCGTACCTGTTATATGCATATTTACTCTTAACAAATCTTCTACTTCATCAAATGTACCATCACCTTCAACATGAAGATCTTCGACATCCAATAATAATTTGTTATTCTCTAATGAGCTCTTATCAAACTCAATATCTTCATCAAATTCGATATATGGTTTAATAATCAATTCTCTTTTTGTCCACTTCAAAAGATACTCTCTCCTACTCGTCAACGCTTAAATTATAGCAAAATAAGCAACTAAGTCAATTAAAATTTTACTTTTAAATATCACGAATTTGTATTCTTTCAATATTGATCGCATTACATGTTTGTTCATCAACATCAATTACCACTCCACAAATAATACCCTTACCATCTGCTGGAGTAAAATAAGTTTTTTCATGATATATCGTTTTATTGATAACTTCATCAATATCACGACCCAATATACTATCAATAGGTCCACACATTCCAACATCACTAATAAATGCTCTATGATCTTTGATCATTTCATCGGCCGTCTGAATGTGAGTGTGTGTACCACATACGATAGTAGCTTTATTCTTCATATATTCAAAGAAACATCTTTTTTCCGCTGTTGCTTCCCCATGGAAATCAACAAATACAATATCAGCTTTTTGTGAATCAATAATATTAGTACAAGCACTATAAGGATCAATAACAACATTATCCATAAATACCTGTCCACAAACATTAATTACTAAAATCTTTAAACCTTTAACTTCTTTGATAATATAACCATTACCAATATTTAAAGGTTCCATATTGCAAGGTCTGATCAGATCAGAACAATCATCGATATTATCAATGATCATACTCTTACTAAAAGCATGATTACCAAGCGTTATAACATCAATACCTAAACTTTTAAACTGACGATAGATCTTGGTCGTAATCCCTTTGCCATGAGCTGCATTTTCACCATTGATGATCGTAAGATCAGCACAATATTTTTCTTTAATGCTTTTAAAATTATCATTGATGATCTGTCTGCCAACAGAACCTACAACATCTCCTAAAAACAATATTCTCATTATTTAGCTATTTCACTTACTCTAGTTTCTCTGATCAATGTAACCTTGATCTGACCAGGATATGTCATTTCATTTTCAATCTTTTCTCTAATGTCATGAGCAATCTTAGTCATCTTAACATCATCAACTTTTTCAGGTTGGATCATAACTCTGATTTCTCTACCAGCCTGAATTGCATATGTTCTTTCAACACCATCAAACTCATTAGCAATATTTTCCAACTGCTCAAGTCTTTGAATATAACCTTCCATTGACTCAAAACGAGCGCCAGGTCTAGCTGCACTTAATGCATCAGCAGCAGCAACCAGATTAGCGATCAAACTAGTTGGAGGAACTTCACCATGGTGTGATTCGATTGCATTGATAACAACTGCATTTTCACCATACTTCTTGGCAACCTTGCTTCCTAATTCGATATGTGAGCCATCCTGTTCAAAATCAATTGCTTTACCAATATCATGAAGTAAACCAGCACGCTTAGCCAATGATTGATTTAAACCAAGTTCAGCAGCCATAATACCAGCAAAATAAGCTACTTCCATTGAATGCTGTAAAACATTTTGACCATAAGAATAACGATATTTTAATCGACCGATCAATTTAACTAATTCACGATGAATCTTACCAATACCAAGTTTAAAGACAGCATCATCTCCAACTTTGATCATTGTATCATTCATTTCCTTAGTAACTTTATTAACTACTTCTTCAATACGAGCTGGCTGGATCCTACCATCTCTCATTAATGTTTCTAATGATAATCTGGCTATTTCTCTTCTAATAGGATCAAAACAGCTAATAGTTAAAGCATCTGGAGTATCATCAATTATTAGGTCTACTCCTGTTAACTGCTCAATAGTCTTGATATTTCTTCCTTCACGACCAATGATGCGACCCTTCATCTCTTCACTAGGCAATGTAACAGTAGAAACTGTCCTTTCAATTGTCTCTTCTTGAGCATATCTTTGAATAGCTGTTGCAATAATATTTTTAACTGTATCTGCAGCCTTTTGCTGAGCCTCATCTTCTTTTTCACGAATATAAGTTGCAACTTCTTTTTCCATCTTCTTCTCGACAATATTCATTATCTCTTTTCTTGCATCCTGCTCAGTCATATTAGAAACATGTTCCAATACATGCAATTGATTGTCGATCTTTGTTTGCAAATCTTGTTCCATTTTATCTAGGTTGGCGATTTTATCTTGGACAATACGATTTTTGTCTTCTAATTGTTTTTCTTTATGGGTAATTGTTTCATCACGAAAATTCAAATTGTCCTCACGACGAATCAATTTGTTTTCCATATCAACAACCTCTTGTTGCTTAGCCTTGATTTGCTTTTCAGCTTCCAGCTTAAGTTCATAGATTTGTTGTTTACCATCTAATGTAGCCTGTCTTACTATATTTTCAGCCTTATTATTTGCTTCATCTAAAACAGTTTGAGCACTAGCCTTTGCCTTAGCTAAGCCCATCTTTTCCATTACCATCCTAATGATGATACCTAAAACAATTCCTACTATACCTATTAAAATGGAAATTAGTACATTCTCCATCGTCTAATCCTCCATTCTTTCTATTGCATTCACAAAATCATGCACATTAATTATATAGTAAGCTACACTTTTTCACAAGCACAAAAAAATAGTAACCACAACGGTTACTATTTACTAAATAATTTCTCTTTAACCAAAGAAGTTATCTCTTCATCCACCTCTGGATGAGCTGTTAAATAAGCTTTGCAGGCTTCTCTACCTTGTCCGATCTTTTCACCTTTATAAGAGAACCAGGCACCAGCTTTATCAATAATATCATAATCAACTGCCAGATTGACAAGTTCACCTACATGTGAAATACCTTCTCCATACATGATCTCTACACTAGCTACCTTAAATGGAGGAGCAACTTTATTCTTAACAACTTTAACTGTTACTTTATTACCAACTATTTCTGTACCATTTTTAATAGCTTCACCTTTTCTAACATCCAAGCGAACAGAACTATAGAACTTCAACGCTCTACCTCCTGGAGTAGTCTCAGGATTACCAAACATAATACCTACTTTTTCACGTAACTGGTTAATAAAGATAGCTGTACATTCACTTCTATTCATAACACCAGCTAATTTACGCATAGCCTTAGACATTAATCTAGCCTGCAAACCAACTGACGCATCACTCATTTCACCATCTAATTCCGCCTGCGGAACAAGTGCAGCAACTGAGTCAATAACAATAAGATCAATTGCACCAGACTTGATAAGCATCTCCGTAATTTCTAAAGCCTGTTCTCCACTATCTGGCTGTGATAAGATCAGATCATTGATCTGTACTCCTAATGACTTTGCATATTGAGGATCAATAGCATTCTCAGCATCAATAAAAGCAGCTCTACCACCATTTTTCTGACACTGAGCAATTGCATGCAATGCTAAAGTCGTTTTACCACTTGATTCAGGACCATAGATCTCAACGATCCTTCCTTTAGGATAACCGCCAATACCCAAAGCATAATCAATAGCTAAAGAACCAGAACTAATGGCATCAATATCAACATTAGCTCTATCCCCTAGTTTCATGATACTACCTTTTCCATATTGTTTTTCAATTTGTTTTAATGCATCTTCTAATAAGGCATCTTTTTTGTCATCTTTTACTATAGCTTTTTTCTCACTCATAATTTTTCTCCTTGTATAATATTTAAGCAAAAATGCCTTAGATTCCTATTTACTTTCAAAAATATATTCTTTCATCTGATTAAAATATGAAACTCCAGACACAAAACTAACAATTGCAGCAAACCATAATACTAAATCACTAACTGGAAAACGATATAATTCAAATGGTAAATTATTTAATAAGATCAAAATGATCGCTAACATTTGTGAAACCGTCTTAACTTTTCCTAAATACCCAGCCGCCACAACTGTACCATTGCTAGAAGCTATCATACGACAGCCATCAACGATCGTATCACGAGCAATCATTATCAGTACTGGTACTACTGGAATCACTCCCTGAGCAGCAAATAAGATAAACATCGTATTTACCAAAAGCTTATCAGCAATAGGATCAGCAAACTTACCAAATGTTGTGATCATATTTTGGCTTCTGGCAATATAACCATCAAGAAAATCTGTAAAACTAGTCAAAATAAATAATCCTAAAACGATAATGTTGACCAAAGAAATAGAAACAAATCCTACATCAAAACTTTGTACATTAATACCAAATTGAGCATATGGAAATAGATATATTAAAACAATTACTGGTATCATAATAATTCTGATAATAGTTAATCTATTAGGTAAATTCATAATAATTCCAACTTTCTTTTTATAAATTTTAACATTTATTATAAATATTTCAAGATTATAAAAGGGATCCTAAGATCCCCTAAAGCACTTTATAAGCCATGTTCTGTACCTTATAAAAGGTGGCAACCATTTATCTACGATCTTATGATCGTCCTTTTTAGCCTTCTTAATTAAGCCTCAAAGATTCCCCTACCAAATTTGGGTTTCTCGCTTGCGGGGTTTATCGCGTTCCACTACTTTGTTTTCACAAAATACTTCGTCACTGTGACACCTTAGGGCATTATACCATATCTACAAATGTAAACTTAGGTATAAACATCCGCCGTTATCAATATGATACCTAGCCTTATTTATTAAACTAGCACAAACACTACCATCATCACAGATGGTGCGAGCATGGACTTTCCTCTAGCAAATACCAGCGATTGCCAAAGTGCCTATCTTTTATTAAAAACTTCCTGTTCTAATCTGGAAAGTCTTTTTAAAATATCGACATTGCTAACATTATTAGTATTATTTTCTTCATAAGATCTTACTTTAGCATCCAGTTCAATGAGCTTAGCTCTTAAACTAGCATTAGTACGCTCTAATTCAGCTATCTTATCATTCTGATGCTCACTAATAGTCTGATATGTCTCATAATCTTCCATAACAAGATCTAAAAAAGCATCAACATCTTTTGCACTATAGCCTTTAAAATCAATATTAAATTCTGTATCAAGAATTGTCTGAATATCCAAATTCAATTTCTTACTCATAGCAACATCACCACTTTTAATTATACAAAACCCTTTTAAAATTGCAACATTCTTTTCTTTGAGGCATAATTTACTTGAGGTGAATTATGAACAAAAAAGAATTAGTAAATACATGGCTTCAGGAAGAAAAAATAGCCAGGATCAAGGGTTGGGATTTCTCACATATCAATGATCGTTATACTGAAGAAACAGATCTTCCTTGGAATTATAAACAAATAATAGCTAAGTATATTAATAAGGATATGAAACTATTAGATATGGATACTGGTGGTGCAGAATTTCTATTAACATTGCATCATCCCCATCATAATACCTTTGCTACTGAAGGTTATAAACCAAATTATGATCTATGCAAAGAAAAACTAGATCCTTTAAATATTGAAATCAAGCAAAACATTAATGAGTATCCTGATAACAGCTTTGATATCATTATCAACAGGCATGCTCAATATGATATCAAAGAAGTATATAAGAAACTAAAATCTGATGGTTTATTTATTACTCAGCAAATAGGAGCTTTAAATGATAGAGGACTGATTGAATTGTTATGTGGTAACATTCCTATTAGTTTTCCTGATAAATTTTTAGATATTGCCACCAAAGAATTAAATGATAATCATTTCGAAATATTAGAAAAGAATGAATGTTATCGCCCTATCATTTTTTATGATGTTGCAGCTTTAGTGTGGTTTGCTAGAATCATTGAATGGGAATTCATTAACTTTAGTGTTAAAAATAATCTAGATAATCTTTTTAAAGCTCAAGCTATTTTAGAAAAGGAAAACAAGATCGAGGCAAAAATCCATCGCTTCTATTTTGTCGCAAAGAAACTTTCATAAATTTATTATTCTTTGTATAATTAAAAATGGTGATAAAAATGATCAATTATCCTAACGGGAAAAAATATAACAATAATCATACTAATACTAGCGCTTCTAATCGTGGTATGGCTTTAGAAGATGATATCAATGCTACAAATAAATATTATTTAGAAACTGATATTGCTAATATTCACAAAAAGCCTACTCCTATTCAGATAGTTCATGTTGACTATCCAGCAAGAAATATGGCAAAAATAACAGAAGCCTATTTTAAAGTACCAAGTACTACTGATTATAATGGTGTATATCGCGGAAAAGCTATCGACTTTGAAGCTAAAGAATGTGCCAGTAAAACAGCCTTTCCCTTAGCAAGTATTCATCCCCATCAGATCAAACATCTAGAAAGTGTCTTGAAACATGGAGCTATCGCCTTTGTCATATTTAGATTTACCCAATATGATAAAACCTATTATATAAGTGCTGATAAAGTCTGCAGCTATTATGAAACAAGCAAAAGGAAGTCGATACCATATGCATGGTTTGAAGAAAATGGTATAATCATAGAGTACAATTTAGTAAAACCTGTAGATTATTTAAAAATAATTGATAAATTATATTTTTAGGAGGTTATAAATAATGGTCAAAAAAAAGACTAATACTAAACACCATAAGCGTAAACTAAATGTTAAAAATGTACTGGTACTGATAATATCTATCATATTAGTAGTTGGAATCATTGGTGCTGGCTGTGGTTTAGTAATTATATCTAATATGTTACAAAGTAAGCCCGAACTAATTGTAGAAAACTTTGTTTCACCAGAATCGAGCAAGATCTATGATAAAGATGGAAATCTGATTGCTGATGTTGGATCACAGATCAGAGAAAATGTATCTTACAATGAGTTGCCAGAATCTTTGATCGATGCCTTTGTTTCTATTGAAGACTCTCGTTTTTTTGAACATAATGGTTTCGATATTGCCCGTTTTATTAAAAGTGGAATTGAAGTATTAAAAGCACGCAGCTTTGTACAAGGTGGTTCTACCCTAACGATGCAGCTGGTAAAAAATACCTACTATGTTTCTGATGAAACACAAACAGCTGCCCCTAAGAAAATTGAAAGAAAAGTTCAGGAAATTGCTTTAGCAATCGATCTTGAAGATAAGATAAGCAAGCAAAACATTCTGGAATTATATCTAAATAAGATCAATTTTGGTGGCAGTGGTGGTATTCGAGGTGTTCAAAAAGCATCGGAATATTATTTTGGCAAAAATGTTTCCGAATTAAATGTTGCTGAATGTGCAATGCTTGCTGGTATCGTTAATGCCCCTAATGCCTATAATCCATTTTTACATTTAGACTATGCGACATCTAGAAGAAATACCGTATTATATCAAATGTATAATCATGGTTATATTACTTCAGATGAATATAATTTATTTAAAGCTATTAAAGTTGAAGATCTATTACAAGATCCTAATTCTCAAGAAAGTGAACAGGGTTCACAATATGCTTATCAGTCATATATTGACGAAGTAATTAAAGAAGCACAAAAAGTAACAGGTTTAGATCCATTCTCTGTATCTATGGAAATCTATACCTGCATGGATACCAAGACGCAAAAAGTCATGGATTCAATTCAGCAAGGTGATGAAGAAAGTATCCTCTTCCCTGATGACTTAATGGAAATTGGTACAATTTCCATTAATAATCAAACAGGAGAAATCGTTGCCATTGGTGGTGGTAGAAACTATGGACGTGGTGGAAGCATGCTTCTAAATCATGCTACTGAACAATATAAACAACCAGGTTCTAGTGTTAAGACTATCTTATCTTATGCTTTAGCCTTTGAATATTTAGGATGGTCAACAAGTCATGTTGTAGAAGATAAACCAATGGTATATGCAGGAACTGATAAGGTAATTAGAAATGCCAATGGTCAATATGTAGGACAGATAACATTAAAAGATGCTGTTAGCCGATCATTAAATACCCCTGCTATTGCTACATTACAGGAAATATTTGATACAATAGGCCGTGATAAAGTAGTTGAATATTTACAAAGTTTAGGATTCTCTTGTGTTAAGAATAATCCAGAACTTGTGGATATCCAGTATGCAATTGGTGGTAGCAACTTTACTGTTAGTGCTAAAGAATTAGCTGCTGCTCATAGTATTATCATGAATGGCGGATATTATATCGAACCTCATACAATTAAAAGAATAGAATTCAATAATGGCGATGCTCCTATTGAGCCAACATATGCCAAGACCAAAGTATTATCTGAATCTACCTGCTTCTTAGTATCAGAATTAATGTATGATGCTGTTTATGGCTATAATTATAACTATATGCAAATACTAAAAAGAGATTATCCAGTGTATGGTAAAACAGGTACAACTGACTGGGGTACTTCTGGTTTGCAATATAATATTCCTCAAGGAGCTGTTAAAGATAAATGGATGGTTGCGGAAACTACTCACTATACAACAGCTGTCTGGGTCGGATATGAAAAAGGTGTAAAGGATGCTAATACTTATTTCGATGCTTCAAAAAATGCATTAAATCTTCCAGGAAGAATAAATAGTTTGATCCTTGATGCCTTGAATGAAGATGATAAACCAGCTGCAGTTGCTAGACCTGAAGATGTTGTATCAATTACTCATATTCTTGCTACTTATCCATATGCCCGCCCTATTGAAGGCATGGATCCTAAATATATTACAACTGGTTATATTCGTAAAGAAAATGCTGAATTAGTCGATCCAGAAACTTCTGATGTTAGTGAGCTTACAAGCTTTAATGCCAGCGTTGATGCTAATGGTACATTAAGTATAAACTGGGCAAAATATCCAGATGAATCAAAATTAACGATTGCTGATAGCAGTATCGATCTATCAATTAGCGTTGGTAATACCTATGTTGAAGCCTATGGAACCAGACTATTTGACTATACATGGATCTTTGGTCCTATCAGATATAAAGCAAGGATCATGCAGGATGGAACACAGGTTCAGGAAATCATTTCTGAAACTGAAAGTTTCCAGGGAGAAGTACAATTAAAACCTGGAAGTCATATTCAGGTATGTGGCTATTATGCTTATGAATATCTAGGTACTGCTTCTAATGAAATATGTACGGAATTTACTGCTGTTGATCAAACGATCAGTTTAACAGTACCTACTAATAGTGCCTCTGTTGTTGATATTACTAACTGGGCTGGAGGCAATAATATCAATTATCTAGAACCTAAAAAGGTTGTGGATGATGCTAAAGCTGGTCAAACTGAAGTTAGATTAAATGGTAAAAATGTTTCTGGTCAAACGATAAGCTTCAAACAATCTGAACAGGAAAGCATTACAATTGAAATCATTGAATATATTAAACATGAACCAACCCAGCAGGAAAAATGTGAAGCTAGCGGCAATATATGGAATAACGATAAATGTATTGAAAAATGCAATGATCCATCCAAGGAACAGGATCTTGAAAATGGCGGATGCAAGATACCACCAACAGCTGAGCCAACAAACGAACCTACAGCTAGCCCAGAAGGATAAAATTAAAACCATTTACATTAATGATGTAAATGGTTTTTTTATATATGCTATTTTATGATCTCATATGGCTTTTCAACATGATTTAATACATGACAGCCATCTTTAGTTACTAGTACTAGATCTTCGATCCTGACTCCAAATTGTCCAGGTAAATAAATACCAGGTTCAATTGAGAAGATCATACCTTCTTTGACAACATTAGTATTAGTTGAACTAACATCCCCTGCTTCATGTCCAGACTGACCAATAAAATGTCCTAGACGATGGGTAAAATATTCACCATATCCTTCATTAGCGATGATATTTCTTGCAGTTAGATCGATATCACATAGTCTAACTCCAGGTCTGATGATCTTTTCGGCTTCAACATTAGCTTTTAAAACGATATCATGAACTTTTCTTTGAAGCTCACTTGCTTCCTTATAGAAATATGTTCTAGTCATATCTGAACAATAGAAATCTTTACATCCACCAATATCTAAAACAATACTATCACCTTTTTGAAGTCTAGTATCATCTGGCATATGATGAGGATCTGCTCCATTTTTTCCAAATGAACAAATTGGAGGGAAAGCATTTCTTTGACAGCCTAACTCCAGATATTTTTTATCAATTAGTTCTGCCAGTTCTTTTTCACTTATGTCTTCTTTAATACATGTCTTAGCATATAGCATTACCTGATCATTGATCAAAGAGTTTTCAATCATTGATGCGATCTCAGCTTCATCTTTGATTGCTCTGGTATCATCTACACAATCAGAACCTAATTCACATCTGATATTGCCATTATTTATAATTGGGATCAGAAATTTAGCATTAAGTGTCTTATCTACCCCTAGTACCTTGTCCTTATCTAGGTAGCTAATTACCATATCCATATAATTATCACTATCCTGATACCATACTTCTTTGATCGCTGTATCCTGTTTCATAAATAATTTATTCATGAATAAGATATGTTCATTATTTTGTTTTAATAATAAGGCATAAAATCTTTCACCAGGATAGACATTAGCATTTGTTAGATATCTGATACTAACTGGATCAGATACTAATAGCTGAGTTAATCCTTTATCATTCATTTGTTTTAATACTCTATTTATTCTTTCGTTTGTCATCTTTTTTACCTCTTTTTAATTGTGTCTGATATGTACAAAAATCACTAAAAGGACAATTGCTACAATCAGGATTTTTTGCTTTACATTTATATCTGCCAAAGAATATAAACAAATGATGCGCTTTGCTCCAGCAATCATGATCGATTTTTCTTTGCAGCTTTCTTTCAACATCCAGTACAGAATCATTTTTATAAGCCAGTTTTAGCCTTTTTGAGACTCTTTCTACATGTGTATCTACTGCAATTGCCTGTTTACCAAAACACTCACTCAAAATAACATTAGCACTCTTTCTGCCTATTCCACTTAAACTGGTAAGATCATCCATATTATTTGGAACTTTACCATCAAATCGCTCTATCAGTTCCTGACTTAAACTAATAATATTCTTAGCTTTATTACGATATAAACCAATAGTTCTAATATGCTCTTCAACATCTTTGATATCTGCTTTACTAAAGGCATAACAATCCGGATAAGTTTCAAATAATTTAGGTGTAATCTTATTAACCGCATTATCCGTAGTTTGGGCACTAAGCATTACGGCAATCATCAGTTCAAAAGCATTTCTATAAACTAACTCACAATGAGCATCTGGAAACATCTCATAAAGCTTTTCATAAATCTTATTACCATCCATATTAACTATTCTCCAGGATCTTCTCAATATATGCAAAATTCAGTTTCTGATACATACTAGCCTTACGTAAAGACATAATGATCTTCTTCTTATCATAGATCTTTAACCATTGATTAAGCTTAGTAAATTCATCATTAGATAAAGGTCTTTGAAACTCCGTTTCAAAGATCTGATTTAAATCATTCTTTAAAACTTCCTTCTCTTTACCATATTCACTCTCAAACAATTTAGAAAGATCAAAAACAATATGCTTATCAACAGCCTTAATATCCAAATAATTCTTAGCACATAAAATACTAATGATCTTATTAATATCCTCTTTAGAACTATTAGTCTTAGCAGCTAACAATTCTAAAGTAATATTAATATTATTACTATTAAAGAAATCAATCAATAATACAACAACGATCTCTTCATAACTCATCTTTAAATCAGCTAGATTATCTAATATCCAGTCTCTTCTATTAACAAAATTCTCCTGATACCATTTCATATAAAATCACCTTAACCTATTTTAACATTTTTTACTTATCTTGCGATAACAAGTTAAAAATGATATCATAAAAATTATAAATCGGAGAAGTAAAAATGTTTAAAAGAATATTATATACATTAATGATATTACTAGCATTATCCAGTATAGGATTTGCCAGTTATCGTTTTTTTGAATCAAAAGACAATAAACAAGAAACATACGGCTACACCATGATTGAATATGAAGGAGCCAAACAATATGTCTTAAGCCATGGCAATTCCAGTACTACCTTCTTATTCTTTTGTTCACACAATAATGAAAACTGTAATTATATTGAAGACACCCTTTATCCTGATGTCAACAAACGACTAGATAATAAAAACATGAATACACTTATCGACTATGTTAATATCGAACCATTAGAAGATAGTCTAAAAACAGAAAATCTAATGGCTGACTGGAGTATTAATAATTATCCTGCTTTTGTTAGCGTATCAGTAATTGATGATCAGTTAGTTATAAATAATTCATTAGTATGGAATAGTGAATCACCTATCAATACTAATGATATCTTAGCCTGGTTACAGGAAAATGGACAATATGAAGGGGTTATAAACCAGCAGGTATTAATGCCATGATAAAAGCTATCTTTTTTGATGTTGACGATACCTTATTAAATTTCAATGCCAGTGCTAATTACGCATATAAGAAAATGTTAGAAGAACATCATATTCCTTATGATCCTAATGTCGAAGCATATTATCATGAAGTAAATAAACAATTATGGCAAATGCTTGATCATGGAAAGATCACTAGAGATGAATTATTAGTAAAAAGATTCAAGATCGTCTTTAAAGAATATGATGCCCAAAAACTAAACCAAAGCTTTTTAACTTATTTATCAGATAGTGCCTATGTTAATCCTAATACTATTGAAACATTAAGCACTCTATATAAAAAATATCCTTTATATGCCGCTAGCAATTCTCAATATGACTTACAGCTAAAAAGACTAAAACTAGCAAATATCTCAAAGTATTTTACTGATATCTATTGCAGCAGTTCAATTGGTTTTACTAAACCAGATATTCGCTTCTATCAAAAATGCATCGAAAAAACAAATATCGATCCAAGTGAGATCCTAATGGTCGGAGATAATATCATAACTGATATTGAAGGTGCAAAAAAAGCAGGCTTACAAACCTGCCTATATGATCCTAATAAGTTAGATCATGATTTAACTTATTGTGATCATGTAATATATGATCTAATTGAGCTAATTAAATATTAGCTTTTTTTATATCATCTTAACAAAATTTTCACACCAGATAGCACTTCTTTCACTAGCTAGCTTTAAATATTCTGAAAAACTCTCTACACTATTGCCATTAACAGTAATATCTGATAAAGATCTAATAATAACAAAAGGTTTCTGATAATGATAACAAACCTGAGCAATGCTAGCTCCTTCCATTTCTGCACATAAAGCATCAGGATAGTTTTCCTTGATCCTAGCTATTTGTTTTGGTAAATGAACAAAAGTATCACCAGTTGCGATATTACCCACAAAAACTCTAGCATCATTATCAATGATCTTCTTAATAATACTGATATAATGTTCATCAGCCTTATAAGCCAATTTAGTATTATCATAATCCTTAGGCCAGTCAACAACATCAGCATCATAATTTACAACATGATCGCTAACAATAACATCTAATACTTTAAGATCATTTTGCAAGCCTCCAGCTGTACCAAAATTAATAACACCATCAATATCAAAATTCTCAAATAATACCGTAGTACTGATCGTACTTTGACATCTACCTACTCCACTTTTAGATACAATAACTTTCTTACCAGCTAATAAGCCTTCATAAAAAGTAACATTGCTAACTTCTTTTTTTATAACATCACTCATCCTATCAAGTAATGCCATAACTTCTTCATCCATTGCTCCAATGATTGCTAACATATTTTTTCTCCTACTATAAATATTTTTTCTCCATTTTGAATACCATCTAAAACAAAATCCGTATATACTTTGACCTTAAAACCCTTTTGTTTTAAATAATCAATAACTTCATTACTATCAAATACATACTGAACATGCTGTTCCTGTAAAACACTATTATCACAATAAAAAGCAAAATGCTGATGGATCTGATTAAAATAAGAAGTTATTGTCCACTGATAAGGAATATCATCTAAATAACCCTCTTCAATATATTCATCTTCAAATTCTTTTATACGATCTAGGGTATGCATATCAAACATAAAAATACCATGATCATTTAAAACATCATAAACACTATCAACCATCTGATGATAATCCATAAGATAATTGATACTATCACAAAAACAGATGACACTATCATATTTCTCATCCATTTTAAAATTATTCATATCCAATATTTGCGTTTTGATATAAGGATATTTCTTATTTAATTCATTGATCATCGCTTCAGAAATATCGGTTGCAAGAATATCATAACCATCCTGATATAAAGCATTGGTTATTTCTCCAGATCCACAAGCCAATTCCAGCATTTTACAGGGTTTAACATGTTTTTTAACAAATTCTTCCCACATCCTGCAGGCTTCATCATCCCCAACTAAAGCATCATAATATCGTGCTAACTGATCATATATCATAGATTCACCTTTAAACGTGGCTGATCGATCCATAGATTTTCAAGATTATATACTTCTCTTTCAGTTCCAACAAAAACATGAGCGACAATAGTATATAGATCAATTAATATCCAGTTGCTGGTATCATCACCTTCGATCGCTCTTACATCATAGCCATATTTATTTGCATCCTGTTCGATTTTATCAACAATAGATAATGCCATACGCACATTCTTTGCACTACATATGACCATATAATCATTAAAAGGTGAAACATTACGCATATCTATAATACTAATATTCTCACCCAATCTATCATCAATAGCTTTACAAACGATTGTTAATAAGTCCAATATCTTTACCCTCCACATTTTGTAAATATTCTAAATTTTCTTTTCTAACCAGATGATATCCATCAGTTAGATTATTCATAGCCACCTTTAATTGTTTTGTTATGTCATAACCTCTAGAAGGATCGATCTTATCTGCAATATAAATGATCATTGCGATCTTATTGGTACATGTACCAGTAGTATGATGATATATAGCATCGTACACTTTGATATCATGATATAACAAAACAGAAGAAACAAAATATGCTCCCAGATACTGATGATATAAAGCCTTAGCTTCATTAACATGTTCCTTGAAATATTTATTCATCAATGCTAAATTCTCATCTTCATCATTTTGTTTATATATATCATGCATCATAGCTGCCAGATATACTTTATTAACATCTACATGATGCTTTCTTGCTAATTTACAAGCTAGATCACACATGGATAATACATGTTTATATCTTTTTCCATGACAATGATTTGCCATTATTCTATCTAAATATAAACCATGACTAAAAATATAATTACGAGTATTAGCACTTAAATATTTAAACTCTCCTTTATAGACTTTATCATATTCAGCACTTACATCAATATCAATAAGCTCATATTCTAAATTATCCAGACTATTAATTAAGTGAAAATGACGATATGGTCTAATAGCCATTTTTACCATTTTTATCTTATCTGAATTACTATCTTCAATATAGAAATAAACTTCATGATACTTCTTAGCGATCTCAATATGTTTTAATAATATGGGATCAAATTTATCCTTTATAACTTTAATCATGGCAATGTAATCAAATGTTCCTTACTACAACGATATAAAACGATTGTACGCCCGATTTTCTGTACAACTTCACTTTCAGTATACATAGCTAGATCAAAAGCCAACTCATCAAAATCCGTATCACAAGTCTTCAATACACTAACCTTTACTAATTCATGAGCTTCTAAATAATCAGAAACGGTTTTAAATAAATTATGACTCAAGCCTTCTTTACCAATTTGAAATACTGCTCTTTCTTTAGTAGCTAAAGCTCTTAAATATCTTTTTTGTTTTCCTGTAAGCATCTATATTGCCGCCTTTCTAAATTTCACATTAACTTTTTCAGGATAGCGAATTTCAATCTTTGAAACATCACCACTAATACATATCCATCCTAAACCATCCATAACGATATCCATTTTATCATATTGTTTATTAACTGTAATATTACGATATTTTTTATCTATCGTAACCGGTTTAAATAATTCACCTAAATGTTTATCCCATAGTTCATTAGCTTTTTGAGCTTTGGTACGATGAACTTTTACTTCATTGCTCATATATACTACAACACTGCTATTTTTCGCATCATAAAACTTGATCATCATTAAACCATCGATAATAAATGCCTGATCATCTCTGATTTGAAAGATCACTGGCTTAATAGGTCTATTAGGAATCAAAGATTTTAAATACTTCTCTTCAACTTCCATGACAACACTATTTTTAACTTCAATACCTGGAGTATCAATAAAATGGAAACCATCAATATCCATTTCATTAAAATCTAAAGTAGTACCAGGATATCTTGATACTGATAATACTTCATCCTTCATCAAAGCATTCAATAATGTTGATTTACCTACATTTGCTTTACCCATAACGATAATATTATTTTTCTTATATATATTGATAGCTTTTAATATTTCATCCTTATTATCAATATTTTTACCAGTAACGATCAAACCTTTTATCGTTATGCCATAATCTTTTAATCTTGAAAAAATAAACTTAGCCATTTTCTCATTAGAAACAGTTACTGGCAACAAGTCTCTTTTAGTAACGACCATAATGATATCTCTTCCAATTAAATGCTTATTCAATCCTTCGATCATACTAGCTTCAAAATCAAAGATATCACACACCCATAAGATAATACCATCAATTTCATTGATCCTTGATAAAACTTCATCAGGATCAATACCCGTTTTCATTGAATACTGCAGATCATCATAATGCATCAAACGAAAACATCTTTGACAATATTCACTATTTTCCTTAGGAGTATATCCTATTGCCTTTATATCTGTATTTTGTAAAACGGCACCACAGCCCTTACATTTTGTCATAATAATCTCCTCTATTAAAATCAAATAATTTACGTATTATATTTTCTATCGACCTGGTTATTGTACCAAAAATATTATCTTTATCAACTATTGGATCAACTAAAATACAGCTGATATTACTGGTTTTACTAGCTAATACATCAGTCATGATCTGATCACCTATCAACAATATCTTTTTTCTATCAACATGATATTTTTTACTAATATGATAAAAAGTAAATGGCAGTGGTTTTAATGCAAAACTATAAAAAGGTAAAGTAAGTTTATCAGCTAAAGGCTTAACTCTTTTTCTAACATTATTGCTAGCGACAACCACAATAAAATCTTCTTTTAGCTTGTTAACAAAATCAATCGCATCTTTAGATACGATCTTACTGTCACAAGGAATTAATGTATTATCAATATCAACAATTATCAGCTGATAATTCTTTTCTTTTAGTTTATTAATATCTATATGTTTATAACTTTGAATATAACACTCTGGTTTAAATATCATTACTTGTCCTCTAATCTTTTATATTATACAATATTTTGTAAAGATGAGGAAATGCTTATGATAAAATGCGTTATATTTGATTGTGATGGATTAATGTTCGATTCTGAAAAAATATCTATCGAGGTATGGAAAAGAATCGGAAAGAAATATGGTTTTAACTTTGATGAAGAATTCTTTACAGGTATTACCGGTTCTGGTAAAGGTCAGGCAAAAAAACAATTTGACCGCTATCCAGGAATAAGTGATATTTTACCAGAAATAAGAGCCGAAAGAGATCGTTCCATTTTTGAAAAAGCACACACTACAGGTATTGCCAAAAAAGGACTAACAGTATTACTAGACTACCTAAATAAGAATAATTATCTGGTATGTGCTGGTTCTAGTTCCCCTTATTCTTATGTAGCTGAACTAATTAGTACTTTAGATAAACCATATCATTTTGATTATATCTGCTGTGGTGATATGGTAACAAAATGTAAACCCGACCCTGAGATCTTCTTAAACTGTGCTAAAGCCCTAAATGTTGAACCAGAAAACTGCTTAGTATTGGAAGATAGTAAAAATGGTATCATAGCTGCCAAAAATGCAGGTATGATATCTGGCTTTATCTATGATACCGTTAGTAAAGATGAACAGTTCAGCCATCTAATTGATCATGAATTTCAGGATCTATCACAAGTAATAGACTATTTAAAAGATCAGACAAATGCCTGATCTTATTTTTTATATTTTATAATAAACATTTCTAAAGCTTCTTTTAGAACACTTATCTGTGATTTTAAATAGAATTCATCTTCAAATAATGCAAAATGAACACATGCTCGAATAAAGATAAAAATCAAAGGAACAAGTTTTTCATAAGGAATACCTATCTTATCCTCTAAATTCTTAGCATATTCCGTATATCTTTTATCAACACCATTAAAGAACTGCTGACCATATTTAAGATATTTAGGATGCGTATATACCTGATACATCAGACGATACTTCTTACCATGTTTTTGAGCTGTCCAATAAGGAACCTCATCAATAAACTTCCATAATTCTTCAACATCATTTGGAGCCTTAGCCATAAAATCATCGTCAACTTTACTCATGCAATATTCAGTAGCTTGAACGATCAGATCATCCTGATCTTCAAAATACTGATAAATACTAGCTACATTAAAGCCTGCCTTATTAGCTAAAGCCTGTAATCCTATACCAGTTAAGCCAAATTCACAATAACTATCAAAACATTTTTCCATAATATCGATCTTTTTAGCATTTCTTGCTTTTTCATTAACTGTTCGCATACTATCACCTACTCATTATTTTCATCAAATAAATCTAACATTTCATAATCACCTATCAGTTTATCAGACTGATCTTGCATTAATTCATCATTTTGAGGTCTATCGATAATTTTACACTCCTGTAAATCTTTTAAGATATAGAAGTTCGCATTAACCTCTACAACATTTGAGAAAGTACTTTCTTTACTCATGATCGTAACATCCTTAGCTTCAATATTGATATATTTATCGCTAACGTATGTTATTTTATCATAAGTTGAAACACTTCGCACATCAATTATTTGCGATGGATTACTTTTAACATATTTACATAAGCGTTCGCCCTTAACGCTTCTTGATGTACGTGTAATATTTTCATCTTTGATACGTTTTGCCATACCCAAGCTATTGATCAGCACGATGGCATTATTCTCTTTTTTCAAGCAACAAGCTGCTGCTACATTATCACCATTAGCTAATTTAATTGCTTTTACACCTTGTGATTTGCAATTAGTACTAGGTATCTGATCACTTGAATAACATGTCGCAAAACCATCTTTAGAAACCACTATTACTTCTTCATGAGCATATGTTATAAATGCCCTAACTACTTCATCATTCTTCTTTAATTTCATGGCAATACTAGCTTTAGTATTACGAACTAAATTAAAGGCATCAACTGGTGATTTCTTAATATTACCTTCTTTAGATATCGTACATATCCAGCCATAAGTATCAAAATTTTTAACACTGATAACATCAATGATCTTATCATTACCATCAATTTTTACATACTTATTAATATGAGCTCCAATATCTTTCCACTTGGCATCATCGATCTTATATACCGGTAATAAGACATAATTACCTAAAGAAGTAAAGATCAATAGATTATCTAAAGTATCCACCTCTTTAAAGCAAATGATATTATCCCCTTCTTTTTGACCACATATCATATCATTGCTAGAATTATATGATCTCAAGGAAACTTTCTTGATATAGCCATCTCTACTAACTGAAACCATTACTCTTTCATTAGCTATCATACTGGTCCTATCAATAACAATATCTTCTATTTCATCCTGAATGATCGTTTTACGAGCTGTACCATACTCATTCTCAATTTCTCTTAATTCATTGATAATAACACGATCCAGAATATTCTTATTTGCTAATATTGCTTTAGTTTCTTCGATTTTATTTACCAATAAAGCAAATTCATCCCTCAACTCTTTAATATCAGTATTAGACAAACGATATAAGCGCATTGTAACAATAGCTTCAGCTTGTACTTCAGTAAAATTAAATCTTTTGATCAGATTAACTTTACTATCAGCTTTATCTTTAGAATTTCTAATGATCCTAATGATCTCATCCATGATTGAAACAGCTTTGATCAAGCCTTCAATGATATGAATACGATTTTCCATTTTATTAAGTTCAAATCGACTTCTTCTAGTTACTACTTCCGCTCTAGATGCAATAAAAGCATCGATCATATCGATCACACCTAGTAATCTTGGTGTTTTATCAACAATAGAGATCATATTATAGTTATAATAGATCTGTAGGTCTGTATTCTTATAAAAATAATTTAATATACTATTGGCATCTATATCTTTTTTGATATCAACAACGATCCTTAAACCATTTCTATCAGATTCATCACGAACATCCATAATACCATCAATATCCTTAGACATTCTGATTTCATCCATCTTTTTAACTAAATTTACTTTAATTACTTCATATGGTATTTCGCTAATAATGATCTGCTGGCAGGTCTTGGTTTGTTCAATAACAGCTTTTGATCTTACAACTACTCTTCCTCTTCCTGTTTGAAAAGCATCCTTTATCCCTTGAACACCCTGAACTATTCCACCTGTAGGAAAGTCTGGTCCCTTCATGATCTGCATGATTTCTTCTAGATTGCAATAAGGATTTTGTAGACGATAAATAGTAGCTTCAATTACCTCTTTTAAATTATGCGGAGCAATATTAGTAGCATATCCTGCTGCAATACCAGTAGCTCCATTTACTAATAATACTGGGAATCTGGCAGGCAATACTGTTGGTTCATTTTCCGTATCATCGAAGTTTGGAGCAAATTCAACAGTATCTTTATCAAGATCAACTTCCATCGTGCTGGCGATCTTTGACAATCTAGCTTCAGTATAACGCATGGCAGCAGCTGGATCATCATCAATAGAACCATTATTACCATGCATCTCAATAAGAGGATAATTGATCTTCCAGTCCTGTGACATTCTAACCATTGCCTCATATACTGATGTATCACCATGAGGATGGTAGTTACCAATAACTAGACCTACCGTCTTAGCAGATTTCCTAAAAGCATGATCATAGGTATTACCTTCATGAAACATGGCATATAGTATTCTTCTTTGTACTGGTTTCAAACCATCTCTGGCATCTGGCAACGCTCTTTCTTGAATAATATATTTTGAATATCGTCCAAAACGATCAGACATGATATCTTCTAAAGGTGAACTAATATACTCGATTCTTTGTTTTTCTTCTTTCTTTTTTACCATAAATTATTCCACCTTATAATCATCTTCCAATGTAAAGCTAACATTTTCTTCGATCCATTTTCTTCTTTCATTAGCTTTATCACCCATTAAAGTACTAACATTTCTTTCAGCCATCATCATATCTTCAATAGTAACCTGGATCAAAGTTCTAGTTTCAGGATTCATTGTCGTATCCCATAACTGATTAGCATTCATTTCTCCTAAACCTTTATATCTTTGAATTTCTACTTTACCTAATTTACTACGCAAAGAAGCTAGTTCTTCATCAGAGTAACAGTATTCTACTTTATTGCCTTTTTGAACTTTATATAATGGCGGATTAGCAATATAGACCATGCCATGTTCGATCAATGGACGCATAAATCTAAAGAAGAATGTTAATAATAAAATCTGAATATGGGCACCATCCGTATCAGCATCGGTCATAATAATAACCTTCTGATAATTGGCATCCTGATATTCAAAATTACTACCGACCCCTGCTCCTAAAGCATGAATGATCGTATTAAGTTCTTCATTTTTTTCAATTTCTGCCATTGTACACTTTTCAGTGTTTAAGACTTTACCTCTAAGTGGCAATATTGCCTGATACTTGGAATCTCTTCCTTGTTTAGCACTTCCTCCTGCTGAATCACCCTCTACTAAAAATAGTTCCTTACGAGCACTATCCTTAGATTGAGCAGGAGCCAATTTACCGCTCAATACCTTCTCTGTCTTATTACCTTTTTTACCCTTACGAGCCTCTTCACGAGCCTTTCTAGCGGCTTCCCTGGCATAAGAAGCCTTTTGCATCTTCTTGATCAGATTAGTCGCTAATTCCTTATTTTCCTCTAAAAAATAACTAACTTTTTCATAAACCAGATTTTCAACAGCAGGTTTAGCCTGAATAGTACCCAGTTTACTTTTAGTCTGCCCCTCAAACTGCAGCATATCTTCACTAATACTAACAGAAATAATAGAAGTAAGCCCTTCACGAACATCACTGCCTTCAAAATTCTTATCTTTAGCCTTAAGTAAAGCATATTTACGCGCATAATCATTTACAGCCTTAGTAAATCCACTCTTAAAACCAACTTCATGAGTTCCCCCATCAGCTGTCCTAACCATGTTAACAAAACTAAAAGTATTCTCCTGGTAATCATCAGTATACTGAAAAGCAACTGCAATATCGATATTATTAGAATTACCCTTAAAACATACCGGATCCATTAAAACACTACGATCTTCATGCAAGTAATCCAAAAAAGAAACCAAACCATTTTCATAAACAAAGCTCTCTTTTTTATTATGAAGCAAATCTTCAACAATAATTTCGACCCCACTTAATAAAAAGGCTGTCTCTCTTGCTCTTTCACAAACTAAATTATAATTAAAAGTGGTAGTCTGAAAAATTCTGGCATCAGGCTTAAATGTAACCTTACTACCCGTTTTTTTAGTAACACCAATTTCCTGCAGTTTGCCAATCTTTTTACCACCATCTTCAAAACGCATACGATGGATCTTTTTACCATCACATACTTCAACTTCCAACCATTCACTTAATGCATTAACAACCGATGCACCAACACCATGTAAACCACCAGAAGTCTTATATCCACCCTGACTAGAGAATTTACCTCCAGCATGTAAAATCGTAAAAATAACCTGTAAAGTATTAACACCTGATACATGCATACCCGTAGGCATACCTCTACCTTCATCACTAACACTACAAGAACCATCAGCTGCTAAAGTAATCTTGATTTTTTTACCATAGCCATTTAATGCTTCATCCACCGCATTATCAACTATTTCCCATATTAAATGATGTAGTCCTCTGCTATCAGTAGAACCAATATACATACCAGGTCTTTTTCTAACAGCATCCAATCCTTCTAATATCTGAATACTATTATCATCATATTTATTTTCTACCATATCTTCACCATTTTCTAACCATATTATTATACTTCAAAAATGTTTTTTAAACAATTTCAATAAAAAAGCATGAAATAATCATGCCTAATTGCTTTTGATCTGCATATGTCGTTTAATTATCGCACTAATGATATCACTAGCTAAAATTACATCATCATTACATACAACATATTTATACTGGGTAACCATTTCCATTTCTTTTTTAGCCTTATCCAATCTTTGCTGAACGATTTCTTCAGGCTCACTATTTCTACCCCTAATACGTGAAGCTAATTCTTCCATACTAGGAGGTATGATAAAGATACTCAAAGCATCTGGACATTTCTTCTTAACCTGCATAGCACCCTGTACCTCGATCTCTAATAAAACATTACGACCTTCATTACGTAATTTTTCAACATATGAAACAGGAGTTCCATACATATTACCTACAAATTCAGCATGCTCCAGTAATTCACCATCATCAATAGCCTTTAAAAAGGTATCTCTATCTACAAAAAAGTAATTCACTCCATCAACTTCACCATTTCTAGGCTTTCTTGTTGTCATTGATATTGAATAACTAAGTTTTAAATCATCATTTTTCATTAATTCTTTAATAACAGTGCCTTTACCAACACCACTAGGTCCACTAAGAACTATCAACAATCCTTTTTTCACTTTCTTACCCCTTTTATTAAATTAATAAGTATAGGATACAAAGTTTTTATCATTAAGTCAATTATATCATGCTATAATTTTAAGGCTGAAGGAGGAACTTAATATGGCCTTAGATGCAATTTTGATCAACAAAATAACAGATAGTTTACAAGACATTCTACCCTGTCGAATAAACAAGATATATCAGATATCAAAAACAGAAATCTTATTCCACTTAAAAACCAGTCAAGGCAAGAAACAGCTGATCATTTCCTGCCATTCTATCTATAATCGTATTAATTTAACTAATAGATCTTATCCTACTCCAGAAGAACCTGGAAACTTTATCATGGTATTAAGAAAATATCTGGAAGGAGCATCTATTTTACGTATTGAACAGGTTTCTTTAGATCGTGCAATCATGATGGATGTATCATTTCGAAATGATATTGGTGATCGCTTAAACTGGAAATTGTCAGTAGAATTAATGGGTAAATATGCCAATGTTATTCTGATCAATGATCAGGATAGGATCGTTGATGCCTTAAAACGCATACCTCCATTTGAAAATAACGTTCGTACTATCCATCCAGGAGCCGTTTTTAAACCTATACAAAGACAAGATCGTAAAGATCCATTTATCGAAAAAAGCTATGATCCATCTATTCCATTAACTAAACAGTTTTTAGGTTTCAGTCCTTTATTAGAAAAAGAAGTCAAATACCGTATTGATAATGGTGAAAGCTTTGCAGATATCATGCAAAAGATCAAACAAAGCAATAAGTTATATGTTGCTTCAAGCAATAATGAAGCCCTATTTCATTGTATAGAATTAAAGCACTTAAAAAATAATAAATCCTATGATATCAATGAAGGTTTTGATATCGTCTATTATCATTTAGAAGAAAAAGATCGTATCAAACAATTATCTGGTGATCTATTTAAATTTGTCAAAAAACAAATCAAACACTACAGCAATAAACTTATAAAATTAAATGAAGCGCTAGATGAAGCATTAAACTGTGAAATATTAAAAACCTATGGTGATTTATTATATACCTATAATATTAATGATACTAAGGGTCAAAACAGCATAGAACTTGAAAATTATGAAGATGGCAAAATGATAAAAATACCATTAGATCCTAAGCTAGATGGTAAAGCTAATGCCAACAAATGGTATAACAAATATCGTAAACAAAAAAAGGCCAAAAGCTATATCGAAGAACAAATAGCGATTGCTACAAAGGAACTGGTTTATTTTGAAGCAATCAATGAGCAACTAACAATTGCAGACTTCAATGATGCAAAAGAAATCAAAGATGAATTAGTAGATCTAGGCTATCTAAAGAAACAAAAAGTAAAGATCAGAAGAAATAAGAAACCTAATATTCCTTCCTTTAATACGATCATTTTAGAAGATGGAACAAAGATAATGTTTGGTAAAAACAATATCCAAAATGATTATCTAACCTTTAAATTAGCCAACAAAAATGATCTATGGTTCCACGCCAAAGATTATCATGGATCACATGTTATCGTACAAACAACTAATGCCAATGAACAGATCATCAGACTAGCTGCCAATATCGCTGCCTATTATTCAGCAGGTAGGATGTCTAGCAGTGTTCCTGTCAATTATTGCTTAGTAAAGAACTTAAAAAAGATACCTCAATCCAAGATAGGATTAGTATCCTTAAGCAGCTATAAAACGATCTATATCGATCCAGATCTAGACATCATCAGCAAATATAAAAGGGACTAACGTCCCTTTTCATTTGCCAGTTTTGTTAACTGTTTAACTTCAAATGGCTTTAAAATACGATATTCACCCGGTTTTAGATCATTTACCTGTAAAAAAGCAATAGCTTTGCGATTAAGTTTCTTGACCTCATATCCAAAATATTCAACCATTCTTTTAACCTGACGATTTCTTCCTTCATAGATCGTCAATTCAAAACTACATACATTCTTTTTCTTATTAGTGATCCACACTTTAGCTGGTAAAGTCATACCATCTTCTAGTTTAATACCACTTTCCATTTCTTTGATCTGAGCAGTAGTTAAGACACCACTTATCGTAACTTCATATACTTTCTTTAAATGATATCGAGGATGAATGATCGTATTCGCAAAATCACCATCATTAGTTAAGATAAGTACACCAGTTGTATCAAAATCTAATCTTCCAACGCTAAATATTCTTTGAGGAACATCGATATAATCATTAATGGTAGGACGATTAAATTCATCACTGCTGGTACATAAAGTATTCTTAGGTTTATTCATCACATAATATACTTTATCTTCTCTTTGGATCTTCTTGCCATCAACTTCAATAACTGCACCCTTTCTAGGTTTATAACCTAGCTCACTAATAACTACACCATCAACCTTTACCCTTTTTTGCAGGATAAGCTCTTCCGCTTTTCTTCGCGAAGCAATTCCTGCTTGCGCTATGACTTTTTGTAATCTATCCATAATCTCTCCTAATGTTTATTCTTTGTATTACCCCAATATGCACTACCTGCCTTAGAAAAATCATTACAGATAGTAACACTAACATCATTAAACTTTGCATCTTCTTTAGCTAATATAGCTAAAGCACTACATCTTTTATGACCATCGATACATTCATAATGATCATCATCACATCGAACTTTGACAGCAATAGCGATATTTCTTTCCCTAATACTATCGATCAGATCTTGATCTACATTGACTGTATTATATCTGATCTTGCTCAGTTTCACCTTTTTTTGAATCATATTGCCTTATTCTCCTAATTTTTAAGATACCAATAAAAGCCAATAAAGCTAATAATATTATACCCAGGATAACACCAGCAATTTCAAATACATCCATGACATTATCATCATATGTCATATTCTCTTTAATATTTTCAATATCATATATATTACTGCTTTTCTTAGAAACAACGATATAACTGCTAAGCTTATCACTCATGAAAGTGATGTTATCCTTTGTTTGCATAGTATAACATTTTCTAACTTCACCATCAACATAAGTAAATACGCTAAAAACATCATTTTCCTGATATCCTTCAGGTTTATTGATAGTAATGATCAAAGGACTATTGATATCAACATTTTCAAATCTTCTTTTTAAACTAAGATCAAAAGTATCATATACTTCATAACCATTGGCTATAGCCACCTTTTTTAAGGTAGCAGCATTTTTACTATTTTGATGATAATTCAATTTATATAAAGGTTCAATAAAACTATTTTTGGTATCATCTAAAATAGCTAAAGATAAACCAGAAACACTTAAATTCTTATTTCCATTTATTGCATAGCCTACATGATCTTTGATCGTTTCATAAACTAAAGCATCTAATTTTCTGATCTGATCAAAATTCAAATATGGAACACCACTATCATCCAATGTATCCTTTAATGAAATAATATTACTGATATCATCTTCTGTAAGTTCATTGATATCCAGCATTAAGATCTCATTGACCTTATTAGCTATCTTTACACTATTAAGATAAGCTTCAGCAGATACTTCTATCTCATAGCTTATCTGCTTGCCAGCAAAAGTAATAACGACCTGTTGTACTCCTGGTTCGTTAGTATTGAAATTAGAAATCATGGAAGTATCAAGATCATAAGTCTTACTACTGCCATCACTAAACAATACTTTGACTTTTAGATCTTCGATATCGATCCTTTCATACTGTTTATAATTCTTTTTGGGATCTCCAACTAATTCTATCGCATCTACATCTTGATAAACTGCATAATAATAAGTATCTTCACTAACATTGCTTATATTCTTATCCCATCCTACAAATAAAGCATTCTCTTTACTAGGGATACCAACACTTGGAACACTATCTACAATTATATTATAGCTTATCAGATCTGTACCATCCTTAAATGTACCACCATCACTATCAAAGCTAACATTGACAAAATCAGCTTCCTCATAGTTACCAGCCAAATAATGATCAATACTATCCTGCAAAATATATGCAACATGGTTAGCATAATCGTAATTATATAATAAACTGACTTCACTATTATCGTCTAAGGTTGCATCACTTTGGATCTTGTACCATTTTTGTCCGTTGCTTTCAAAACTGCTTAAAATAATAAAAGCATAATCTCCTGTTGTCGTTGAAGAATATAAGATATCACTATTAGTATCCGGATACTGGTAAATATCTACCTGTTTATTAGCGTTTATGATTCCCAGGTTATAGTAATTAAGATCTTTAAAGCCAAAATATTCATCGATCTTATAATAATACATAGCCGCTTTTTCACCCCAGTAAGGATCAGAAGCATAACTAACATTCATACCACTAGCCTTATTACCAAAAAATCCTCCATGATATGTAAACTTCTTAGGATAACAATAACTGCCAGAAATATAATACTTGGCATGTGAATAGATACTAGATTTAATTGATAGATATCTTGATGCATTCTTTTCAACATCACTATCATATGCCGCATGTCCAAATAAATTATTTCTGGTATATGCTAATGAACTTTTGCCATTTGCGCTTTCATTACAAGCTAATGCAAACATCATAATCGCATTAGCACCAAATTCATACTGATACTGGTAGAATTCTTCTTCATTATCATAAAACTGTGATCTGGTCAAACTATCATCAGCACTATCTTTATCCATATCCTGATAGCTTTGTAAGCTACCATTGATCAAAAGATCATCCTGCAAATAACTCTTTAATTCATCTAAGCTGATATTGGTAATGCTACGATGAGAAACAAACTGATAATAATTATAAAAAGGTTCATCGCAAGCAATACTATTGATATAAGTATTATTTTTATAATCATCCAGCATCATCTGCAGATCATAATAAAAATAATGCGAATCATAACTATAATAAATAACATCTTCTTCCAGAAAAGAAGGAGCTTTACCAAGATTTATCAGACTTACATAATAACTAGAATCAATATCATTTTTGACCTGATGATAAAGATCTCCATCATTAACGATATAAGAATTAACACTATTCTCCTTTAAAAAGTTTACAGGAATGATCGTTAGATCATTAATATCACTATATCCAATAACTCCAGCTACCTTGAAATAAACATTCATATCACTATCAGTATCCAGATATGCTCCATCTACCCCATAACATGCATTAAGATAATTGCTATTGTTGTCTAAAACATTACGAAATTCAAAATTTACATCACAGCTATTACTTTTATTAAAAGTTACGATACCATATTCTATTCTTAAAAATAAGCCTTTATAAGTAATAGCTAAATTATCATAATTATCAATATTCTCATCATAATATTTATATGCCTGAAGATAAGTACTAAAACTAGTAATACTATCAATACTATCATCATTGACATTAACTACTTCATATCGATCTTCATAATAAACAATATCTTCAAACCCTAAAGCCTTAACATTGATCATCGATATGAATAAGCAAATAATTATGCTTAGTATTTTTTTCAATTAAAACACTCCCTTTTTTTCTAAAGCCAATAAATACGCTTTAGCATCTACACCCAATCCAAAGCCACCTAAAGAACCATTGCTATTAATGACCCTATGACATGGAACAACCAGCAAAAGCTTGTTACAATGCATAATATGACCCATCAAACGATTTTTGCCAGCATTATTAGAATTAATAGCTAACTGCTTATAGCTAATAGTCTTGCCATATTCAACCTTCACTAATTCCTGATAAACATTAGCATACTTTCCTTCAATATGATACGGAAAAGTAAAAATAGTGCGCTTCTTATCAAAATACTCCAGCAATTGCTTAACACACTCATCCAATACATCACAATGATCATGATAAATTTCATCACATCTTGATATTTCAACTATCTGATCATTCATTTCAACAATTTTTAAATTACCTATAGGCGTTTCTAAACTTGTAATCATTACTATTCACTTCCTATAATATTATAAAGGAGATTAGAAGAATATGTCATCCACAATTTCATTATTAGAACCACATATCGATCTAGAATATAAACAATTTAATGAAAAAATTCAAAACACTAATTATCCATTACTAGGTGTAAGAATACCCATTTTAAGAAAACTAAGCAAACAAATCGCAAAAGATCCTTCATCATTTTTACAAGAAGAACATCATTATTTTGAAGAAATAATGATGGAAGGATTTGTCATCGCATATATGAATATGGATCTTAAACAGGCTATCCCCTACATCAATAACTACTTAACAAAAATAGATAATTGGGGTTTATGCGATAGTTTTGTATCCAGCTTGAAAAAATATAATAAAAATCCTGATGAATTCTATAAATATGTATCATCATTTCAAAATAGTACTAAAGAATATGAATTACGCTTTATGATCGTATGCTTTTTAGATTATTTTATCATAGACAAATATGTTGATAATATCATAGAAATCATCACTAAGATCAATATTCATACATATTATATCGATATGGCCATTGCTTGGCTAATAGCTGAATTAGCAATTACGCAATATGACAAAATAATAAAAATATTCAAAAATTGCCAACTAGACAAATTTATCATCAACAAAGCAATATCCAAAATTCGCGATTCTTATCGCATTGAACAAGCAAAGAAAGATTATTTAAAACAATTTCGCCAAAAATAGGATTTTCAAAAATTTAACCAAATTTTGCCCACTAGACTTTAAAAAAATGATACTTATTTTATGATAATATCAAATATATTTGTTAAAGAGGTTTAAAATTTATGTACAAAAAAACATCAAATGCAAGTTTCCTATTATACGGAAATCCTACCGCTTCTTTTTTAGAAGACAAAACATTAATTCAACACAAGGCTACAAAATACAGCAAAAAGATCCAACGCTATTATTCTTACAGTTTTGATTCCTATGTCCGTATCGAAGAAGGAATTGGACTATTAGTAATTTATGATGACAAAAAATATGAATTCTTAATAAATAGCCAAATAAAGATCAATAAAGATGTAAAGTTTAGCATTATTCCAATTGATGATCATGTGAAATTTACTATTTATCATGAACAGCAGCAGAATTATAAATATTATAACTACAATGATGACTCTAAAAAAATTGAACAAAAATTCAGGCTTAATAATATTTATTCTTATTCGTATAGTGATATCAAAGCACTAAATAGTGAATATAAGCCAAATAAATATTATGAATTAATATTTATCGATTGTGGCAGTTGCCTTGCCATGATCAATGATCAACAAGTTGATCTAGAACAAAATGATATATGCATTATTGATTTAGCTAATACCAGCTTTAAAACTATTGAAACCAGCAAACAATGCAATTGCTTGCATATGATCTTTGATAGTGAACAGCCTATCGATCAATCAATGCTAAATAAACATATTCATGCAACTAAAAATATTCTAGAGCTAATAAAGCCCTTAGCAAATAATGTCAATAAAGATTATGAATATGATCTATATCTAACTACTTTACAATTGATCATTATTTCTTTACTACAAAAAAATACTAAAAAAATGCCACCTGCCAGTGGTCCAAAAGCCGTTAATTATTATGACAATGATTCTTTTAGAAAAATCGTTAGTTTTATTGATGAAAATCTAGATTCTACAATAACTATTGAATTGCTTTGTCATCGTTTTGGTATCTCTCATGGTTCAATAATAAATCTATTTAATGAAAATCTAAATATAACCTATAAGAAATATCTAACTGATGCCCGTTTAAGAAAAAGTAAAGAATTAATAAGATCTCAACATTATTCCATAGATGATATTGCTACAAAGCTAGGCTTTCGTTCAACGTACTACTTCTCTAAAAAATTCTACGAATTATTTGGATTAACGGTTAATGAATATGCTCGAAAGACCTATCAAGATTAAAGGAAGCTTTCGCTTCCTTTAATACTTCACCATTTGCTCTTTGCCAGTATTAATGATCATATCTACTAAACTATCGATATCATTAGCGATAGCTCTAGCCATACTGCATTCAATGATCATTGCTAGATTAGTACCGGCAATAACCCTAATATTTTTTGAAGGATATTGCCTAGCCACCTTTATTGCACAAAAGTATGGTGTACCTTGCAATAGGTCAACCATAAACAAGATATCATCACAATCATTTAAGCTATCAATTGCCTGATTCATCTTTTTTTCTAGCATAGCAATAGAATCATCAATTGTAAAATCAATGGTTTTTAAATGATCACAAGCACCTGCAATAAGTTCATAAGCACTATATATTCCACTAGCAAAACTGCTATGTCCACAAACTATTATACCTATCATATGCTTGTACTTATTTTTGATAAGGGTATAATGTTACACCTTTTACTACCCTATTTACTTCACCAGTAGGACATGGATCATCAGGTGTAATATTTAGTGATAACGACTTAAATAAAGCTATTAACTGCGCACAGATAATAAAATCTAAGCCATTATAAATATTATCTAAAGCTCTGCCATTAAATTCATAATAATAATTAGCTAAAGCTTTAGCCTCTAAACATGTAGTATTCGTAATGACCATGATCTTATTAGCTTTACGCTGTTTAGCCATCTCTTTGATCAGATCAGTTTCATATTGTCTGGTATATGGATCATCACTAAGATATATAACTGTCAAAGTGCTATCATCAACAATTGATTTAGGACCATGTCTAAAACCTAATGGGGTATCATACATGGTAACTATTTTACCTGCTGTTAATTCCAGCATCTTTAATGCTGATTCCTGAGCAATACCTTTTAATGTATTGCTGCCTAAATAAACGATACGTTTAAAATCATAATCTTCAACTACATTTTTCATCAACGAATGATCATTATCAACAAGGATAACAGCTTTTTCAATAACACTATTGATAATATCTATCGTTTCCTCTAAATGATCGATACTAAAACACAAAAGCGCAGCCAGATACATATTGGTAAAACTAGAAGTCATGGCAAAAGATAGATCACAGGTTTCATCAGTAAGATTAATAGCTAAACAATGCTCATCAATATTACCTCTTTTACTAAGTTCTCCTTGTGAATTGCAGGTAATAAACAAATTATATAAATTATCATGATTAACACTTTCAGCATTATCAATAGCTCCAATAGATTCTGGCGAATTGCCACTGCGACCAAAACTAATCAAAAGTGTTGGCTTAGTTTGCGAAATATAATTTTCAGGACTAGCTGTAATATCTGTAGTTGCATAAGATTTAGCTTTAAAATTCACTAAGCGATTAATATAAGAAAATAAAGCATTACCTACAAATTCACTAGTACCAGCACCTGTAAAGATGACATCATAATCATCATTATCCAAAACATTAGCCATAAATACCTTGATCTTATCCTGCATCTGCCTTATCTGATCACAAGTCTTGACCCAGGTAGCAGGCTGCTGATGAATCTCTGTTGCCGTATAAACAGCCTTTGTTTGCATTAGCATACGATCATCCATATTAAATATCGACATATTTTTACTCCTATTCTTATTTTAATTATAACAAGCTAATTATTCTTTGATAAGTGGTTTATCATTCAAACTGATATGATCATTTACTATACCTTCAGTTTCAAAAATAATGATCCTATTTTCACCACGATGCAATAAAGGGGCACTAATATATAAATAATTAATTGGACCTTCATTATAAAAACGTCCAATATTCTTACCATTAATAAAGGCACATCCCTTACCAAAACCATCAAGATTCAAGAAAGTATCACCAATAGTATCAACATTAAACTTATATTCATAGAATGCTGGACCATTAGCTTCATATTTTTGATCAAAATCAACATCATCAATATTATCAAGCTCTAAACAATAATGTTGCCACCCAGTATGAAAATGAAGATCTAACATATATCCACCTTTTAGTCCTTTTCGCATAGACCCAAGGACCAAACTAGCTCCATAATTGATCCTGCCAACATTTTCTACTAAGATATCAAGAATATTATTATCTTCATTAGGCAGATCCAATTCAATATTAGTACCCATATTTTCACGATATTGTGTTGCAACCAATTTCTGATTGACAAAGACCAAAGCACGATCATCACAATCTACCAGTTTACTTTTAGCCAAATGTCTTTTTTTGCCAACATTAGCACGATATAAGATATAGCCAAAGTTCTGATCTAGTTTTTCCATTGCTAGCGTATGATCATTATAAATAGGCTTAGCTAAGCTATGTAGTGTGTTAAATAATGATACTGCATTAGTACATCTTATATCTCCATAATCAATAAAACTAATATTAGCTGACAATTTAACCTCATCAATTGGACGATACTTACTAATTACTTCTTTAAACTTATAATACTTTTCACTAGGCATTCCCCATTCTGTTAAAGGTGCATCATAATCATAAGAAGTTGTTTGCGGATCTATCATACCATGATAACTACAGCCATTATAGAAACCATAGTTAGTGCCACCACAAAACATATAAATATTAACACTACCCATCTGCAAAATATTGTCTAATTCATAAGCAGCATCACTAGCATCTCTTTTTTTAATTGGTGAACCCCAGTTATTAAACCATCCGATCCAGAATTCCATACACATTAAAGGAGCTTCAATATTATTATCTTGCATAAATGTTTTTAAAGCACCCATTTGCTCATCAGTTCTTGATCCAAAATTAGCCGTAGGCAAGACTTCTTCATTAAGCAATGTCCCAGCATCCAGTACTTCTTTCCATCCACCATCTGAAGTAAATAAAGGTACATCGCAGCCATGTTTTATCATCAGATCTTTGATCGCTTTTAAATATTTTTTATCATTGCCAAATGATCCATATTCATTTTCGATCTGACACATGATAACAGGACCTCCATTAGTAAATAATAAAGGTCTAATTACTTTAAATAAGGCTTCATAATACTTATCAACTTTTTCTAGAAATGGTTTATATGTACTTCTAACCCTCATAGCATCATCTTTTAAAAGCCAGGCAGGAAGTCCTCCAAATTCCCATTCAGCACAAATATAAGGTGTAGGTCTTAAGATGACCAGTAAACCCAAATCAGCTGCCAAATGAACAAATCTGGCTACATCCTTTTCATTTTCAAATTCAAACTGTCCTTCTTTAGGTTCATGAAAATTCCATGGTATATAAGTTTCAACACAATTACATCCCATATTTTTCAGCTTTTCTAATCTATCCTGCCAGTATAAAGGACAAATACGAAAATAATGTAAAGCACCCGAAATAAGCTTAATTGGCTTACCATCAAGCATAAAATCCTTTGAAATCGTAAAGTTCATCAGCTATTCCTCCTATCTAAATTATATTACGAAAAATATCATATTTATCCCTATATTTAAAAAAGAGCTAAACTTTAGCTCTTTATATCTGTACTAAACTCAATTGAACTTTTTCTCTAGCTCTATCAATATCAAAAACATAACAATCAACGATATCATTAACACTAACTACTTCACTAGGATGATTAACTCGACGATTGCTTAATTTTGAAATATGAGCCAGACCATCCTCATGTAAACCAATATCAATAAAAGCACCAAAATCAGTAACATTTCTAACAACACCCTGGATCTTATCACCGATTTTTAAATCATCGATCTCTAAGATATCATGTCTTAATATTGGTCCATTAAACTGATCACGATAATCTCTTAATGGCTGTTTGATACTATCAATGATATCCCCTATAGTATAAGTATCACTATTAAACTCTTTAGCTACTTTTGCTTCATCTAGATCAATACTATCATCCTGAAGATGAAGATCATATTTAGCAATGATCTGTTTAGCTAAATCATAACTTTCAGGATGAATGCCTGTTTGATCTAATGGTTCATTACCATCATGAATACGTAAGAATCCTGCACACTGTTCAAAAGTCTTAGCACCCATCTTCTTTACTTTCTTAACTTCATTTAAATTATTAAAGCGTCCATTTTCATTACGATAATTAATGATTTCTTTAGCATTAGCCTTATTTAAGCCTGCTACATGCATTAGCAGCTGTTCACTGGCTGTATTGACATCTACACCTACTCTATTAACTGATTTTAAAACAGCAAAATCTAATCTTTCATTTAAAGATTTTGCAGGCAGATCATGCTGATATTGGCCTACACCAATACTTTTAGGATCGATCTTGATCAGTTCAGCAAGCGGATCAATAAGTCTTCTAGCTATGCTAATAGCACTTCTTTGTTCAACATGAAGATCTGGAAACTCACTTCTTGCCAATTCACTAGCACTATATACACTAGCTCCAGCTTCCGATACCAATGTATATTGAATATCCAAATGATGATCATTGATTACTTTTGCCACAAAGCTTTCAGATTCTCTAGAAGCAGTGCCATTACCAATCGCAACGATCTTAATTGGGTATTGATTAAATAGCGCTAATAACTTCTTGGTTGCTTCTTCTTTTTTATTAACAGGAGGATGCGGATAGATAACATCGATCTTGATCAATTTACCAGTACTATCAACAACTGCTAGCTTGCATCCAGTTCTAAATGCCGGGTCAAATCCTAACACCATCTTATTGGCAATAGGTGGCTGTAATAAAAGCTTTTCTAAATTCATTGAAAAGATCTCAATTGACTGTTTAGCAGCTCTATCACTTAAATTAGCTCTGATTTCTCTTTCCACACTAGGAAATAATAATCTTTTTAAACCATCATTTACTGCTTCCTCAATAATATCGATCACATTAGTCTTTCTATCATGAGTAATACCTCTTAAAGCATATTTTTTAAGATACTCACTATCATAATCAAAAGAAACATTAATAACCTTTTCCTTCTCAGCACGATCGATAGCCATAATACGATGATTAGCAATATATGCTACTTTTTCACTATGATCATAATACATCTTATATATCTGTTTCTCATCTGGATTATCCTTTTTAACTTTGGTAACGATCTTGCCATATTTATTAATCGAATCCATGACTTTCCATCTTAACTTGGCATCATCACTTACTGTTTCAGCAATAATATCCATTACCTGTTTGATAGCCTCATCTATTGTTTTAACATTATCATTCAGATATTTTTTAGCTTCTTTTTCAATGTCAAGATAACTAGGACATTGCAAAACGCATTGAGCTAAAGGCTGCAAACCATTATTAATGGCAATAGCTGCCCTAGTCTTCTTCTTTTGCTGATAAGGACGATAGATATCATCAACCTGAGATATTTTAGTACAAGCCATGATTTCACTTGTAATGCTATCAGTTAATTTACCCTGACTTTCTATCAAACGTATTACATCTTCTTTTCTTTGTTTTAGATTTAACTGATAAGCATATTGTTTTTGAATATATAGTATCTGTTCTTCATCTAGACCATTGGTCGCTTCTTTACGATATCTAGCTATAAAGGGAACAGTATTACCATCTTCTAATAGTTTTAATGTATTTTCTACTTGTTTGCTACTGATATTTAATTCTTTCGCAATGGGCATAATCAATTCATCCATTTTGTTTACCTCTTTTTCCTGATTATTTTATCATTATATAAATTTTATAATAGACTTGTATTAATTTATTAAATATGCTTTTTATGTTATAATTCTTTCATATCAATTGAGGTGCAAAGTAATGAATTTTCAAAGCAAAAAACTTACCTATATCCTGATCAGTATTTTATTAGTATTATTCTTAATATCATCAGGATTAATATATTTCTTTTTTTTACATGATAATGTTACACAGATCAAAGCTATTGACTTTAGTAATATGAATGAAACTGAGGTAATGAGCTGGTTAAGTGAAAATAAAGTTGATGAAAACTTGTATCAAATCGATCATCAGTATGATGAAGATGTTAAACTAAATTATGTTATTTCTCAAAGTATTAAAAAAGATGAATACATTACTGAAGAAGATCCATTGACTATCGTTATTTCCAATGGTTATGATCCTGATAAGGTAATAGAACTAATTGATTTTACTGGTATGAGTGAAGATGAGATCAATAACTGGTTTACTACTAATAAATTTAATGATGTCTCATATGAATATGCTCCTAGTGATACGGTTGCTAAAGACTATTTTATTAAGATCAATATCGATGGTACAAGTGCTTCTAGAAGTGATCTTATCATGGTAACGATTTCTGCTGGAGCCAATGTCGAAGGTTTAGAAATTACTATGCCTGATCTAAAAGATTATACCAAGACAAATATCCAGGCATGGGCTAAAACTAACGCCATTTCCGTTACTTTTGTAGAAGAAGCTAGTGATACCATTGAAGCCGGAAAAGTAATCTCACAATCAGTAAAAGCAGGCGATAAGATCATTACAGGAAGTAAGCTAACTGTTACTATTTCTAGTGGCAAGGGTGTAAATATTACTTCTCAAGTTGGCAAAACTCAAAAAGAAGCTCAAAGCTGGGCTACTAATAATGGCCTTAAAACAATTATCAAAGAATATTATAATGCTAAGGCAAGTGGTATCGTTATTGGTCAGACACCTAGCAGTGGTACCCTAAAAGCTAATGGAACTATTACCTTTGAAGTATCAGTTGGCAATGTTCCTATTCAAGATTATACTGGCAAAACCAAAGCTTCTTTTGTGGAATATATCAATGGTATTAACAGTTTATATAACAATTCAGCCAAGATCATAGTACATTTCCCTGATGGTTCAAAAGATAATCAGACGATAAAATCAATTACTATTAATAATAAAGTAATATCAGGGACATATATGTGTGTACCACAAACTAATGTATATGTCGCATTAAATCCTATTGAAACCGTTAATGTAACCGACTTTAAAGGAAAATCAGAAGATGAATTAAAGAAATTCTTACAGAATAACAGCCTAAATATTGGTACTAGATCTACACAATATAATGATAGTGTTAGCGCTGGATATATCATATCTAATGATAAGGGAGAAAAAGAAAAAGGCTCAGCTATCAGCTATGTTGTATCCCTTGGTCCATATACCTTCAATTATGGCAATATGATCGAAGCTGGCCAGTCATATAATACATTATATAAAGCTGGCGAAGAAGCGATGAAATATGGCTGGAAAATTGAAAAAACTGATGTTGAAAGTACGACATATAACGCTGGCATCATCACAGAAAAATGTACTGTAAGTGGTAAAACCATAAACTGTAAAGTTTCAAAAGGAAAATATGTAACAGTACCTGATTATTATAATAAAGCTAATCCTTGTGGTGTGGCACAAAGCTGCAGTGTAAATGGACTAAATATTTATTTAGCAGCTAAACAGTATAGCAGCAATGTTGCTAGTGGCAATGTCATCAGTCAGTCACTTGAAAAGAATACTTCTGTTCTAGAAGGAAGTTCTATCAGTCTAGTTGTTTCTAAAGGTGCCTGTCCTGCTGGAGCTATCTGTAATGAAACAAGTATTACAGGATGTCAGGATGGATATGTAATGAATAATGGTGCTTGTGTTGCCCTATCTTGTCCTGCTGATAGTAATGGTACTTATCCAAACTGTACTTGCAGCAATGAATTAGCACAATATGATAAAGCAAGCAATTCATGTAAGATCGTATATGGCTATATACCTCAGGCATCAGTATTTGATGTAATTAGCTCTGATGGATCAAGTTATGATGAAAGAGCTAATAAAGCCGTTGCTATAGTAAAACAACAGGGATTTACCAATGTAACAATTAAAGTTTATGATAATGATGTAAATAACCCAAATAATCTCAATGGTGTTATCGCAGGCTTAAATGTTGATTATGGAGCTAAAGTAGAATTAACTTCCCCTATTGAGATCTATATCTATAAATCAAGATAATCATTAAAACCGACCTATGATGATCATGGGTCGGATCTTTTTTATTTATAATATTCTTGAAATCATTTATAGGTAACACTAAATTATTATATTTATTATCAACAGTTTATTTTTCATCTAACCCATTTATAAGACAATTTAAAGAAAAAGCTTCTGATACTAGCTATTATTTAGCTAGATCATGAAGCTTTATTCTTTGACTATTTTATTGTTTAGTTTCAATCGTTAATTCATAACGATTTCTGGTATTTACTTTGACAATTGAATATTCTCGATCATCTTTGGTAACACTGATATTTACATTAGCTCCAGATATCTTAGTCATCTCATAAATATCTATGCTATCTTTATTAATAGCCTTTAAGTACATAACATAATGGCCATCAGGCACTTCTTGAAGGCTTATAGAGCTATTAAA
>JALEVB010000039.1 GCA_022780745.1 Erysipelotrichaceae bacterium
GCACCACCTAAAATAGGTTGTAAAACTGGAGTTTCAACTTCAACTAAACCCTGACCATCTAAATAATGCTGAATAGCTCTAATGATCTTAGGTCTTAATAAAGCAATTCTCTTGCTATCTTCATTCATAATTAGATCAACATAACGACGACGATATCTTTCTTCAACATCAGTTAAACCATGGAATTTTTCTGGTAATGGTCTTAAAGCCTTGCTTAAATGTGTATAAGTATGAGCTTTAACACTTAATTCACCGGAATCAGTTTTAACAAGTTCACCTTCAATACCAATAATATCGCCAATGTCACTAGCTTTGAAGATCTCGTATACTTCTTCACCAACAACACCCTTATTAACAACGATCTGAATCTGTCCATCACGATCTTGAATATGCATAAAACCAAGTTTACCCATACGACGCTTAGTCATAATTCTTCCAGCAACACTAACATTTAAAGCAATCTCTGCTAATTCTTCTTTAGTCTTATCACCATAGGCATTTCTTAGTTCCAAAGAACGATGTGTTCTATTGAACGCATGTCCAAATGGATCAATACCTTTATCTTTAAGATCTTGCATTTTTTGTCTTCTAACTAATTCCTGTTCACTTAAATTCTGTTCCATATTTTATCCTTTCTAGAAAATAAAAAAACTTTTCATCCAAGGGACGAAGAGTTACTTCCGTGGTACCACCCTATTTCATAGATAAATCACTTTATCTACCTTAATGACTCATAAAGTCAATTCTTAACGCGAATCAGACGTTTAGCTCCAGAAACCTTTATTCATTATTTAACCGTTATTTCTATTCCACCAAGCTAGAAATTCTCTATAAACTAAAGCAAAATAACTACTATTTTTCCTTCATTGCTCATTTCGCCAAAATTATAACAAATTTATTTTTTCTTTACAACTACTATGCAAAATTTAGCTTAAATAAGCATAATTGTGATATCATATTAATGCAAAAGAAAGGAAAGATCGAATTGAAAAATATCATATGGACTAACAGATCAAATGGTTTAGAAACACTTATCATGATCATTGCTGGTGCAATACTAGTTTTCATGCCAGGTTTAACAGCTGATCTGATAACCAAAGGTTTAGCAGTTATTTCATTATTTTATGGTTTTATGAATATCTTTAGATATTTAGATAATCGCAAAGAAAATAAAGCCTATACTATTGATATCATCATCGGTATAGTAAGCTTATTATTTGGTATCTTTGTCTGGACCAATCCTCATTTTATTCTATCGTTTTTACCAATGGTATTAGGAATATTGCTGATAATTAATGGATTAGCAGCACTGCCATTATTCTTCCAGTTTGGTCTAATATACATTCCAGCCTTTTTTACCAGTATTATTCCCTTAGTACTAGGAATTATTCTTATTATTAACCCTTATGGAATTGCTAAAAGCGCTATCCAGATCTTTGGTATCGTAATACTAGTAAGTGGTATTAGTAATCTTATTACACTTTTAAAAAGCAGCAAGTAACAACCTTGCTGCTTTTTAAGCGACTACCTTTCACTAGCTATCTAATTATTCCTATTATTCCTACACAAATATTCAAATGACATTAAGGGTAAAACAATAAAGAATACAATTAGAAACATTATTTGATTAATCAAATGATGAATATTTAACAACTTTATAAAAATAATAGCCAAAATAGGATTATAAGCCCAAAATGCACATACCTTCATCAAAGTATTAATACTATAAGTTCTACCATCATAAACAAAACTACCATTCTTTCTATTTTGTTTACACAAAGTAATCTTAGCATCGATCTGATCAAATAATTGTACTATCTTCATATGTTTAACGCGATATCTCCTAATTTATACCTTTACAAAATGGATTATTAGGAAATTCAGGTTTCCAACATCCATTGTCATATACTACTTCCTTAATCTGAATATTGAAATCAGACACATTTAAACTATTTTCATATGCCCATTGATATACTGCACTCATATCAACTTCCGTAGCTAAAATATATTTACTTACATCATAGACAAGTCCACCAACAATTGCTGTAGCAATAAATTTTACTACTTTTTGTAGTGCTCCTTTAGATTCTGTACTAGTCTCTAAATAATCTAATTTTTCATAATTATCATCGTTTACAATACTTTGCTTGGCAACTACAGAAGTAGTAATATTACAAAAAACAAACGAAATACAAATAATACTAAACAAAAACTTCTTCATATCATTTTATAACACTAATTTATTAACTATTTTTTAAATCAAATATAGCAATATTTCGAGCCTTCCTCCTACTTATATTCTAAATATAAATAGCTATATATTCATCTTGATTTCTTCCCAATTTTTTTAATTAAAACGAAGATTAAATTGCTATATTTATTAATTTTATTGCAACAATAATAATTTTTTAGCATATTCCAATGATAATTTATATAATTTTCTTTTTTCTGCCATTTCTTGAATAAAACAATAATAAAACTCTATGTCTTGTTTAGATATATCGTCATTACTCATTTTAATAGCGTAATCTATTGCTTCATCTAAATTATTAATCAACGCAAATGCTGCTATTCTATTTTTACAACTATCGTTAATACTATCCGGTATCTTAGCAATAAACGCTTTCATCTTGTCTAAATCATCCATTTTGTATAGCAAATAACACATATTAAAATAATCTTCATCTAGAACAATATCTTCACATATATTTTCGTTTATAATTTTTAATGCTTTATCATATTCTTTAATTTGAATATAATTCCAGCCAATTCTTGACCTAATTTTTTGAACTATTATTGGTTGTATATGTTTATTTTTTTGATATAGCGATAATTTATTTTCATATAAACTAATAGCCTTTTTATAGCATTTCATTCTTGAAAAGATATTAGCTTTATGAAGTTGAGTAAATATTGATCTTTCACTATTTAAATCTTTAGTAAACAATTTTGATGCTTCTTCATTAGCACTTATCGCATCTATAAAATTATTTTGATCATAGTAACAACTTGTTAAATGATAATATATCATTGCTTTAGTAATACTATTATTGGAAATATTGAGGGCAGAAACAAGATTTTTTTCAGCTTTATCAAAATCTTTAATACTTTGATAGTACAAACCCTTATAATCTAAGTATATTTGTAGCAAGTAATTGTCTAATACATCATTATTTTTTAAATCTTCTAACATTTCAACAAGTTGTTTAGCATTATTCAAATTATTTTCAACAACAATTGCATGTATTAAACAACATATATAATAATAAGGACCATCATTAGAATATATTATGATATTTTCTTTAGAATTAATATCATTAAAAAGGGTTTCAACATGTTTACTTTGACAATATACAATAGCTAGATAATACTCATCCAATTTATTTTTGATGATATTATCATCAATAAAACTGATTCTTAATTTATCTAATAATATATTTGCAATATCATCAGATAGAATTCTACCATTTTCAATTCTCGAAATATGGCTTTTACTTGTATTAGCAATTTTAGCCAAATCTTCAATACTATAATTATTTTTAATTCTCTCTTTTTTTACTAAATAACTTTTATAATTCATATCCTAATACTGTTCATAAGCTTTTAAATATACTAAATATTTACCAAATAAATTAGTAAGATCTTCATATGTGTTTAATTTAGCACATTCATTTTTAACTCTAGCACTAAAAGGCATACCCTGGATATACCAACTAGCTAAACCACGCATTTGCTTCATCGCAATATATTCACCTTTTAAAT
>JALEVB010000061.1 GCA_022780745.1 Erysipelotrichaceae bacterium
TATTTTCAATCAAATCAACAAGTAAACTTAATAACTGAACAGGATACTGGTCAATACAATGATAACCCATATCCTCCAAAACACTCATAGCACTAGTCTTACCAGCACCAGACATGCCACTTACAAGTATAACTCTTTTCAAGTGTACCACCTCGCCAATATTCTACCACGCTTATGGGCGTTTCAAAATAAAAAAGATTACACAACGTAATCTTTTTACTTGTTAATATAATGATAAGCCATTTGAGCAGCAACCGCCCCATCACTACAAGCTGTAACCACCTGTCTTAACTGCTTATCAATAACATCTCCAGCCCCATAGATACCTTCAACACTAGTTTCCATCTTTTCATTAGTAATGATATATCCCTGGCTATTTAACTTAACCACGTCCTTAACAAAAGAAGTATTAGGAATAGAACCAATATAAGGGAAAATACCCTCAACATCCAGTCTTTTCTCTTCTTTAGTATCAACATGTTCAAGAATAATACCCTTAACAGTACTATCACCAATGATAGCCTTAGGAACATGTTTAGTAATGATCTCTATCTTATCATTATTCAAGATCTTATCCTGAATGATCTTATCAGCCCTAAATACATCTCTTCTAATAACAATATAGATCTTATTAACAAACTGTGTTAAATATAAAGACTCCTCTAAAGCACTATTGCCGCCACCAATGATCACAACATCTTTATTTCTAAAGAAAGCCCCATCACATACTGCACAATAAGAAATACCTTTACCAACATATTTCTCTTCATCAGCTAAACCTAGATTCTTCTCCGTAGTACCACTAGCAACAATAACTGCCTTACAAGTATAACTATTATCAGTAGTAATTACTTCCTTATAATCTTTATGATCAACAACTTTAGTAACATCACCATATAAATACTCAGCATTAAAAGCCGTCGACTGTTCAAACATACTATAAGCAAGGTCTGCTCCTGCCATCGTTCTAATAGCCGGATAATTTTCAATATTATAAGTCTTAAGCAGTTTGCCACCTGGAGCACTACACTCCAGCATCGCTGTTTTCAAACCAGCACGTGAAGCATAAATAGCACTAGTCATACCAGAAGGACCAGCACCAATAATAACTACATCATATTGTAAGTCCATGTCTTATTCTCCTTTAAAATATCCTCGATCTTGATAAGATCATCAATTACTTCATTAGGTTTAGCTGACAATAAAGCCTCTTCTCTTCTTTTATCAAAAAGATAACCTATCGCATAAACACCAGCATTCTTAGCAGCCAAGATATCCGTTTTACTATCACCCACATAAATACAGTTATCATGTCCCATATTTAATTGCTTACAAGCCTTAAAAATACCCTCAGGATCAGGTTTACCCTTAGTAACTTCATCCTGTCCAATAACCACATCAAAATACTTATCCATTTCAAAAATACTCAAACCATAGACACAAACATCTTTGATCTTAGTTGAAACGATACCAAGCTTATAACCCTCATCCTTCAAATAAGCCAGTAACTCTTTAGCATTTTTCATAGGTGTAACAACATCCTTATGAATATTCCAGTTATGTTCACGATAATCCTTCAACAATACTTCTTTATCCACATTAGGAAAATACTTTTCAAACATTACTGTTAATGGAGGTCCTAAAACTTCTACCTGTTTAGCTTCATCAAAATTCTCAACCTTATCATATTTTTCAAACAAATACTTATATGAAGCAATTATCGCAGGCTCAGTATTCAATAAAGTACCATCCAGATCAAACAAAATAACCGGTTTTTCCTTAGACTTAATAACTCTAGTCAACACAAAACCACTAATACCCAAAATTACAAATATCAGCGCAATGATTCTTGACATTCTAAAACCACCTATCATCAGATTATCAGTTCTAAAATACTCAATAATAAATCTAGAAGTACCATACCAGATCAAATATAAAAATGTCTGATCCCCTCTTTTAGGATTACCATACTTACGATATAAACGAATAAGAATAAATCCCAAAAGATCTAAAACACTCTCCCACAAGAAAGTAGGCTGACGATAAGCACCATCAATATACATTCTATCTTTAATAAAAGAAGGAAAATACTGATAATAACTCTCACTAACGATCTGCCCAAAAGCCTCCTGATTAACAAAATTACCCCATCGGCCAATAGCCTGTGATATCAGCATATTGCCAAATATCATATCTGCAATTCTAAAAAATGAAATATGACGCTTTCTTGTATAATACAAGCCAAATAAGCAACCACCCATCAAGCCGCCTTGAATAGCTAAACCGCCACCTCTAATATTCAACAAATGACTAATATCACTAAAGAAATAAGCTGGATCACTAAATAAACAATACCATAATCTAGCCCCAATGATACCACACAACAAACAACCCATTAAAAGATCATCCAAAGTATCATCAACATAGCCATTCTCTTTAAAATCTCTTTTCACAAACCAATAAGAAACACCAATACCAATTAATATCAGTATGGCATACCATTGAATAGTAAAACCACCAATTGCCAAAAAAGATTTATCATTAGGAAAAAACTGCATTACTTCAATCCTCTTTTCTTATTTTCTTCCAGTATATAATCATAAACTCTTTTTTCAAACTCTTTAGCACTATTAAAACCACCCTCACGAAGTCTAAAGTTCGTAACAGCACTCTCAACCAATACCGCCATAGAACGACCTTCCTTAACTGGCAATACCAGCGTAGGAATATCAACCCCTAAGATCGTCGTAAACAAATCATCTTCATTACCTATACGGGCATAATCCGCAGTAGGATCAAACTTCTCAAGATGTATGACCATGTCGATATTATCCTTAGACAATAAGGCACTAGCCCCAAACATCTTCGCAACATCAATAATACCAATACCTCTGATTTCAAGCATACCAACCAGCAACTCAGGACTATGTCCCACGATCGAATTATGAATCCTAGAAACATCAACACGATCATCCGCAATTAAAACATGACCTCTTTTGATCAGTTCCAATGCAATTTCACTTTTACCAGATCCGCTAGCACCAGTAATCAAAATACCCTTACCATAGATATCCATCAAAACACCATGTAAAGTATCACTAGGAGCCAAACGCTCATCCAAGAAAGAAATAATATCGACCATTAAACGATAGGTAGGCGTAGAAGCCCTAAAAATAGGAAAATTAGCATCAATCGCTACCTCTTTTAAAATAGGAGGACACTCCCTATTACGACTTAAAACGATCATCGGTGTATAAACATCAGTGATCTGTCTAAAACGCTCTTTTTGCACATCCACCGGCAAAGTCGCAATAAAAGCCTGCTCCTTATCACCAATAATAATAATTCTTCTAGGCTCAGTATACTTAAAGAAACCAGCCAGCTCCAAACCAGGACGATTAACATCCGGAACAACGACCCAGCGATTTAATGAGTCCTGATTGCCAGTAACCTGTTCAAAACCAAAGAAATCTACAATATCTTTGATCATTACTTTTCCGACATATTCCATGATCTATCCTCCAGCACTTTCTTTAAATACTGACCTGTATAGCTATTTTGACACTTAGCTACTTCTTCAGGAGTACCACAAGTAACTAAATTACCACCAGCATCTCCACCCTCTGGTCCTAAATCAATAATATAATCAGCTCTTTTGATCATATCCAGATTATGTTCAATAATCAATACAGTATCCCCATTATCAACGATCTTCTCTAAAACCGTTAATAAACGCTTAACATCATGACTATGTAAACCTGTAGTAGGTTCATCTAGAATATAGATCGTCTTACCAGTAGCTTTCTTTTGTAGCTCACTGGCTAACTTAACTCTTTGAGCTTCACCACCACTTAAGGTCGTACTAGACTGTCCTAATTTTATATAACCTAAACCAACATCATTTAAAGTCTGCAGCTTATCTTTGATCTTATGAATACTACCAAAGAAAGACAAAGCCTCTTCAACTCGCATATCAAGAACATCCGCAATTGACTTATCCTTAAACTTAACCTCTAAAGTCTCTTCGTTATATCTTTTACCCTGACACTCACTACATGGTACATAGACGTCAGGCAAGAAATTCATACTAATACGCTTAACACCATCACCCTGACAGGCTTCACAGCGTCCACCTTTAACATTAAATGAAAATCTTCCCTTATCATAACCCTTTAACTTAGCCATTGGTGTCAAAGCATATAAATCTCTAATATCATCAAAAACGCCGGTATAAGTAGCCGGATTACTACGCGGTGTACGTCCAATAGGATCCTGCGATATTTCAACAACCTTATCGATATTATCTAAACCCAATATCTTCTTATGAGCACCAGGCTTAACTCTAACTCTACCTAATTGCTGTTTAATGGCATTCAAGAAAACATCATTAACCAATGTTGACTTGCCACTGCCACTAACACCAGTAACGATCGTCATCGTACCAAGCGGTATCTTAACATCAATATTCTTTAGGTTATGTTCCTTAGCACCAACGATCTTAACAAATTTGCCATTACCCTTACGATAAGAAGTCTTATTCTCGATCTTTAACTTGCCACTTAAATACTTGCCAGTTAAAGAATTATCATTAGCCATCACTTCTGATGGTGTACCACAGGCAACCACATTACCACCATGTTCACCAGCACCAGGACCAATATCAATAATATAATCCGATTCCATCATCGTCTCTTCATCATGTTCAACAACTAAGACACTATTACCAAGATCACGCATATTCTTCAAAGTATTGATCAGTTTCTGATTATCCCTTTGATGAAGACCAATACTAGGTTCATCCAGAACATATAAAACACCTGTTAATTTTGAACCGATCTGGGTAGCCAGACGAATTCTTTGTGCCTCACCACCACTTAATGTACTCGCAAGACGATCCAAAGTAAGATATTCCAAACCAACATCCTTTAAAAACTGCAAGCGATTAGTAATTTCCTGTACAACCAGCTTAGCAATCTCCTTTTTCATATCATCCAAAACTAAGCCATCAAGCCAGATCAAAGCTTCCTTAACACTCATCTTAGTAAACTGATAAATATTCTTATCACCAACAAAAACCGACAAAGGTCTTTCATTCAATCTAGCCCCATGACACTTAGGACAAAGCTGCTCCAGCATAAATGAATCATACCACTCTTTAGACATCGCACTAGTAGTCGTCTCATATCTTCTTTCAATAAGATTCTTTACACCCTCAATATAATCATTTTTCGTTGTACGATTACCACTATTACTCTCTACCGTATATCTAATAGGTTCCTTAGAACCATAAAGAATAATATCCATCTCATCCTTAGTAAAATCCTTCAATTTCTTATCATAATCAATATCATAATAAGAACATAAAGCATCAAAATTCTGCCACTCCAGATTAGTAGTACCAAAAATATTCTTATAATACTTAATGCCACCCTCACTAATACTACGATTAGGATCAATAAGAATATCCAGATCAACACTCTTGGTAACACCTAAACCATTACAGCACTCACAAGCTCCTAATGGTGCATTAAAAGAAAACAATCTAGGCTCCAGATGCCCAACTGAAAAACCACAGATAGGACAGGCATAATTACTCGAAAACAAGATCTTCTCATCCTTGATCTTCGCCAAAGCCATACCATCAGAAAGCTTCAAAGCCGTCTCAAAAGAATCATGCAAACGACTTCTGCTTTTATCACTTTTAACGACCCTATCAACCACAACTGCAATATCATGTTTCTTATTCTTATCAAGAGTGATCTCATCTTCCAGCATCATCAGTTCATCATCAATATAAGCACGAATAAAACCATCCTTCAGCAATTTAGCCAAAAGATCTTTATGCGTACCTTTTTTACCATTGATCATCGGACTTAAGATTTCAACCCTAGTCCCATCATCATAACTCATGACCTTATCACACATCTGACTTATCGTCTGCGAAGTAATAGGAATATGATGCTCAGGACAATAAGGAGTCCCAACTCTAGCATATAATAAACGCAAATAATCATAGATCTCTGTTACCGTACCAACCGTACTTCTAGGATTATTGCTTGTTGTTTTTTGATCAATAGAAATAGCAGGAGACAAGCCTTCGATCATTTCAACATCCGGCTTTTCCACCCCACCAAGAAACATTCTTGCATAAGCACTTAAAGACTCAACATATCTTCTTTGTCCTTCGGCATATATCGTATCAAAAGCTAATGAAGTCTTACCCGAACCACTAACTCCTGTTAATATTACTAATTTATTACGAGGAATCTCTAAAGAAATATTTTTTAAATTATTCTCTTTAGCACCTTTAATAATAATTTTGTCATTTTCCATTATTTCACCCCTTTATCAAGGCTATATCATTTTATCATATCTCAAACCAACATTTTAAAAATTAATAACAATTTTATAAAAGCTTAAGAAACTCATACCTCTTTTTCTACTTCTTTTTCTTCGATAAAAACCAGATCAAACTTTCCATTTACAAACTCATATATCTTCTTAGCTTCATCTTTACTATTTAAATACAAAGTATAACAAACCATCTCTTCATATTCCTTATTCGCTATATATACATCCTTTAAATAATAATTAAGCTTATCTATCCAGTCATAAGTAAACTTTAACTGATAGATATACATCTTAACCACTTCCACCTTTACAGCTAGTTTCAAAGCCTCACTAACCGCATTGCTATAAGCCCTAATAAGACCCCCAGCACCCAGTTTAATACCACCAAAATACCTAACAACACAAGCACAGATATCTTCCATATCATTCTTTTGCAAGGCATCAAGCATGGGCATACCAGCCGTTTTAGCAGGCTCACCATCATCACTAGTCTTCTTTATCATATTATGATTAGTAATATAAGCCGTACAAACATGAGTAGCCTGACTATGTTCTTTACGAATCTTATCAATAAAACTACGACACTCAGTTTCATCATAACACTTAGCTAAATAACAAATAAATTCCGACTTATTAATTACTATCTTATTACTAACATTCTCTTTGATCCGCATATCATTTTCCTTATATTTAAGCCATATTTAGTATATCATTTCTTGCCAATATTTTACATCCTACATATCTTTTAACACTATAGATATGATATAATATACATGACGATTTACTTCAAACGAAAGGATAAATAATAATGAAACGTGGTAATGGTATTTTAATGCACATTTCCAGTCTTTCTAATGACCAGGGAATAGGAACACTAGGCAAATGCGCATATGAATTTGCAGATTTTTTACATGCTGCAAAACAAAGCTATTGGCAATTATTACCAATATGCCCAACCGGTTATTCAGATTCTCCATATTCATCTTTTTCTACTTATGCCGGTAACCCTTATTTTATTGATCTTGACATTCTTAACAATCAGGGTCTATTAAGAGATGAAGATTATAAAAATATTATCTGGTCAAATGATATAGACAAAGTAGATTATGGTTTAATGTATCAATATCGTTTCCATGTTTTAAAGAAAGCAGTAAACACTTTCCATAATAATACCCCTGATGATTATTATCAGTTTATTAATGATAATAAATGGGTTAATGATTATGCTCTATTCATGGCTATTAAAGATGATAATAACGGAAAATGCTGGTTAGAATGGCCTCAAGCATTAAAAAATAGAGAAAAAGAAGCAATCGAAGCGATAAAGATCAAACTAAAAGAAGAAATAAAATTTTATATAACTATTCAATATTTCTTCTTTAAACAATGGAAAAATCTAAAAACCTACGTCAATAAACTAAATATCAAACTAATAGGAGACTGCCCAATCTATGTCGCATTAGATAGCTGTGATGTCTGGACCAATACCCAGCTATTCCAGCTAGATGAAAACAATAATCCCAAAGCTGTAGCAGGATGTCCACCAGATGGCTTTAGTGCCACAGGTCAATTATGGGGCAACCCCCTATATAATTGGAGTATCATGGAAAAGGATAATTACCAATGGTGGATAGAACGTATCAGACACTTAGGTAGTATCTATGATATCCTAAGGATCGATCACTTTAGAGGCTTTGAATCATATTATGCTATTCCATATGGTCAAACTACCGCTATTAATGGTACATGGCAAAAAGGACCAGGCATGAAATTATTCAGTGAAGTTAAAAGACAGCTAAATGATATGCCAATAATTGCTGAAGACTTAGGCTTTTTAACCCCTGAAGTCCATCAGTTATTAGATGATAGCGGCTATCCTGGTATGAAGGTACTAGAATTCGCCTTTGATTCCAGAGATACCAATGGACCAATCTATTATCCACATTGTTACCCACAAAACTGTGTAGCTTATTGCGGAACCCATGACAATGAACCAATCATGGGCTGGTTAAAAGATTGTGATCCAGTTGATCTAGAAAACGCTAAAAAATATATGCTTATCGAAAATGAAGAAGACTTCAACTGGAAGATGATATCAGTATTAATGATGAGTGTAGCAGATACCACCATATTACAGGCTCAGGATATCCTAGGCCTAGGCCACGAATCAAGAATGAATACCCCATCAACAACCGGTAATAACTGGAAATGGCGAGCACTACCAGATGCTTTTAATAAAGAACTCGCAAACAAATTAGCTGAATATACTATCAGATATGCCAGAAAATAAAGGCTAACCAAATTTAGAGGGAGTTTCTCCACTTAAAAATATAGGACCGTGAATTCTTACATTATGTAATTCATGGCCCTTTTATAATGATTTGATCGATGATATAAACATCTTGAAATATTTGATTATTAGGATGCCTAGTAATTTGGTCTTTAGATTTAAGTTTAGAACCACTAATAGGACATTTCCTTCAACTTTTAGATCTGTGATGGTAGTTTTTTATTAGCGATATCTAATATTTGTGATATATTATTACTGTTAATATTAACACCTTCTTTCATTAGCCCGACACTAATATGATAGAAGAAAAAAAGAGAATTTCTAATGAATTTGTTTCATAGATAATTCTCTTTTTTATTACTTAACAC
>JALEVB010000062.1 GCA_022780745.1 Erysipelotrichaceae bacterium
GAATATTCATTATGATCAACCAGAATAAACTTTTTCTTTTCATAATTAAATAAATGATATCTGCTGATCGAACCAATTACCTGATTATTCTCATCTAATAAGGGATACATTCGATATCTGGTCTTAGCCATCTTTACTACAACATCTTCGACATATTCATTATTTTTAAAGCTAATGACATTTCTTGTCATGATTTCAGAAATACTGGTAGACTGAAAGATCAGTTGTGAACAAGCCATAGCTGACAAAGGAGTATGCATGATACATACATTATTCTCTATAGCCATATTTAAAGTAACACTATCCACCCAGTCTTCTCCTGCAATAATGATCAAACTGGCATTGGCAGCGATAACTCCTCTTTGAACATCTGGATTATTTCCTACTATTACAATACTATCTTTAAATACCGTTAAAGAACTAGCCAAAGAAGGAAGCAGCTGGATCTTACCACTGGTATAAAAATTATCGACTTCATTATATACTTTACCTTTTAAAGTCTTAACGATATTACTAAGCTTTACTTTACTCATCAGTTTGGTCAAAACGATCTCATCAAAAGTCCATAAACTGGTAAGATCTGACATACTAACAACACCAATTAAATGCTTATTCTCATCAGTAACGATAACACCCTTATTCTTTATCGATAATGACTTATCTAACGCCTCTTTCATCGTTATATCTTGACTAACAATGATCGCATCATCATAATCAATATCCTTAAGCATGCATCTGGCACTATATAAAATAGGTGGAATACTAACATTAAACTTCTTTAATAAATATCTGGTCTCATTATTAACATCAGATAAGATCATAGCTTTCGCATTAACATTTAATGCCTTCTTTAAATTAGCATATGCAATGGCACTTACTACACTATCACAATCAGGATTCTTATGTCCGATAACATAAACTGGTCTTTGCATCATTAATACCTCTTCTTACTTATATTATAAACATTAAGATTTATAATAAAAAGAAATTTTGTTATACTATAAACATGAAATGCTTAGTAATACCTATTGGATATATTAATAATAACTTATCACCTGTAGCTAGAATAAAAAGATTAGTTACAGGTTTTGATAATGCTGCCATCTATGGTCAAAAAGAATACCAGGTAAAGAATATTAAATTCTATCAAAGCGATGATTTAAAACTTAATAATTATATTATTAATAGTAATAATAAAAAAAATATTCATAGCTTTGATGAATATTTATATGTATATAAAATGATCAATTATCATTATGCTATTAATGAAATTAAGAATATCTTAAAAGTAATCGATGACTATAAACCCGATGTTATCTTTAGCTATGATAATATTTATGCCATCATTGCCAGTAAAATAGCTAATATTACCTGTTATAGTTCTTATTCTTCTTTTATCAATAAGAAACAGACAGTATATCCTAAAGCTATTATCTGTATTAATAAAATATTATCTTATTACAAACTGCCACAAATATTATGTATAGCTGATCTATATGATAATGTTAAATATAAATTTGTCTATAGCAGTTTTGACTATCAGCCCATCATTGATGATAACATCATCTATGTAGGCTATGATAATACCTATCCTGTGTATGAAAAAAATAAAGTTATCGTTGTTAGTATCGCTAATAGCTTAATCAGTGCCAATAAGCAATTAAGAGTCATTAAACAGACATTTAAGGATAGTCCCTATGAAGTATATATTCAAAATAAAAACTCCGTAAATCAATCTAATATCCACTCTAATAACAAATTAATGTTAAATAACTTATTATCAAAAGCGATAGTCTTTATTCATGATGGATCTGATATCAATACTGATCTAGCATTAAATTATCATATGAATCAGATTATTATTACTAATAGTTTTGATCATCATATCAGTAATGCCAATATGATGATCAAAAATAACTGTGCTTTTAAGCTTAGTGAAACATTATATAATGTCAAATACTTATATGAAAGCTTTAGAGCATTATTAGATAATAACAAGTATCAGACTAATATCGATGCTCTAGCTAAAAGTCTAGATCTAGGTGGAACAAACAAAATAATCGAAATAATCAATGAGCAGGTCCAATGACCTGCTCACTTATTTAGCGATATTCAACACATGTTTGATCAAACTGATCACGATATGTAAATTCATTATCTTTAGGATATCCAAAAGCAATTATTGAATGACAGACAAGAT
>JALEVB010000095.1 GCA_022780745.1 Erysipelotrichaceae bacterium
ATGAAATCAGGCAAGCCAACAAATCTACCTTCCTGGATAACTGCCATAACACCACTAAAATCAACTACTCCTAATACTACAGCAAATAAGTATCCACAAACAATACCACATAAGAATGGAATGATCTTAAAGAAACCTTTAGCTCTAGTAGAGAATAAAGCAGTAACCACAAATGTAAATACAGCAATAAGCATATTCTTCCAGTCACCACCAGCAACAAATCCTGCATTGCTAACAGCACTAGCAGCTAAGCCTAATCCAATAACCGCAATCATAGGTCCTACTACGATTGGAGGTAATAACTTATCGATCCAGTCTTTTCCAATTACTTTGACAATTAATGCAACAACAACATAAATCAAACCAATTAAAATCAAACCAGTCTGAGCAGCACTCTTATCTCCACCTAATGCCTGACAAGCAATGACAACAGCAGAAATATAAGCAAATGAAGATCCTAAATATACTGGAACCTTAAATTTAGTAATTACACTATATAATAGTGTACCTAAACCAGAAGCAAACAATGCTACTGAGATGGGATAACCTGTTAAAATAGGAACTAAGATCGTAGCACCAAACATGGCAAAAACATGCTGGAATGATAATAGAGCCCATTTACCAGGAGCTGGTTTTTCTTGAACATCAAGTTCTAATTCTACCTTTTGTGACATAATATATCCTCCTATATATGAAAAAAGTCCTCACTGCAAAAGGACGATAAACTAATCATATGATATGTCTTAATAATCTCACAGGATCAATTTAAAGACCTAAAGCTTGTAGATATTATAGAATAATAAGCTCTTTGAATGCAATAAAATACCAAAAAAATATTTATTTTATTCAAAGAAAGCATTTACACTGGAACAATTTATTGCATTTTTTACATAATATCATACAATAAACATCAGTTATATATATAACTAAAGGGGAAATTTATGAACAAATTACAAGCTTTTTTGAAAAGAAAAGATATCGAAATATCAGTCAAAAGATATTTAATAGATGCCTTATCAGCAATGGCACAAGGTTTATTCTGTTCATTGCTAATAGGAACGATCATTAATACGATTGGAACACAATTCCACATTGAAGCATTAACTACTACTGTGGCAACTATTGCTAATGTAGATTATACTGTTGGCTCTTTAGCCAGCGCCATGAGTGGACCAGCCATGGCCGTAGCCATTGGTTATGCATTAAAATGCCCACCATTAGTATTATTCTCATTAATAACTGTTGGTTTTGCTTCTAATGCATTAGGTGGAGCAGGAGGCCCATTAGCCGTTCTATTTGTCGCTATTATTGCTAGTGAATGCGGTAAAGCTATTTCTAAAGAAACAAAAGTTGATATCCTAATAACACCAATCGTAACCATTGGTATAGGTATTATCTTAAGCTATTATCTGGCACCAGCCATTGGCAGCTTTGCTTTAAAATGTGGAACTATCATCATGTGGGCTACTGAGCAGCAACCATTTATCATGGGTATCATCGTATCAGTAGTCGTTGGTATTGCCTTAACATTACCTATTTCATCTGCTGCAATATGTGCTGCCTTATCATTAACTGGTTTAGCAGGCGGAGCAGCCGTAGCTGGATGCTGTGCCCAGATGGTAGGTTTTGCCGTAGCATCATTTAAAGAAAACGGTATTGGTGGTTTAATATCACAAGGTATAGGTACTTCCATGCTACAAATGAGCAATATTATCAAAAATCCTAAGATCTGGATCGCACCAATTATTACCAGTGCGATAACTGGTCCTATTGCTACTTGTATCTTCCATTTACAAATGAATGGTGCAGCCGTATCAAGTGGTATGGGTACCTGTGGTCTAGTAGGTCAGATTGGTGTATACAGTGGCTGGGTAAATGATATCGCTAATGGTACTAAAGTTGCTATTACTTCATTTGACTGGTTAGGTCTTATTTTAATATCATTTATCCTACCAGCAATCATCACACCACTTATCAATGTCTTCTTAAAAAAGATAAACTGGATCAAAGAAGGAGATATGAAATTATAAAACAGGGTCACATAACCCTGTTTTTATAATCCTTCAAGATGTTCTTCAATAATTTCTACTAAACTAAAATCATTACCATTATACATTATTTTAAATATCGTACAGTTTTTAATGCCTTTGCGATAATTAATGACATTACTCTTCTCAAAAGCTCTAATAAAATTAGCACAGGCACCACCATGAGAAACAGCCAATACTACATGATGATCTTCTTTACTCATAATAGCTGTTAAAGTATCAACCATTCTTTGTTGTACTTCATCTTGTGATTCACCAGAAAACTGCTTAAAGAAATCATTATAAGGATGTGGAGGATTTAGACATTCATCCTTACCTTCAAATACCCCAAAATTAAACTCTTTTAAGCCTTTTAAACGCTTATAAGGCATATCAGTAATGATCTGTATCGTATCACAACATCTTTCGCTAGTTGAACTATAAGCATGATCAAAACAAATATCATGACTATCAAAATAATTCTTAACTCTTTTAGCCTGTTCAATACCAAGATCAGTTAAAGGAGAATCACACCATCCCTGTATCTTATGCTGAACATTAAATAATGTCTGTCCATGTCTAACTAAATATAATACTTTTTCCACTTATCTTCTATCCTTTACCATTTTATCAAATCTTTCAACCATGAGTGGATCTCGATGATCAAAGAATAAACTCTCATTAGTATTTAAACTATTAATAAGCTGCATATCTTCATCACTTAAAACAAAATCAAAGACATCAATATTCTCCATCATTCTACTTAAATGAACAGACTTACAAACAACGATAACTTCTCTTTGAATAAGCCATCTTAATACTACCTGAGCACTAGACTTACCATATTTTTTACCGACACTAACTAAAGTCTCATTAGTAAATAAATTATTACGTCCTTCACCAAAAGGAGCCCATGCTTCCATTTTAACACTATATCTATCCATATTCATCTGATCTTTAAAACGAGCATTAAAAGGATTAACTTCTAATTGATTAACAGCAGGAATAACTTTTCTATCAAACAAACAAATATCACTAAGTCTATCCATCATAAAATTACTAACACCAATAGCTTTTACTTTACCCTGTTCATACAATTCTTCCAAAGCACGATAAGCTCCATAATAATCAGCAAAAGGCTGATGTAAAAGCATTAAATCAAGATAATCAAGACCCATGATTTCTAAACTATCCAAAACTGACTGCTTACACTTTTCATAACCATAATTATCTATCCAAACTTTTGAAGTAACAAAGATCTCCTTACGATCAATACCACTTTCTCTAATAGCTTCACCAACTTCTTTTTCATTCTTATAACTTTGAGCAGTATCAATCAAACGATAGCCACATTTTAAAGCATCTAAGACACATTTCTTCGTATCATCCTTAGATATCTGAAAAACCCCAAAACCCAAAACAGGCATCTTTAAACCATTATTAAGCATAACATATTCCATATTGACATCCTCCCATCTCTATTGCGATAATATTGTAAACGTCGTGAGTAACACACGGTCAAGAGGTAAATTATGCTATATTCAATGAAAGAAACATGTAATCAAACCAATATGTCTTATGATACTTTAAAATTCTATTGTAATGAAGGACTAATACCCAATGTCAAAAGAGATAAAAACAATTATCGTGTCTTTGATGAACATGATATTGCCTGGATCAAAAGTCTAAGTTGTCTAAAAATGTGTGGCATGAGTATCATCGAAATGCGCGAATATGTTGATCTATGTATGCAAGGCGAAAAAACCATACCAGCCAGAAAAATCATCCTAGCAAAGAAAAAAGAAGAATTAGAACAAAGGATTGAACAACTAAATTCATCAATAGCTTATATCGAATACAAACAGCAATTCTATGATGATGTCCTAAATCACAAAATACCCTATATCAGTAATCTAAAAACAGAATAAGTCTTAAAACTTATTCTGTTCTTAACGCAATGACTGGATCTTGTTTAGCAGCCTTTCTAGAAGGTATCAAACCCGAAATAATCGTCAACACAACACTAATACCAATCAGTATCAAAGCATAAGATGGATACAATACAGCCGTAATATCACTATTAATACTATGAATAAACATATTAATAGGAATCAAAGACAAATAAGAAACCAATATACCTAGACTTCCCGACAACAAACCAATAATAAAGGTTTCCGCATTAAAGATCGAAGAAACATTAGCTTTCGAAGCCCCCATAGCCCTTAAAATACCAATCTCCTTTGTCCTTTCCATAACACTGATCAAAGTAATAACCGCAATCATAATACTAGAAACGATCAAAGAAATGGAAACAAAGGCAATAAGAACATAAGTAACCGAAGAAATGATCGTCTGAACACTAGACATCAGCAAACCCGTCATATCAGTATAACTAATCTTCTTTTCTTCATTAACATTATCATTATATGTCGAAATAAGATCAAGAAAATGATCTTTAGCATCAAAATCTGTAAAATATATCGACATCGCTGTTGGCTCTTCAATATCCTGATAACCTAAAGCAGTAAGATTATTATTATAGCTAGAACTAGCTTTCTTCATCATACTTTCCATCAAACGTGACAATTCATCTTCACTCATATTAAATTTAAAAGCTTTCTGGAATTTATCCGTATCAATGCTAATAACATCTTCACTAAATTTATCACCTAATCCTGATAAAGCATCAGCCATTGGCGTCATAACCTCACCAACCGACTGTCCAATAGAAGCAGCAATTACATAAGTCGTAAAATTATTTACAATATTATTAATAGAATTATTAACATAAGCTAAAGCTTCTTCATTACCCATTTGCTTAACTAATAAACTAGTACTGATTAAAGAATTAGTATTATCATCAGGTTCAGAATAAATCGTTAAAATATCACCATCACTCAACTGTTCAAAATAATCACCTAAAAGCTCTTTAAGCTGCTCAGGCAAAGAATCCTTACTATAGCTGCTCATAACTACTTTATCATCTTTAGCAATAGTTTTAATATCATCATAATAACCAATAAGCATCAGTTTCACACTATTCGCAAAACTCTCATAATCACTATCCTGCAATATCTGTAATAATGATGAATACTCACTAGAAACACCCATCGTATCTATCATCAGACTTAAAGCATTCTTATAATTATTACCATTGATATTTAAAGCATATTCATCCACTTTACTAAGATCAAGCATCGTAATACTTTGAATAATATTATCATCTTCATCTTTGATCTCATTAACTATTTTATTAGCACTCTCATAAGCACTGATATAATTATTAAGCATACCCATATTGATTGAAGTAAACACATTAACAAGCTGCGTAACATTAGGACCACTAGTAATCATCTGAGCACTATTTTTAGCATTATTAAGAATAATATTTTGCATCTGACTTTCATCCATCATATCAAACTTAAAATCATCTTCGCTAATATTCACAACAAAAGCCTCTTTAAGCAAATTCTCATCAATCGTAACCATATCATTAAAATCTAAACCTGAAGAATTCTTATCCTCATCAAAAGGCGTATTCGAAAAAACATCAGTATTCTTATCACTCAACTGCTTTTGCACGATCTCACTACTATAAGCATTCTCAATAACCTTATCAGTCAATTCTTTAGAATATAATACTCCACTACCATTTTCACTATAAGCAATACCTGTGATCTTTAAACTAATAGAACTATCATAGATTTGTTCAATATAAGCCTCATCATCACTCATATTCTCATAAGTTCCATAATTATCATTATATTTATATAACCTATTCGCATCTACTAATTTCAATTCAACATTCATCAGATCATCATAAGACAAAGTCATCATATCATGATCAACACTAACCTGTTCGCCATTCATAATACTTTGCATGATCTTCTGTAATTCACTAATATCCCTTAAACCCAAAGAATAGACAAACAGATCAGGAATCATATTCTTACTATTTAAAACAATAATAACTTCATCATAATTTTTAGGATATCTACCTTTTAACAATTCATAATTCTCATCAAGCAATGAAAAATCCATAGCCGAAAAAGATCCCATACTAGTAGAAGCTGATATTGATGACAACATTGCCATTGCCCCTTCAGAATAAATCGAAGACATGATAGTACTAGGATTTAACTGCACGATTTTATCATTAACATCTTTAGTATATATCAAAGGAGAAACCGAATAAGCATAATCGATACGCTTAACATCATCATGATATAAATCTTCATTATCCTCTAACCACTTCTTAAAGCTTTTAATATCATTAGAACCAATAGTATCAGTCATGGTAGTAACTATAGGTATTTCTTTGACATAACCTTCTTCAGTTTCTTCACCACCATGTAATTCACTAGTAAGCATTGCACTAAAAATATCCGTTGTCTCTGATTGTATCGTCAAAGGATAAGAGGTCATGGTATCTTCCTGTATCATATCGATATAATTCTGAAAACCTTGTGATAAAGCCAAAATCAAAGCTATACCAATGATACCTATTGAACCAGCAAAAGCCGTTAATATCGTACGCCCCTTTTTAGATAATAAATTATTAAAAGATAAAGCTAAAGCTGTACCAAAACTCATCTTAGCTCTACCTAGATTTTTATGAATTGCCACTTGTTCACTTTCCACATCAAAAGGATCACTATCATCAATTATTTCACCATCTTTGATTCTTACGATCCTAGTAGCATATTCCTTTGCCAGTTCCGGATTATGACTAACCATCACAACCAATCTATCCTTAGCAACCTCTTTTAACAGATCCATGACCTGATAACTAGTCTTACTATCAAGAGCTCCCGTAGGCTCATCCGCCAAAAGAATATCCGGATTATTAACCAAAGCACGAGCAATCGCGACTCTTTGCATCTGTCCACCAGACATCTGATTAGGTTTCTTATGCGACTGATCCTTTAAACCAACCTTATCTAAAGCTTCTAAAGCCCTTCTTGTTCTTTCTTTTTTCGAAATACCAGAAATCGTTAAAGCCAGTTCAACATTCTTTAAAACACTTTGATGAGGAATAAGATTATAAGACTGAAAAACAAAACCAATCGTATGATTACGATAAGAATCCCAGTCTTTATCTTTATATTTCTTCGTCGAAACATGATTAATGATCAGATCTCCACTGTCATAACGATCCAATCCCCCAATAATATTCAATAATGTTGTCTTACCAGAACCACTTGGACCTAATATAGCTACAAACTCATTATCTCTAAGATTAATAGAAACACCATTTAATGCAACCTGAACTAAATCCCCTGTTTGATATTTTTTAGTAACATTTTTAATTTCTAACATATATACTCCAAGTTTTTAAACAACTGCATTTTACCA
>JALEVB010000097.1 GCA_022780745.1 Erysipelotrichaceae bacterium
CCGAGAGTTGAATACGGCTTAACGGAACTCGGAACAAAAATGCTTCCAATTGTTAATTCACTTGCTGACTTTGGTAACTACTATAAATCAATTATTGAACAGAATTAAGGACGTTAGTATTTGAAAAGCTCGAACAATTCCAGTTAGTCGAACAGATACAAGGGAGCACTTCTATACGGGACAAGCCGCGTATGTGTGCTTTATGAGGCAAAACGCCCCGGAGACACCTGAATGTATGGGGCGTTTTGTGTCGCTGTACCTTGAGCAAGGAATTGCACCCCTTGCATTGCTAAAGCAGATATCCTCTTAAGGTAAAAGGCATGACCTTTTTATTGGTCACGCCTTTTGCTTATTTTACTGTATTATGAACAACACCCAGATGTGAATGCTTCTTTTTTAGATTATATATGGCAATACAATAGTTGCTAGGGATAAAAAGATAAAGAATCCAAAGCAGTCAGTACAGGTTGTTACAAAGATCGAACTTGCTAAAGCAGGGTCAACTTTTAGTTTTACAAGGATAACAGGTACTAAATATCCCACCATTGTTGCTATGATCAGATTTAGTAACATGCTTAATGACGTGACGATTCCTAAGAAGAAATTACCATAGACGATCTGGCATCCAATACCAATTAATAATCCAATTGTAAGACCAGATATCATACCAACGATCAGTTCTTTGAAAAAGACTTTTTTGGCGTTTTCTCCATTTAATTCGTTTAGGGCAATTGCACGAACAACGATGGTCATTGACTGATTGCCGGCATTTCCTCCCATACCTGCAATAATAGGGTTAATAGCAGCTAAAGCAACAACAGCTTCAATAGTTGCAGAGAATCTTGATACGACACTGGCAGCTAGAATAGCGGTTATAAGGTTGATTACAAGCCATGGCAAGCGTGATCTGATAGATTCTATGATATTGCTGTCTACTTTTTCATCGCCATCTACACCGGCTAATAAGTGCATATCTTCTGTTGTTTCTTCCTGGATGATATCGATAACATCATCGACAGTTACAATACCTTTGATTACATTATTATCATCGACTACTGGTAGCATAATATAATCGTATTTATCAAAGATAGCAGCAATTACTTCCTGGTCATCATTGATATTTAGACTTACAACATTTGGATTAGTGATATCTTCGATCTTAACATCAAATTTTGATGTAATGATATCTCTAACGGATACTACACCTTTCAAATGGTCTTCTTTATCGACAACATACATATAGAAGGCCATTTCAGCTTCATGACCATTTTGCTGTAAGTATTCCAATGTTTTTAATACCGTTTTATTTTGTCTGATAGAAATGAATTCAGTAGTCATGATACCACCAGCAGTATCAGGATCATATTGCATTAATTCCTTAACATCTTCTAGATCTTCTATATTTAAGTTAGATAATACTTCTTCTTCCTGCTGCTCATTTAAGGTAGCGACAAAGTCAACGATTTCATCGGTACTCATTTCTTCCAGGATCTCTTTTTGACGTGATTTAGAGAATTGACTCAAGAAATCATATCTTTCTTCATCTTTCTCTTCTTCTAAGATCCTTCCTAGTGTTTCATCAGGAAAACGATTTAAGATGATCTTAGCATCTTCATCATCTAGTTTATGAATAGCTTCTAATAAGTCAACGGGGTGGGTATAATCGATAATGGCTTGGAAGTCTTCGTCATTGGCGTTTATTAGCAGATCTTTTAGTTCTTCTTTTGTTAGTTCATTATTCATATCAATTTACCTTCTTTATTGTGAATTGAAAATTCACAGCCACAGTATTGTTGTCTATACATATTTAATGATTTTGCGATATTGTTACCCAATAGGGCACCATCTTTTTTCTTAAAATCAGAATAAAAATATTTCGTATTTGGATATTTATGAGATAACGCCTGGCCAATTTCATTAAGTTTAATACTATCTTTTTGTCTTGATATCGTCATAACAGTACAGAAATAGTCATAATGATTTTCATTGGCAAAACAGTATGCTTCATCCATTCTTTTAGCATAGCAGATAAAGCATCTGGTGCTTAATTCTGGAAGATCTTTATATGGAATAAGATCTTTGATGTAATTATCATAATCATAGTTGGGAATGATGATATCAATATTTGGATAATACTTTTGAATAAAGCTTTTTAGTTCATTTAGTCTTATTTCATATTCTTCTTTGGGATAGATATTAGAATTATTATAATATATCGTAATATCAAAGTATTCACTTAAAAACATTAATGGAAAGCAAGAACATGGTGCACAGCATGCATGAAGTAATAACTTTGGTTTTATTTTTGCATCCTGGATCTTTTTGATTTCTTCAATTGATAAGTTGTAATAATATAATTTATTCATTGGTTATAAACATACTATCACCGAAGGAGAAGAAACGATATTGTTTTTCTATTGCTTCATGATAGGCTTTAAATATTAATTCTTTGCCAGCAAATGAAGAAATCATCATAATCAATGTAGATTTAGGTAAATGGAAATTGGTAATAATACAATCTACTGCTTCCCATTTATATCCTGGATAGATGAAAATATTAGTATTACCATGACATTCTTTGAAACAGCCATATTCTTTGTAAATAGCTTCTAATGTTCTAGTACTAGTAGTACCTACAGTTATGATACGACGTTTATCTTCTTTAGCTTTATTTAGAATATCACTAGTTTCTTTAGACATCATATAGAATTCGCTATGCATGATGTGGTCTTCAATATTTTCAGTATCCATTGGTTTAAAGGTTCCAAGTCCGATATGTAAAGTAACGTCAGTAATTATGACTCCTTTTTCTTTTAGTTTATCAAAGATCTCTTGAGTAAAATGTAAACCAGCAGTAGGGGCAGCTGCGCTGCCTTCAACTTTAGCATATACTGTTTGATAACGATCTGGGTCTGCTAGTTTTTCTTTGATATATGGTGGCAAAGGAACATTGCCTAAACGATTCAGTACTTCCATGAATATGCCTTCATAAATCATTTGCATTCTTCTTATTCCTTTATCTTTTACTTCAACACATTTTGCTTTTAATTCGCCATTGTTAAAGTTAATGATCGTGCCTTCCTTAATTACTTTAGCGTTGCCACATAAACATTCCCAGATATCATTTTCTTCCTGTTTCAAAAGTAATAATTCAACATGGGCGTTGGTTACTTCTTTTGTTCCAAATAATCTTGCTGGTATTACTTTTGTGTTATTTCTAACAAGGACATCTCCTTCTTTGAAATAATCGACGATATCATAGAAGTGTTTATGCTCGAATTGTCCCGTGTTTTTATGAACGACAAATAATCGGGAATTACTTCTGGCATCACTTGGATGCTGAGCTATTAATTTAGGATCTAGTTCAAAATTGAATTCTTCTGTTTTCATCTAAAAACCTCTTTCATCAAATGGCATATTATTTAATATGTCATTTTTAAAATCATTAAAGCGATCTTCTTTGATTGCACGTCTTGCTTCTTCCATAAATTTAGTTAAAAAACGGATATTATGGATTGACATCAAACGTGATCCAAAGCCTTCTTCACAACGATATAAATGGTTTAAATAGGCTTTGGTATAATTTTTGCATGTATAGCAGTCGCAATTAGGATCAAGAGGGCTAAAGTCATCTTTATAAATAGCCTTTTTGATTGATATTCTTCCTTTTGATGTCATTAAAGTGCCATGTCTTGCGATTCTTGTAGGTAATACGCAGTCAAACATATCAACATTACGGGAAATACCTTCTAGTAAGTCATTTAATGCTCCTACGCCCATTAAGTATCGTGGTTTATCTTCTGGAAGATATTTTACGGCGTAGTCGATCATTTTATACATTGTTTCTTTATCTTCACCAACTGATGTACCACCTATAGAATATCCATCAAAGTCCATTTTTACTAATTCTTCGGCACACATTTTTCTAAGGTCTTCATATGATGAACCTTGGACGATGCCAAAAAGAGCCTGTTTATCGGCTTTTTGATGGGCTTCTTTTCCTCGTTTAGCCCATCTTAAGGTTCTTAATGTGCTTTGTTTAGCATATTCATATGTTGCAGGATAGGGGATGCATTCATCAAAAGACATGATGATATCTGCACCGATCTGATTTTGAATATGAATAGAATCTTCAGGAGACATAAATAGTTTAGAGCCATCTAAATGGCTTTTGAATGTTACACCTTCTTCGGTTATCTTTCTGGAATCTGCTAATGAGAATACCTGGAAACCGCCACTGTCTGTTAACATTGGGCCTGGATAGTTCATGAATTTTTGAACGCCTCCAGCTTTTTCAACTATATCTGAACCTGGTCTTAACCATAAATGATAGGTATTTGATAATACGATTCCTGCTCCTAGATCTTTTAATTCTTCAGGAGATAGAAATTTTACGGTTGCCAGAGTTCCTACAGGCATGAATATTGGTGTTTCTACATCACCGTGAGGAGTATGTAAAATGCCGCATCTGGCATTTGATTGTTTACATATATGAGTTATTTCAAAACTAAAATCTTTCATTTTATTAATCACCACAAATATTATAACAGTCAAATAGCTTTTATGTGAATTAACTTTTTTGAAAATGAATGCTATAATATGGACATGAAATCACAGATGATCAAAATTAGAAATTTACCAAGTTTTCCTGTTGTTATTGATAGTATTAGTGTTAAGCCAATACTTACTTTAGTGTTGGCTATTTTTGCGGGAATTCTTATTATTGTTGTTTATCCGTATTTATCATATATAGGGGCAACTCTAGTAGCAATGGCTACTTTTTCAATGCTGATAATGCCTGATCGTAAGTTTATGGAGATTACTAGTGATTATGTTATTTTATATAATTGTAAAGATGAGTCTTATTGTAAGATCGTTTATTGGGATGAGATCTTGAGCTGGCAATATCATTGGCATAATGATTATGATGAACTGATCATTGAGCTTTGTGATCATTCGATTGAGAAGATAAGTGCTTATAGTCGTCGTCGTTTTACTAAATATTTTAAGTTATATGCTAGTGGTAAGGAGAAGAAGGTGAAAAGATGATGGATATTAAACTTTGTAGTGAGAATGAATATGAAGATATGAGTTTATTGTTTTCAATGTTTGCAGATAGGACAAGATTGAAGATCATGAGTGCTTTAGCTGATAGAGAGCTTTGTGTTATGGATCTTGCTAAGGCTTTAAATATGAGTCATTCAGCTATTTCTCATCAGTTGTCTTCTTTGAAGAAAGTTAAGCTTATTAGAAGTCGTAAAGATGGTAAGATGGTTTATTATTCATTAGCTGATGAGCATGTTTCTGTTATTTTTAAAATGGCTTTGGATCATATTAATGAAAAGGGGTAGATAGTATGGATTATAGTGAAGCTAGAAATAATGCTAAAGCATTGTGTGGTAAATGCTATGTTTGTGATAATTGTAATGGTATAGCCTGTAAGGGTCAGATTCCTGGTATGGGTGGTAAAGGTAGTGGTAGATCTTTTATTAGGAATTTTGATATGTTGACGCATGTTAAGCTTAATATGGATGTATTGTGTGATAATAAGCCAATAGACACTAGTTTTGACTTTTTAGGATATCATATGGCTTTACCTGTTTTTATTGCTCCTATGGCAGGAATTAAGGGTAATTTTGGAGCTGATATGAGTGAATATGAATATAACAATATCATTGCTAAAGGTGCAGATGAGTGCAATATCATGGCTTTTTGTGGTGATGGTAAAGATATTGATAATCTTTTTGTTGAACCATTTAAAGCTATGGCTAGTGTAAATGATCGTGCGATAGTAACAATTAAACCATGGGTAAAAGAAGGAATAGATCTTAGAATAGATAAAATTAAAGATTACGACTATGCTTTTGTTGCTATGGATGTAGATGCAGCTGGTCTGCCATTACTTAGAAATAGCAGTATTCCTACAGAAAATAAGAATGTTGAAAGTTTGAAATATATTAAAGACAAATGTCAGAAACCATTTATCGTTAAAGGTATCATGACTGTTGCAGCTGCTAAAAAAGCTATTGAAGCGTCTTGTGATGCTATTGTTGTAAGTAATCATGGTGGCAGAGTTTGTGATGATACTTTATCAACGATCGAAGTATTACCTGAGATTGCTAAAGTATGTAAAGGAAAGATCAAAGTACTAGTAGATGGGGGCATTAGAACAGGTTATGATATCTTTAAATGTTTGGCTTTAGGTGCAGATGGAGTATTGATTGGACGTCCATTTGGCATTGCAGCTATAGGCGGTAATAAAGAAGGTATCAAGGCATATTGTGATAAACTGCAAGCTGAATTAAAAGATGCTTGTGTAATGTGTGGTGCTCATAATTTACAGGAAATCAATGAAAGCATGGTTACATTTGTAAAATAATTTCGAAAAAATATGATTTATTTTACATTTTCTAAATATTTGATATAATCATATATGTTGAGGTATTTTATGGAAAAGTATGAAAATAATGCGTTTTTTTGGCAGAAGATAGATACATTAGTTTCTAGCTGTCCTCTTGTCATATCTAGAAAACAAGGTGATAGACATCCTGATTATACTAATTTGATCTATCCGGTTGATTATGGTCACTTAAGCGAAACTTATGGTGATACTGGAGTTTGTGTATATAAAGGTAGTGAAAAATCGCAGGTTAAAGCAATCATTATTGCTTGTGATATTTTAAAAAGAGATATTGATGTAAAACTTCTTCTAGGCTGTAATGCTGAAGAAGAAGAAAATGTTCTTCGTTTCTTGAATCAGACTGATTTTCAAAAGACAGTACTGATAAGAAGAGGACAGGAATTACCATCATGGGCTTTTACGGACTAAATAGTATTTAGTCCTTTTATTTGCTCTATATGGTATAATAATTATGTACAAGGAGGAATTTTAATGAAAAAACTGATTGGAGCATTATTAGCTATATTATTATTGTTTGGCTGTAGTAAACCACAGGTCAATATTGATGTAAACGAAATCATGGATAAGGTCTTAAATGATGTAGAGCTTCCTGCTGGTCAACTTCTCGATGATGAATTATTAGAAAGCTTATACGGTATTAGTGTAGATGATGTTGAAAATTATGCTGTATATGTTCCAATGATGAATGTCCACGCTACAGAGATTGCCATGTTTAAGGTAAAGAATATGGATAATGTTAAAAAAGGTGTTGAAAATCGTTTAACATTTTTGGATGAGATGTGGTCAATGTATCTTCCAGCTCAATATGAACTGGTTAAAAATCATATGTTAATTGAGAAAGATGGATATTATTTTATGATCATATCTAATTGTAATGATGATATTGCAAATATCATTGAAGGATTTTTTGAATAATGGTATTTAGCAGCTTAACATTTTTGTTTATTTATTTTCCTATTACTTTAATGGTGATGAAATTATCACCATTAAAGTATAGGAATTTTTGTCTTTTAGTACTTAGTTTATTATTTTATAGCTATGGAGAACCTAAGTATATCATTATTATGCTTGTTAGCTGTATCGTTGATTATTTTAATGGTTATATGGTTGATAAGTATCGTGATAATAAAAGAATTGCGAAAAGATTTGTTATTTTTTCTATTGTATTTAATCTAGGCCTGTTAGGCTTTTTTAAATATTATGATTTTTTAGTTAGTATTTTAAATAGTATTGGCATAAATATATTTAGTCCATTAAATATTAGTTTACCTATTGGTATATCTTTTTATACTTTCCAGACGATGTCTTATCCTATAGATGTATATCGTAATGATGCAAAAGTACAAAAGAATTTAGTTAATTTTTCTTGTTATGTTACGATGTTTTTTCAGCTGATAGCTGGTCCGATCGTACGCTATAAAGATATTGCTGCACAGCTAGATCATCGCATTGAGAATGAGAATGGTTTCTATAATGGTATCAAACGTTTTGTTTGTGGATTAGCTAAAAAGGTGATATTAGCTAATAATATGGGATTAATATTTGAACAGATCAATAGTCTTAATAATGAGAATATCTCTTTATTATTAGCCTGGTTAGGTATTATTTGTTTTGCTTTGCAGATATATTTTGATTTTAGTGGCTATAGTGATATGGCTATTGGTTTGGCATCGATGTTTGGATTTGATCTGTTAGAGAATTTTAATTATCCATATATTGCTAGCAGTATTACTGATTTCTGGAGAAGATGGCATATATCATTAAGCAGCTGGTTTAGAGATTATGTATATATTCCTTTAGGTGGTAATCGTAAAGGTTTATATCGCCAATGTATCAATATTATGATCGTCTGGTTACTTACGGGATTATGGCATGGAGCTAGCTTTAATTTTATATTATGGGGTCTTTATTATGGCTTGATACTGATCTTTGAGAAAGT
>JALEVB010000114.1 GCA_022780745.1 Erysipelotrichaceae bacterium
ATTCTCATAGTCCTTCTTCAAATACTTCTTAGTATTCAAATTCTCATTATCCAAACTATTAAGAATCTCCTCCTTAGACAACTCATCAATATGAATCTCTACTCCCGGAATACCCAAATCCTTAAAGTCATCTCTTATTAATTGCTTAATAAAAGGCTTATCCATATAAACAGTCTTACCCAAAGTTCCTAACGCAAAACCAATCTGAATAGAACGCTTATAATTATTACCGATAAAGTCCAATACCTGTAAATAATCCTTATTCTCATACTTTCTAAGACCCCTACCTAATTGCTGTAGGAAGATAGTAGAACTCTCAGTTGGCCTCAAGAAAAGAACCATATTGATACCAGGAATATCAACGCCCTCATTAAGAATATCTACAGTACAGATTATCTCTAACTCATTGCTTTCATCTTGCAGATCCTTAAAAGCCTTAATTCTCTCACCAGTATTATTGGCTCCAGTTAGTGCTAGTGTCTTAAAACCTCTTTCGGCTAACAAATCCGCCATCAAGCTACAATGAGCAACACTAACGCAGAAAGCCACTGCCTTTAGTTTCTGGTTGTTTAACTTATGCTTATTTATTTCTGAGGCAATAAGATCAACATTCTTATCCTCAGAAATAATCCTAGACATCTTGTGCCTATCATCTATACCATAATCAACTAATTCATCCCTAATACCAAAATACTTAAAAGGAACAACCAAGTCATTTATGATGGCATCTCTTAACCTAAGCTCAAAAGGAACATTCTGCTCAAACAGATCAAAAACATCCTTGTTATCCATACGCTCAGGAGTAGCTGTTAAACCCAACAAAAACTCTGGCTTAAAATGCTCAAATATCTTACGACCACTATCTGCCATAATGTGATGAACCTCATCATAACAAATATAGTCAAACTCCTCAGCATCAAACTCATCTAAATGCCTAGCCAACATATTACTAGACGCAAAGATAAAATCACAACCCAAATCTTGCTTATTACCGGTATACAAACCATAAGTATGCTCTGCACCAAAGATCTTCATAAAAGAATCCCTGGCATCATTCAATATAGTCTCCCTATGCACTACGAACAACAACCTCTTAGGATCAAAGTTCCTGGCATCAAAAGCTGCTAAATAAGTCTTACCAGAACCAGTAGCGCTTATTATAAGTGCCCTACTAACCCCAGTATCCCTATATCTCCTTAACTCCTTTAATGCCTTACGCTGCATAGAGTTAGGCACTACTCTCTGACTCATAGGATTAACATAGTCCATATCCCATTTCTCAATAGCATAATCAAGAAGAATAGAATACTGCTTTATCCTATCTTCATTCAAATCAAAAGTACGTTCCCATAAAAATTCAAAATTATTCATTGCCCCATTATAAGAATCAATACTTTCCTTCGAAACCAAAGAAATATTCCATTCAATATTCTTCTTTAACGCAAAACGAGTAATATTAGTGGAACCAACAATTATCTCCAAAGAATCATCATACTCAAAAAGATAACCCTTACTGTGATAACCATTATCACCAAAACAAACATGATCCAAGTGACACTCAAAATTACTGTACTTCCTTTGCCACTCATTAAAAGTTCTAAGTGATTCTATATCCGTAAAATTCTGATAAGTAGAAGTAATAACTCTTCCCTTCACACCCCTGCTAAGAGCCTCTTCCATCTCCCTCTCAAACAGAATTAAACCCGCTTTCTTTATAAAACTAACCGAAAGCGAAAAAGACACGCATCGCTTAAAACACTGCTTCAACCTACTCAAAAAGGTTTCATCAGTATAATTTGTTAAAAATAAATCGTTCATTTACAAATATTATATCTTTCAAAACATTCTCAATAAAGATCTAACAGATAATTGCCACCCTATAGGTGGTATTACATATAACCTAAAACATCACCATACAAAAAACACATACTCAACATTCAATGCCCCAATACATCAACATTGTAAATAATTTAAAAACCAACATGGTAAAACCACGATTTACTTATAAAACAATCCCTTTAACCAAAAAAGTGAACCCACCCAGGTTCACCTCATAACAATTAATATTAACTAATCTGCTTCTTAAACATATCTTGCATAAACTTCGTATTATAAAGCTTAAGCGCTACCGGAACATTCAGCCTGCTCTTGGTAAAACCAAGCACAACCTCACTATTCTTACCCATATCCACAATCATCAGTTCACCA
>JALEVB010000015.1 GCA_022780745.1 Erysipelotrichaceae bacterium
GCTTTTTTTACTTCATCATCACTAGCACCAGGTGCTACACCTAAAACATCATAAGGATCTCTCATTTGCTTTTTCCTTTCTTTGTCTTATCATTTCTAGCTTTGTCCATACACCAGAATATAAAACATTTATTAAAATACCATGATATTGCAAAATTGGCAAGATTTCAAAAACATTAGTACACTTAGCAATCATCATCATTAACAGTTCTTTAGTATCATCATCAAAACTATCACTTTGATATTTATCTTTAAATATATTAAATTGCTTATTTCTAACATCCTTTTCAACATCTTCATAAGCATCCATCAGATAAATAAATTTACCTAAATAAAAGCCCATATCCTTTAAATACTTTGACCATTCATCATCCTGATAATTAAACAAACAAGCCATGATCTTACCGGTAAGATTAGCTAAGCTATCAATATCATGACAGTTTTCTTCTTCAAGTTTCTGATTCAATAATAACTGTTTTTCAACAAATTCCTTTTTATCAGGATATTTTTCACTCACCCTAGCAAAAGCATTCTTTAGTAGTTTACTTTCCATAGTGGCACTAAATGATCTTTCATCACTAATATCATCTAGACACTTATAATAGCTTAATAAGATCGTCATATCAGCACAGTAATCAATATATTTATTCTCATACTGTACCATTTTATGCAAAGGATGGATAATACATCTTCTATTAACTTTAATTGTCTTTTCTTCATATAAAGCAGTTAAAACAATAGCTAGAAATGTAAGATCATAATTAAGGGTCAGCTGTCCTATGATACCATATCTTTGTTTCAAACTATGGCATAGCCCACAATAAAAACCTCGATATTCATCGAATTCTCTAAACTTCAATTCTGGTTTATTAATTACTACATATCCAAACATTATGATCCTTCTTTGTAAAAATACTAGTGATCATCACTAGTATTTCAATATTGAATAAACATTATAATCTTTTAAAGTATCTCTACCCTTTAAAGCTTCAAGTTCGATCAAAAAGGCACATCCAACAACTTCGCCACCTAATTTCTCGATCATCTTGCAGGTAGCTTCAACAGTACCGCCAGTAGCTAATAAATCATCAATGATAACTACTTTTTGTCCCTTTTTAACTGCATCAACATGCATATATAATTCATTAGTACCATATTCTAATTCATATTTTTCACATATTGTTTCTCTAGGAAGCTTGCCAGGTTTTCTAACTGGAGCAAAGCCAATATTTAAATCAGCAGCAACTGGACAGCCAAAAATAAACCCTCTGCTTTCAGGTCCAACGATCAGATCAGCATTAACACTCTTTACAAAATCATCTAATAAACTAATAGCTTCTTTATAAGCTTTGCCATCAGCTAATAATGGAGTAACATCTCTAAATAAGATACCTTTTGAAGGAAAATCAGGAATATCTGCAATATAGTCTTTTAAATTCATTATTTATACCACCCTTTTAACAAAAAGATTATACAATAATTACTTTCTTTATTCCATATCTTTAATTTGAATTGAGACATTTTTTATCGAACGAAATTCATTGATTCCAATTTGTCCAACAATACATTTAGGACTAGTAATACCTTTATGACTGGTATTAAAACTAATAGCCTGGATCTTTGACTCAAGTTCAAACTTAATATATTTATCCTTCAATATCTGATATTTGTCAATAATCATATCTTTGATCATAAACAATGGTTTATTAAAGCCTTGACCAAAAGGATGAAGTTTCTCAAACTGATTTAAGTTATCTAAAGTAAGATCTTTAGTTTTAATAGCTATAGCCTCATCATAAATATCACTGATCTCAACATTAACCATCTTATCTTTAACTTTCATTTTAAAACTATCAAAGTCTTCGACATTGATAGCTAAACCAACCGCTTGTGCATGACCCCCAAAACTAACCAGATCAAAATCGCTTAAAAAGCTATGCATATCAAAACCTTTGACACTTCTGCCACTACCCTTTAATAAACCCTCTTTCTTAACAAAGATAATACAAGGTCTTTTACATTCCTTAGCTATTCTGCCTGCTACCAGACCTACAAGTCCTTCATTAAAATCATCATCTTCGATAATAATAAAAGCGTCATCATTTACTAGACCAATAGCTTTATCATACATGAGTTTTGATAGGTTTTTACGCTTATTATTTAATTCATCGATCTGCTTGCTAAGCTTATTGATAACCATAAGATCTTTACATAATAAATACTTGACCAGAACATTAGGATTAGACTCATCATCAAGTCTAGCAATAGAATTAAGCTTAGGAACAATACTAAATGCAATATCCTCTTCCGTAATATTGTTATTTTTACCAGCAAGATTTAACAAGCTATTAAACTGATATATTTTCTTTAAGCCTCTTTTAACGATAATACGATTTTCATTGAATAATTCCATAACATCGCCAATCGTCGCAATCATTGCCAGACAATCATGAAGATCATTTTCACCAATTAGTTTTAAACTCATCTGTAAAGCTACACCAGCTCCACATAAACCTTTAAAATCATCACTCATCAGTTGTGGATGAACAACGATATTATCTAACTCTTTTTCAATAATATGATGATCACTAACGATAACATCGATATTTAACTTTGATGCAAGCTCTAAAGCTTCATATGCCTTAATACCATTATCAACAGTAATGATCAGATCATAACCTTTATCCGCTACCATTTGAACAATATTACAATTTAAACCATAACCATCCTTAAAGCGATCAGGGATATAATAACCATTCTCTATTTTTAATAGATCTAAGGTATTTTTCATGATTGCTGTAGCACATATACCATCGCAATCATAATCACCCGCAACAAATACTTTTTGTTTTTTAGCTTTAGCTTCTAATATCCTATCTACAGCTTTTTTTAGATTTATATCGTCATTTTCATGATATTCTGATCTGTCATCTAAAACCTGTCTTATCTGTCGATCATTTAAACCATTATAAACAAAAGTCTTTGCTACTAATTCGCTGACCTGATATTTCAAACAAATATCATTGACATCATAATCAATTATCTGATAATCCATAATGCTTCTTCACCATAGCTTTAAATATAGCTCCTCTTTCTTCAAAATTCTTAAAATGATCATAACTAGCAGCTGCTGGTGATAACAAACATATACCACTATGACATAAACTAATAGCTAGATCACATGCCTGTTGAAGATCTTTTACCAGATAACAGCGTTCAAAACCTTTTTTATCCTTCATTTCATCATATATCCTTCTACCACTGTCATACATTAAAATGATATGTTTAACATCACAATCACCAATAAAGTCTTCTAATAAGTGATAATCTATATGACGATCTAAACCACCTATCAAAACCGTATCAACATCCTTTAAAGCTTTAATAGCCATAATACAGGTTTCATTGATAGTACTGATAGAATCATTAACATAAGTAATACCATTGACCTTTAAAAATGGTTCTAAACGATGTTCTAATGGTTTAAAAGAAGCAATAGCCTTTTTGATATCATCATCAGACAAACCATATAATCTGCCAATAGCGTAACATATAGCCATATTATAATAATTATGCTCACCAATTAATTTAGTATCTTCAATAATCACTCTATCATCATTAAATATCAAAGTATTATTTTCATTTCTAATATCTTTACCTAATAGATATACTTTAGCTTTAGTATCATATTCAATATCCTTATTGATCAAAGCTATATCATTCTCATTTTGATATCTTACAGCTCTTAACTTAGTCTGATAATAATTCTCAAAAGTATGATAATGATCTAAATGTTCTTCATAAATATTTAAAATGATCGCAACATGCGGACTATGTTTACTAAATTCCAGCTGATGACAGCCTAATTCAAAAACAACAATACTATCTTCATTCATTTTATCTAGTATTTCAAAACAAGGTACACCAATATTACCAACTAAAAAACTATTAGGATAATAATTATGAAGGATATGATAAGTCAAACTTGATGTCGTACTCTTCCCTTTAGTACCAGTAATACCAATAACATTGTTTTTAAAATGTTTAAGAAAGATATCTGTTTGACCTGTAATATTATCATGTCTATCACAAATGATGCCAGGAGCCTTCATAATAATGTCATAATCATCAAAAACAAGATCTTCCTGCAATACTTTGACCGTATTGTCATATGAAGACAGATCAGCTTTATTATCACAGATATATAAAAGCTGATCAGGCAATAAACTACGAAGTAGACGATAAGTAGAATTACCTTCTCTTCCTAAACCCCATATCAATACTTTCTTATCTTTAAATTCTTCTAATAATAACTCTTTCATCTTAATAGATCTTTCTTTCCTTAATATAATTTTCAAAATGTGACGGAATCATATGATCATGATTATAAAAATGCTCATAATCATTTCTATCTTTATAATATTCATAATATTTGCTATCCATATAATGACGATATAAATACGGAATATGATCTCTTCTTTTAATAGCTAAACATATAGCCGTATTAACTTCATCTCTAGTACCAACACATTCAAAAGGCTTATTATCATTGATACCACATAACTCATCAAAAATATCTAATAATTCTTCATTTTCTAATAAATTATCATGGAAAATATTATCTAGTTTATCATCATCAAGATGAGCACTTAACATAATATAAACAAATAAACACTTGGCACAATGATTACACCATATCTCCTTCTTAGAACCAACATTACAGCTTTTAAATACTGAATGATAAGCTTCTAATTGACTAAATAATTTTGTGATCTGCATCTCACTTAAACATCTTAATAAAGAAAAATATAAGATCTTATCATCAAGATATCTAGCTGTATATTCCTTAAAATCACATTCAAACTCATAACTCTTAGAATACTGATGATTAACATCCATATCCTTAACTGTAGACTCATTAGCACTAGCTTCATTAGATAATACGATATATTTCTTATGATAGATCAAAGCTGTTAGATATGAAGCAAACGCAACCATAGCACTAAAAGGTGTATGACCATTTAAATAACCCTTCTTATTAAGCTCTAGCATTCTGCTATCCAAACTACGGCTAGGATTAATAAGCTTATTAGCATAACCAGCTGCTATCGCACTATGAATAGCACTTTGAACCTTATTAATAACATAGGCATCATTATGATCAAATTCATCTTTTAATAGATCTAAACTAACAAAAGAATCCTTTCCTCCACCAACACATATCAGATTACCATCAACTTCATATGGATAATCATCACCTTCAATATCATTACCATAAGCTTTGATATTCATAAAATCATCGATATTAGTAGCGATATTATTGGTATAAAAGAACTCTCCTAAACCCTTATAATACAATTTCTTAAACCAGTTTATCTGAAACTCATCTAAACTGCCACATTCAATGATCACATTAGGACTACATGTGATCTTCCAGTAGCTGATAAGTTCCACCATTCCTAAACCAAAACAAGCCTGTTTAACTACTTTAAGATCTTTATATATATTTATATCTTTTTTCTTTAATGTATATGTAGGCTCAAAATGCTCCAGACCTAGGATTTCAAAATGAAAAACAACCTTAAATTCTTCATTATTTTCTTGTATATCATAATTATGAAAAATAAAAAAAGGATACTTCTTTCTAAGATTTTCAAACTCCATAAAACTTTTCTCCGATCATGAAATATTATAGCATAATTAAAAAAAATATCTTATACTATTGATGAGTTTTAACTCATCAATAGTATAAGGAGCATTAATCAATGAAAAGCATTATTGCAATTGTTTTAGCATATTTATTTGGCTCAATTCCCTGGGCTTTAGTTATAGGAAAAGTATTCTATAATACTGATATTAGAACTTTAGGTTCTGGCAATCTTGGAGGTACTAATGCAGGCAGAGTATTAGGGAAAAAAGCCGGTGTATCAGTAACTATTTTAGATGGTCTAAAAGCCTTCTTTGTTGTATTATTCTGTCATTATTTTGCACCACAGGCAACCATTATTGCTGGTCTTGCCTGCTGCGTTGGTCATTGTTTTCCTATCTTTGCTAATTTCAAAGGTGGTAAGGCTGTATCAACAACCATGGGTTATTTTCTAGGTATTGCCTTATTTGTAACCCATCATGTATTCTATCAGTTTTTCTTTATTGTTATCTGTTTCTTTATTATTCTATATTTAACGAAAATGGTTTCATTTAGTAGCATGAGTGCCATATTTATCGCAGTTATTGTTAGCTTTTTACTACATAATGATTTAAGTGTTTCACTTTCTATTCTTATTTTATTTGTCTTTGTTACTTATCGTCATAAAGACAACATTAAAAGAATCCTTGCTCATAATGAGAAAAAGATTACCTGGATGTAGCTTATGATAAAAACTATTAAATTAAATATCAAACCTTTAGGTCAAAGTCCTCGTTTAGTTTATATCTATTTACCAGACAATTATGATCAGACTGATAAACTATATGATGTTTTATATATGTTTGATGGTCATAATCTGTTTGATGATAGTACAGCTACTTATGGCAAAAGCTGGGGCATGAAAAAATATTTAGATAAAAATCGTGATGATCTAATCATCGTTGGTGTAGATTGTAATCATTATGGCAATAAAAGACTTGATGAATATTGCCCTTTTATTGGTTATGACCGTTATGTCAAACATATTAAAGATGATGGCAAGATCACAGCCAGATGGTTTGTAGAAACATTAAAACCAGCTATTGAAAAAAGATTTAGAGTACATAGTTCAAGAGAACATGTAGGTATTGCAGGAAGTTCTATGGGAGGACTAATGTCAATCTACATGATAAGCCAATACAACGATGTTTTCTCTAAAGCAGCCTGTCTATCAAGTTCAACTGAAATGTGCTTTAAAAAGCTATTAAATCATGTAAGAAACACCAATATGAACAAAGACACAAAGATATATCTAAACTTTGGCGCTAATGAAACCAATAGCAAAAAAGTACTAGCAATCAGATTAAATGAAATGTTACAAATTAATCATGAGTTCACAAAAAAAGGCTGTGATACCTATTGTCGTTTACTAGTAAATGGCTATCATGATGAAGCAACATGGGAAAAATGTCTACCAGACTTTCTAAATTACTTATATCCAAATGGAAATACTATATCAAGATAAAGACATAATCGTTATAATTAAACCAGTAGGTATCGATAGTGAAAAACAAATGGTAGACATGATCAAAGAATATACCACTACCAATGTCTATCCTATTCATCGTTTAGACAAAAATGTATCCGGAGTAATGGTATATGCCCTAAACAAAAAAAGTGCTGCAGACCTATCAAAATGCGTACAAAACAAAGAAATGATCAAAGAATATATCGCTATCGTCCATGGTACAACTTCATTAAATGGAAGCTTAAAAGACTATCTATACAAAGATAGCAGTAAGAATAAAGTATATGTCGTTAAAAAATTAAGAAAAAATGTTAAAGAAGCATCTTTAACATTTGAAACCCTTAAATATCATAACAACAGATCATTAGTAAAGATCAAACTAGAAACAGGAAGAACACATCAGATCAGAGTCCAGTTTGCCTCAAGAGGATACCCTATCGTCGGTGATCACAAATATGGTTCTAAAGATGAACAAACAAATCCTATGTTATATTGTTATCAGTTAACATTCAAACATCATGATCAAGTAATGACCTTCACTAACTATCCCCCATTTTCACAACACTTTTAGCAGCTAATAGCTGCTTTTTTATTAAAAAAGATATGACATAAGTCATATCTTAATTAAGCATTAATTCCTTTAATTGTATATTCATCTACATCTTCTTTATACTTCTTGCCAGGTTTTTTAGCCTTAGGTTTAACATTGCATCTTAATAGATACCATACATATGGAGCAAGATAGATACTAGAATAAGTA
>JALEVB010000137.1 GCA_022780745.1 Erysipelotrichaceae bacterium
AGCCATCAATGGCAAGCGTTTTAAGATCCTTTATGCTACACAGGTATCAACTATGCCTCCGACATTTGTTTTAAGTGTAAATGATCCAAAACTGCTACATTTTAGCTACCGTCGTTATTTAGAAAATAAAATAAGAGAAGCCTTTGGCTTTGATGGTACACCAATAAGGATCATTGCTCGAAAGAAGGGATAAGTAATGAAAGTAGTAGTATTAGGAAGTGGAAGCTGGGGCTGTGCCTTAGCTAATGTTCTTGCTGATAATGATCAGGAAGTAATTGTTTGGGGTATATGTAAAGAAGAAATCGATGATATTAATACTAATCATAAAAACAGCAAGTACTTTGATGCCATATTATCCGATAAGATCAAAGCTACTATGGATATTGAATGTATAAAGGATGCTGATGTCTTATTATTGGGTATACCAAGTCAGGCTATTGAAGAAGTTTGTAATAAAATAGAAGCACATAGTACTAAACCAGCTATTATTATCAATGTATCAAAGGGTTTTCATCCTACAACTCATGAAAGATTAAGTGTTGTTATTGATAAGAATCTTAGTTCTAAAAGTAAAAAAGCTATTGTTAGTCTAATTGGACCAAGTCATGCTGAAGAAGTAGTTATTAGACTTATGACTTGTTTAAATGCTGTTAGTGATGATATTGAAGCTGCAAAGGTAGTACAACGATTATTTTCTAATTCTTATTTTAGAGTTTATACCAATACTGATGTTATTGGTGCTGAAATAGGTGTTGCTATTAAGAATATCATGGCAATTGCCTCTGGTGTATTAACTGGTATTGGTCAGGGAGATAATGCTAAAGCAGCACTTATGACTAGAGGTTTGGCAGAGATGACCCGATATGGTATTTTCTATGGTGCTAATCCTAATACATATTTAGGATTAGATGGTGTAGGTGATCTTATCGTTACTTGTACCAGCGTTCATTCACGTAATTTCCAGGCTGGTTTAGCTATTGGTAAAGCTGGTAGCGCTGTTGATTTTTTAGCTCATAATACTAAAACAGTAGAAGGTATCAAAGCCTGCAAGATCGTTTATGAAGAAGCTATCAAGAATAATATTTCTATGCCTATTACCAGTGAAGTATATAAAGTCTTATATGAAGGTAAGGATTGTTATCAGGCTATTAATGATTTAATGAATAGAGAATTGAAAGAAGAGTTTTAGCTCTTCTTTTTAGATGATAATTTAACTATATTTTTAAAATCATGTTAAAATACTAAAGTTAGATCAAGGTGGTAAGATATGTTAAATGAATTTTCACGTACACAATTATTGCTTGGCAAAGAAGCAATGCAGCTACTAAAACAAAAAAGAGTAATTGTTTTTGGTATTGGTGGTGTAGGGGGATATGTCTGTGAAGCATTAGTTAGAAGCGGAATAGGAGCTATCGATCTGGTTGATGATGATAAAGTTTGTTTAACTAATATCAATCGTCAGTTGATTGCAACTAGAAAGACGGTAGGTAAATATAAGGTAGATGTCATGAGAGATAGGATCAATGAGATCAATCCTGAATGCAAGGTATACTGTCATAATTGTTTTTATCTACCTGAGACAAAAGATGAATTTGATTTTAGTCAATATGATTATGTTGTGGATGCAATTGATACCGTAAGTGGCAAGATAGCTTTAGTTTTACAATCTAATGAAGCAAATGTTCCTATTATCAGTTCAATGGGGGCAGGAAATAAATTAGATCCAACAGCATTTGAAGTTGCGGATATCTATAAAACCAGTGTTGATCCATTGGCTAGAGTTATGCGTAGAGAATTAAAGAAACGTAATGTTAAACATCTGAAAGTTGTATATTCAAAAGAAAAACCAATTAGACCACTAGAAGATATGTCAATCAGCTGTCGTACCCAATGTATTTGTCCTCCAGGTACCAAGCACAAGTGTACACAAAGAAGAGATATTCCAGGTTCTGTTGCTTTTGTTCCAAGTGTTGCTGGTTTGATCATTGCTTCGGAAGTTGTTAAGGATCTGATTAAATAGACATAAGTATATAAAAATATGGCGTGACTTTTGTCACGCCATTAATTTATTTTACCAAGGTCGAGGACCCCATGAGTCATCCCAATAACCATATGAATAATCAAAGGCTGTACACTTGGTTTCACTAGTATATTCATTGCTGGTATAACCGCCACATACCTTGACATTGCCATATAGTTCTCCAGGCCATCCTGAATATGATGGGATATTTGTTGATACTGAACCAACCTGATTACCATCAGAATATATCGTTGCCCAATAAGTTATATTTGATTCTCCTAAGATCCATGAGTAATCAAATAAGCAAGTACCATAAGCTGGAATGTTATTATAATCATCAATTAATGATATATCTTTTTCATTTCCAAAGCATCCGCCATTACCAACTGACCAGCTGATATTGATGCCACCGTCTTCATTTTGACTGGCACTTATGCCATTGAATTCACCATCAAATTCATAATCATAGATACTTACCAGATCTTTTTCGCCGGCTTTTGATACATATGAAGTAACGATCTGATCAGATGTCATCCAATTCTCAGGTTTAGCATATGGATATGTACCATAGACATAAGTTATTTCATCAACATCATTTGGTTTAGTAATACCATTTTCAAGTTTAGCCATATTTGAGCTTGTTTCACAGGCATCAAGTATTAGCTTGTTAATGTTACCTGGAATGTTTAAACTGCTCTTATATGAGCTAAAATATGTGTTCATACCACTTATTCCTTTATCATATCCAACCCATAAAGCATTAGTATATTCAGCAGTTGAAGCAATCATCCATCTATCTTTAGCAGCACCTTTTGGTATACCATACTGAAGACCATCGCTGCCCCAGTCAGAAGTACCAGTTTTAGCATAAACCGGATAATCTCTTTTTAATATCTGCATATAGTTAAAATAAGGACCATAAACATTATTATATAACAATTCTGTAACCATCCATGCACTGCCACTAGAAATAACTTTACGATTTTGATCAGAAGGGTAGTAAACACTTCCATCTTGCATAATGATCTTTTCAATCGTATGAGGCTTATTATAAATACCACCATTTAACATAGCAGCTTGAGCACCAGCCATTTCATATGGTGTTGTTTCAAACCAGGTACCACCAATAGCAAATGATAAGTGGAAATTATCATCAGTAACTCTAGTAAATCCCAAAGATTGCATATAATCAACAACTTTTTCTTTACCAATAGTATCAACTACTTCCTCTAAGGTCAATATTGCTGGAATATTTAAAGAAGTACCGACTGCATCTTTTAATGGCACATCGCCACGATATTTACCGTCAAAGTTAACTAATACTCGAGATTCAAATGGATAGGTGATAGGTCTATCAGTAACGATATGATCTAATGACCATCCAAGATATTCAAACGCTAAGGCATATGATAATAATGGCTTAACACTAGAACCAGGCTGTTTATATTGACTGATAGCACGATTCAATAAACGCGCACCTTCATAATTTCTTCCTCCACCAACACCAACGATCGAACCTGTATCATTTTCAATCGTGATCATTGATACCTGCATCAGATCATCAGGGAAGCGAATATCTTCGCTATTTTGTATTCTTTCGATCTGTTGCTGGATATTACGATCCATATTAGTATAGATAGTCATACCATAAAAGCTTGGATCTTTACCAGTAATTTCCTGAGCTTCCTGAATTACCACATCAATATAGCTTTGATACTGTGAACCACTTTGAACAGTACTATAATCTTCTCCAACTAACTGATCTTCAATTTTGATGCTTTTAGCTAATTCACAATCTTCCAAAGTAATATAGCCATGGTATGCCATCATATCTAAAACCGTATTTCTTCTATCAGTAGCTTCTTCTAAATGATAATAAGGGTTATAGCCGTTTGGTCCATTAATAACTCCTGCTAATAAAGCACATTCAGAAGTATTAAGTGTTGAAGCACTCTTGCCAAAGTAATAATAGGCAGCTTTTTGAACACCACGGATATTACCACCAAAATTTAACTTATTTAAATATAATTCAAAAATCGTTTTTTTATCAAATGATTTATCTAACTGCATAGCTAAATAGATTTCCTGAACTTTACGTTCAATTTTCTTTTCAGCCATTGTTCCGCCTTCGATATTATCAGTCTGATAATATGTATTCTTAACTAGCTGCATCGTTAAAGTAGAGCCACCTTGAACAAAGCTTCTAGCTTTTACAACTTCTACACCACTTTTGATAAAACGAGGAATATCAAAACCAAAATGTTCAAAATAACGAGAATCTTCGATTGCTAAAACAGCATCGATCAATGCTTCAGGCATATCCTCATAAGTAATATTTTCTCTAAGATATGCACCAACTTCAGTGATGATCTCACCATTTCGATCATACATCTTTGTTGATTCATTACCTACAAAGTCATCAATATTTAATACTGGAGCATCTTTTATCATGTCAATACAAACAGCAATACCGCCTGCAAAGACCATGAACTCAATTAAGACACAAAAACAAACAACAAAAGCCATAACTAAACGAAATTTTTCCCATTTCGTTCTTTTTGGCTTTTTATATTTAGGTTCTACATCTTTAATTGATTTGATCGTAATCGTTTTTTCAATATTTTTATCTGCTTGCTTATCAAGCGTGATTTGGCTTTCTTCAATGTTTTTTTCATTGGTGTAATTGTCAATATCTTTATTGTCCATTAAACACCCTCCTTGAGCATTTCAATATTCTACCATACTATTAGATAAATTATTAGTCTATTTGTTTAAAATATTGGATAGCAAGACAATTTAGTCCCGTATGAGCACTAACTGTATTACATAATTTAATTACCTGGATCTTGGTATTAGGAAATTCATTTTGTAATTGAGCTGCTAATTTCTGTGCATCCATCTCGCAATCAACATGTGCAACGGTAATTAAATAGCTTTCATCGATATTAGCTTTTTTCATATATTCAATCGTAGTTGAAATTGCTTTTGCTTTAGTTCTAACTTTATTTAAAGTATCGATCTTGCCATTAGTAGCTTTATTGATCCTTAAAATAGGTACGATCTTTAATAAGCCAGCTAATAGGGCAGCTTGAGGACTCAAACGGCCACCACGTCTTAAATGATCTAAATCTACTGGTAATAATAAGGTATCACATGAAGCAATGACTTCATCAGCTCTTTTATCGATTTCTGTCTCTGATAGATCATGTTCCGTCCAGTATTTGATCTTTTCAATCAGATATTCTTCTACTACTGCTGTTACATAGGTATCATAGCATTTGATATCTAAACCATATTGAGCAGCACTTGTACATAAAGCACTAATAGTTGAACTTAAACCACTACAAATAGGAACAGCAATTACTTTTTCATAATTCTGCTGCTTTAACTTAGCGAATAATTCATCGATAAGACCATAAGATGGTAATGATGTAGTAAGTACTTTCTTTTGTTTTAATAGGTCAATACAGGCCTGATTATCCATATTTTCCATATCCTGGTAGGTTTTATTGTCACATGCCAGCTGTAATGGTAAACTAAATATTCCTTTTTCTTTAAAATAATCAATGGATCTTCCGGTTCCACTATCACATAAATAAGCTATTTTCATTTAATGGCTCCATTTCTATTTTTACAACTAAATTTTATAACCTTTGTAAAATCTTATCAACTATTATGTTAAAATTAAATAACGGAGAAAAATATGATACATTTACATGCTAACAGTGCTTATACATTATTAAATAGTACTTTAACCATTTCAGATTTAGTTAATATAAATAAGGAAATGGGTTTTAAGAGTGTCTGCTTATCAGATGTTAATGTTATGTATGGTGCCATGGAGTTTAGAAAAGCTTGTTTAAAAGCTGATATAAAGCCTATATATGGTTTAGTATGTAGTGTTATGTATATGCAAGAGGTTGTTAATTTTGAATTACTTGCTAAAAATGATAATGGATATAAGAATTTAATGAAAGCTAGTACGATAATTAGTGCTAATAAGTATTTAACTATCGAAGAGTTTATTAAGTTAAAGGAAGACTGTGTCTTAATTGTATTTAATGATGAGGGTGTATTGCAGAAGGCTTTGATCGATGAAGATGAAGCTATGCTTAATAGTTTATTATTAAAGCTTAAAGAAGATCTAAAGGAATTTTATGTCGGTCTTAGTTTTAATGAATCTTTATTTTATGCTCAAAGAAATAGTTTGTTAAAAAGGATATGCAATAATCTTAAGATCAAAACAGTAGCATTAAATAAGATATACTATGCAAAAGCTGAAGATGATTACTGTCATAAAGTTATCTGTGCTATCAAACAACAAAAAACGATCAATGATGTTTCGTTGTCACTTATTAAATCAAGATATATCAAATCAGAGATGGAAATGAGTAAGATATATGAAATGGATGATTTATATAATACAGATATTATTGGCGATATGTGTAATGTAAAGATGGATATTAAGACTTCTTTGCCTTTATATAAAAATAATAATCAGGTATCTAGCTTTGAATATTTGAAACAATTGTGTTTATTTGGTTTAAATCGCCGTTTAAATAATAAGTTAAATGATAATTATGTCAATCGTTTGAAATATGAATTGTCAGTGATCTCTAAAATGCATTTTGAAGATTATTTCTTAATAGTATATGATTTTATTCTTTATGCCAAAAAGAAACATATCTATGTTGGTCCTGGCAGAGGTAGTGCTGCAGGCAGTCTGGTTAGTTATTGCTTAGGCATTACTGATATCGATCCTATTAAATATGATCTTTTGTTTGAAAGATTCTTAAATCCTGATCGTATTTCAATGCCAGATATTGATACGGATTTTCCTGATAATAAAAGAGAGATGATCATTGATTATGTATATGATAGATATGGCAGTAATCATGTATGTAATATCGTTACTTTTGGGACATTGAAGGCTAGACAGGTCATTAGGGATGTTGCAAAGGTTTTAAATATGCCTTCATATCGTATAGATAGTATTGTAAAAATGATTCCTAATATGCCTAAAATGACCTTAAAAAAGGCTTTGGCTGATAATGGTAATCTAAAAAAGCTATATGATGAAGATAAGCAAGTGAAAAAGATATTCGATGTTGCTTTTAGATTAGAAGGTTTACCTCGTCATACTTCGATGCATGCCGCTGGTATTTGTCTTAGCAAAGAAGATCTTAATGAAGTAGTTCCTTTGATCATCACAAATGATAATAGGACGATATGTCAATATACTATGGAATATCTAGAGGAAATAGGACTTATCAAGATGGATTTTCTGGGATTAAGAAATCTTAGTATTATTGAGGAAGTAGTTGAATTGATACATGATGTTGACTTAACATTTGATATTATGAAAATCGATCTTAATGATGAAAAAACCTATAAATTACTAAGACAGGTAGATACGATAGGAGTATTTCAGCTGGAATCTGATGGTATACGTAATTTATTAAGAAAGATGCAGCCTGTTAGATTTGAAGATATTGTTGCTACGATAGCTTTATTTAGACCAGGACCAATGGAGAATATTGATATTTATTTAAAGAATAAAAATGATCCTTATAATATTCAATATCAAACAGCAGCTTTAGAACCTATACTAAAAGATACCTATGGTATTATCATCTATCAGGAACAGATCATGCAAATAGCAAAAGTTATGGCTGATTTTAGTTTGGCTAAAGCTGATATTTTAAGAAAAGCTATGGCTAAAAAACAAGAGAATAGTTTAATTGAACTACGTAATGATTTTATCAATGGCTGTATCAATAAAGGATATGATAAGCAATTAGCCATTGATATCTATGATATGATCTTAAGATTTGCTAATTATGGTTTCAATAAATCACATTCTGTGGCATATGGTTATGTTGCTTATCAGATGGCTTATTTAAAAGCTAATTATCCTAGTCAGTTTTATGTAGCTTTATTAAATGGGGTATTAGGTTCTGATAGCAAGATGGCTGAATATATCGATGAATGTCGAAAAAAAGGAATAAAGATATTATATCCTGATATCAATCATGCATGTACCAGATTTACGCTTGAAAAAGAGGGAATTAGATTCCCATTAAGTGCGATCAAGAATATTTCCAGCAATGTTGCGAATGTGATCAAGGATGAATATGAAAAAGATGCTTTTAGTGATTTCTATGATTTTGTAGCTAGAATGTCTATTCATAAAATAACAAAGAAGAGTATTGAGGCTTTGATCGATGCTGGTGCATTAGATAGTTTTAATAAGACTAGAAAGACTTTGTTGAATGCCATTGATGATGCATTTAGTTATAGTGATCTTATTAAGATAGAGACATATGGACAGATAACTATTGATCTAAACCTGGTTTCTCGACCTGTTATGCTTAATATTCAAGAGAATAAGTTTGAAAAGATCAAAAGAGAAAAGGATGCATTGGGATTTAATTTGCAGGATGATCCTATTATTGAAATCAAGCAGCAGTTAAAGATCAATGTTGAACCTTTGGTTAGATTAAAAGAAAGATATATTATTGAAAAGGCTTTTGCAAGAATCGTTAAAGTTAAGCAGCATCGTACGAAAAATGGCTATTTAATGGCTTTTGTCGTTGTACAGGATGAAACTTCAACTTTAGATCTTGTAGTCATGCCTAATTTATATGAAAAATGTATGAACTATTTAAGTGCTTCAAATTATATCTATTTTAGTGGTAAAATTGAAAAAGAAGGCTCATGCTTAGTTAATACGATTAGTAATGAGAAGGTGGATTTATGACAAGATTATTAATAGTAGATGATGAATTAAAAATAAGAGAAGTTGTTAAAGAGTATTCTTTAATGAATGGTTATGAAGTAGATGAGGCTTCTGATGGTTTAGAGGCTATAGATAAAGTTAAGAATAATGATTATGATTGTATCATTTTAGATGTTATGATGCCTAATCTTGATGGTTTTTCAGCTTGTAAACAGATCAAGAGTCTAAAAAAGATTCCTATTATTATGTTAAGCGCTAGAAATGAGGAATATGATAAACTGTTTGGCTTTGAATTAGGTGTAGATGATTATGTTGTTAAACCATTTTCTTGTAAAGAATTAATGGCAAGAGTCAAGGTGATCGTTGAAAGGGGTAAAGCTAGTAATAATACTATTTTAACCTTTAAAGGGTTAACGATAGATATTGATGGCCGCAGTGTTATTGTTGATAACCAGAAGGTTAATTTAACACCTAAAGAGATCGATCTATTATTCTATATGGTCAAAAATCGTAATATTGCTTTATCAAGAGAAAGATTACTGGAAGAGGTATGGGATATTGATTACTTTGGGGAAGATCGTACGGTTGATACCCATATTAAGATGCTAAGACATAATTTAGGACCATATCGTGATTTTATTGTAACTGTTAGAGGAATGGGATATAAGTTTGAAGCTTGATTTTAAGGGATTAAAGTTTAATGTCTGGTTAATTGTCTTCTTAGTGGCCTTAGGAGTTGTTTTTGTAATGGGAATTTTACAATTCTCATTGATCAGACCATATTTTAGAGATAATAAAGTCCAGGCAGTTAAACTGATTTCACAGGATATTCAAAAATATGTTATTAATGATAATAGTAAAGCATCTATAGATGAGGCTTTTAAGATCGTTGTTGATAATAATGTTTGTGCTATCATTACCAATGAAAATGGGAAAATAATCTATAGTGCTGATAGTTTAGGAGCCAGCTGTGTTTTTAATCAGGTATTAACGATCAATGATATTAGCTTTTCCTGCAATAAAGATGCATATTATTTAAATGAGTTTATTAAAAAAGATAATGGTCAGCTTAATCTGACTATAACTAATACTAAAACCAATCAGGAAACGATATTATATGGCAAAATGATAAATGCTAATCTATCTAATTATTATTTATATATCAATAGTCCTTTGGAACCACTTGATTCTTTGGTTAATTTCTTTTTAACGCAATATTTAACATACACTTTGATCATTATTATCGTATCTATAGTTATTGCGATCTATATTTCTAATAAACTATCTAATCCTATCGTAGAAATGAAAAAGAGTGCAGATGTCTTAGCTACGGGTAATTATAATGTTCGATTTAACAATTCGTATTTTACTGAGACTAATGAACTGGCTAATACTTTAAATGATGCAACAGATAAATTAAGTAAAGTAGATGAGCTTAGAAAAGATCTGATTGCGAATGTTTCTCATGATATCAAGACGCCTTTGACAATGATCAAAGCATATGCCGAAATGATCTTAGATATATCAGGTGATAATCCTGTTAAAAGAGAAGAACATCTGAATGTTATTATCAGTGAAGTCGATTATCTGACACATTTAGTAAATGATATGTCAGAACTTAGTAAATTACAGTCGGGTAATTATGTGTTAGAACAGACTAATTTTGATATCGTTAAATCAATAAGAGAAGTTGTTAGCTTAAATGAGGTTTTGATCGATAGTCAAAAGATCAAAATGGAATATGAAATGGATGATAGTGTTATCGTCTATGGCGATGAATTTAAGATCAAACAGGTTATATATAATTTTGTTAGTAATGCGATCAAGCATACTAAAGATCATGCTAAGATCATAATAAGAGTTATTAAGCTTGATGAATGTGTTAGGGTAGAAGTTAGTGATAATGGTGATGGTATCAAGAGTGAGGATCTGCCTTATATCTGGGATCGCTATTATAAAATTGATAAGAGTTTTAGAAGAAATCAGACTTCAACAGGTTTAGGATTAGCTATTGTTAAAGCTTTATTGGATGCTCATGATGCTAATTATGGGGTTATAAGTGAATTAGGAAAGGGCTCATGTTTTTATTTTGAGTTAAAACAAGAAAATGTCTTTTGATTATTTACCAGATACTAATATTTATCTAAAACAGCGAAAGGATATGTTTAGAGTTAATACTGATACTCATCTTTTGGGTAATTTTATGCTTGTTAAAAAGAATGAGAGTGTCTTGGATATTGGTACTAATAATGGTGCTTTACTGTTGTATGCTTCTAGATATACTGATGATCTGTCTGGAGTTGATATTTTAAAAGAAGCTATTGAATTAGCTGCTTTTAATATGGAATATAATGGTTTGAATGCTAAGCTTTATCATATGCCTATACAGGATTTTAATGTGGGTATATATGATGTTATTGTTTGTAATCCTCCTTATTTTCATACCGCTAAAAATGGTAATAAGAATGAGAATCATTTTCTTATGGCTGCAAGGCATGATCATTATTTGCCCTTGGATGAGCTTTTTAAGGCTTATAAACGACTTTTAAAAGACAATGGAAGGATATATATGGTACATCGTGCTTCTTATTGTATGATCATTAATCATTATTGTAATCAATATGGATTTAAGATAACAAGAATGAAGATCGTATATGATGAAAATAAGGATGAAGCTGTTAGTGTTTTATTAGAAATCAGAAGAGGCGATATCGATATCGTTAAATTAGAAAGAGATGAAATAATTAGATGATAAGAGCTTATAATACATTAGATAAGATAGATGAGATCTTTGATGATGGAGATTTTAATATAAATAAATGGGAAAAATATATTAATAGCTTTCTAAATAATAAGGCACATATGTTTAAAGATGATCTTGAACAGTATGTTATAAGTGGTCAATATAGCTATGAAGAGGATTTTCTGCCCTTACTTAATAATGTTTATCATCATCCTAAATTAGATATCGTAATAGATAATTTTCAAAAGATCACTGAAAGATTAGATGACAAAGTTAAGCAGCATTTTAAGGAGATGGATGTTGATATTTACTTATATCTAGGTTTATTAAATGGAGCTGGATGGGCAACTATTATTGATAATAGACATGTAATACTATTAGGTATTGAAAAGATACTGGAACTAGACTGGACATCTATTGATGATATGTATGGTCTTATATATCATGAATTAGGGCATATATATCATATGGTATATGGTAATTTAGATCTAAATAATGATAGCTTTATCTATCAGCTATATTATGAAGGTATCGCAATGCATTTTGAACAGCTATTAAAAGAAGATCCTAATTATTTTCATCAGGATAAAAATGGTTATCTAACTTTTTGTGAAGATTGTTTTGATATGATCAAAACAGATTTTAAAAATGATCTGGCTGATATGGATATATATAATCAAAGATATTTTGGTGACTGGACTAATTATTATGGTTATGGTGATGTAGGCTATTATCTTGGAGCTAAATTTGTTGATCATCTATCTTTTAGATATGATTTTGAACAGTTGATCAATTTAGATCATGAAACGATTCAAAAAGCATTTGAACAATTCTAGACATATTTATGTTTGATAAGAGGTAAAAATGATCATTACTAATGGTGAATGTTTTAATGAGATATTTCAAAGGAAAACAGGTTTAAACAGTTTTGCCTTTAATGAAGCTTTTATGATAGGTAGAGTTAATGAACATCTTTTCACTGATGACTTTATCAGTTTAAGAGTTAGTTCCTTAAATACAACACTAGATATCTATCATCAAAAGATAGATGATATTATTAAATATGATTATTTAAACTGTGATAACATTGAATTATATTTTGGACAGGATGCTTTTTGTATTATTAATGTCCTAGTTTTGTTAGCTTATTTAGATAAGATCAATTATCATAATAAAATTGTTTTAAATATTATTGATGAAGATGTCGATGATGTAAAGATACTTTCTCGATATGCTATGCAAACTGATGGTTATTATGCTTTATTTATTAAAGTATTTATTGAAAAACTATGTATTAAAACTAAATATGATTTTATAAATAAAAGTATACAGGTATATTTGGCATATCATAATGGAAATATGTTAAAATATATACAGGCAAAACATAAGATCGATAATAAAGAATTAGGTTTTACTAAAGAAATGTTAGCTAAGTTATATGAAGAAGGTGGTATAGATGAAAAAGATAACGATGATGTATCTTAATGGCTGTCCATATTGCAATAACGCTAAGAAGATCTTGGATGAAGTATTAAAAGATCATGATGTTGAAGTAATATATGCTGAAGAAAATCATGAAAAAGAGCTTGCTGATAGTTTAGACTATTATTATGTTCCTAGTTTTTTTGATGGCACTAAGAAGCTTTATGAAGCTAGTAAAAGTGATAGTTATGATATCATGAAAGATAAGATCGTTAGAATGTTAAATGAGCTTTAGTTTAGCTTATTTTTGCATCTTTTTATTGACGCACAAAAGGGTTTTTGTTATAATCTCTATGTTATTAGCCCCTATAGGGTCTATAACCGCTCGAAAAAGGTATTAAAGTATAGCAATATCACCTTTATTTGGCGCGTCTTAAGATAAATGAATATAGGAGGTGCAAAAGAATGTACGCAGTTATCGAAACAGGCGGTAAGCAATTACGTGTTGAAGAAGGACAAGCATATTTTGTTGAAAAACTAGATGTTAATGCTGGTGATGAAGTTGTAATCGACAAAGTTGTTCTTTTTGCAGGTGAGACTACTAAGATCGGTACTCCATATGTTGAGGGTGCAAAAGTTACTTGTAAAGTAGAAAAGAATGGCAAAGGAAAGAAAATTGATATTTTCAAATACAAAGCTAAAAAAGGTTCTACTTACAGAAGACAAGGTCATAGACAACCATATACAAAGCTTATTGTAGAAAAAATTGAGGCTTAATCAATGATTAAAGTAATGGTTTGTACTAAAGATAATTATATTATCAGTATAAACGTAACAGGCCATGCTAACTATGATGAGCATGGAAATGATTTAGTTTGTGCTAGTGTTAGTTCTATTATGTTTGGTTTATGTAATGCTGTAGATATGTTACATCATGATGAACCAAAAGTTGCTAGTAATAATATTACTATTAGTATTAATAGTCCTGATGAAATATCACAAACGATCATGCAGACTGGACTTATTCAGTTACAGACGATTGAACAGAGTTTTAGTCAAAATATTAAAGTAGAAATACAGGAGGTGTGATCCATGAAATTTGTATTAGATATTCAATTCTTTGCATCTAAAAAGGGAGTTGGTTCTACTAAGAACGGTCGTGATTCTCATTCAAAACGCTTAGGAGCTAAAAAAGCTGACGGACAATTTGCTACAGCTGGTTCAATCCTTTATCGTCAACGTGGTACTAAGATTCATCCAGGTACTAATGTAGGACGTGGAGGCGATGATACATTATTTGCTTTAGTTGATGGTATCGTTAAATTTGAACGTTTAGGTAAAGATAGAAAAAAAGTTTCTGTTTATCCACAAGCTTAATAATTATCCCCAAGGTTTTGGGGATTTTTTTTGGAGGTATATATGTTTGTAGATAGAGTAATAGTAAAATTAAAAGCAGGTAATGGTGGTAATGGTATCGTATCATTTAGAAGAGAGGCTCATGTACCTTTAGGGGGTCCTAATGGTGGCGATGGCGGAAATGGTGGCAGTATCATTTTTGAGGTTGATACTAATAAATCAACATTACTGGATCTAAGATATAATAAGAAAATAATTGCAAAAAATGGTGAAAATGGCAAGAGCAAGAAGATGCATGGGGCTTCTGGTGAAGATATCATTATTAAAGTACCTCAGGGTACGATCATTAAGGATGCCACTACGCATGATATGATTGCTGATCTAACCAAAGTCGATCAAAGAGCCATTGTTTGTAAAGGTGGAAAAGGTGGAAGAGGTAACTACCATTTTGCCTCTGGTAAAGATAATGCTCCTGAATATGCTGAACAGGGTACTTTAGGTGAAAGCAAGGAAGTTGAAATTGAGTTAAAACTATTAGCTGATGTTGGTCTTGTTGGTTTTCCTTCAGTTGGTAAGTCAACATTACTATCAGTGGTTTCTAAAGCTCGTCCTGAAATCGCAGAATATCATTTTACAACTTTAGTTCCTAATCTTGGAGTAGTACAGGTAGAAAATCGTTCTTTTGTAATGGCAGATCTACCAGGATTAATCGAAGGAGCCAGTGAGGGTAAAGGCTTAGGTATTGAGTTTTTAAAACATGTTGAAAGATGTCGTGTACTGGTTCATGTTGTAGATATGGGTGCCAATGATGGCAGAGATCCATTAGAAGATTATCGTATCATTAATGAAGAATTAGCTAATTATCATCCTAAGCTTGCTACTAGACCTCAGATCGTTGTTGCGAATAAGATGGATCTAGATGATGCTAAAGCTAATCTAGAACGCTTTAAAAAGGCTTATCCAGATGTAGAAGTTTTCGAGACGATGACGATCATTCATGAGGGTATAGATAAATTATTATATAAGTGTATTGAATTATTAGATAAGACTCCAGTATTTGATCTTAATGATGAAAAAGAAAAAGAAGAAAGAGTTGTTTATAAGTTTGAAGCTAAGAAACCAGAATTTACGATCAGTAATTTAGGTAATGGTCAATATCGTGTTAATGGAGATAAGGTTGTAAGATTGTTTTACGCTACCGATTTTGATGATGAGAAACAAATGATGAATTTCGGATTGACATTAAAGAAAATGGGTGTTGATGATGCTTTGCGTAAAGCTGGTGCTAAAGATGGGGATGTTATTTTGATCGAAGATTATCGATTGGAATTTGTAGAATCATAATATAGGTGGGCATATGATATTGATATGCCCACCTTTTTTCTTTAAGCTTTTTGATAATAGTATGATATAATCTAAACGGTGATAAAATGTTAGCATATATTAAGGGAAAAGTTGTTAGTAAACAGTTGGATCATATAATTGTTGAGTGTAATAATATGGGCTTTAAAGTCTTTTTTAGTCAGTTTGATAGTGTGAATCTAAATGAAGATGTCTGTATTTATGTTTATGAGAATATCAGAGAAGATGAATATAGTTTATATGGTTTTAAATCGCAATATGATTATGATTTATTTACAAAACTAATAAGTGTTAAAGGCTTAGGTCCTAAAACAGCTATGAATATTTTTAGAGCAAGTAATGCTGCGAATATTATTAAAGCTATTGAGAGTAATGATCTAGCTTATATTAAGAAATTACCTGGTATTGGAGCGAAGAGTGCTAGTCAGATCATTTTGGATCTAAAAGGTAAATTAGTTCAGGATGTTAAGGATAGTACCAGTGATCTTAATACACAGATAAGTGATGCGATTGAGGGATTAAAAGCATTGGGTTATAAAGCTAATGAAATAAACGCTATTATCAGCGAATTAAAAAATCATGAGGGATTAACTAGTGATGAGTATTTGAAATTAGGATTACAGTTAATTATGAAAAGAAAGATAGGAGGCTAAAATGGAGGATAGATTATTAAGTGGAAACAAGAGTAATAATGATGAAGAAGAATCTATTCGTCCTACATGTTTAGATGATTATGTTGGGCAGGATGCTCTTAAAGATAATCTAAGAGTTTTTATTAAAGCAGCCTTAAATCGTCATGAAGCTTTGGATCATGTATTATTATATGGTCCCCCAGGTCTTGGTAAGACAACATTAGCTAATATATTAGCTAATGAGATGCATGGCAATATTAGGACATGTTCAGGACCTAGTATTGAAAAAAGTGGTGATCTGGCTGCAATTTTATCAACTATTGAACCAGGTGATGTCTTATTTATTGATGAGATCCATCGTTTACCTAAAGTAGTAGAAGAAGTATTGTATCCAGCCATGGAAGATTTTTGCATCGATGTTGTAGTTGGCAAAGATAGTACAACTAGAAGTATTAGATTGGATCTTCCACCATTTACTTTAGTTGGGGCAACTACTAGAGCAGGTGATCTAAGTGCGCCTTTAAGGGATAGATTTGGTATCGTTAATAAATTGAGTTACTATACGATTGAACAGCTAGGTTCAATTATTAAAAGAAGTTCTAGAGTGTTGCAGGTTGAAATTGATGATGAAGCGGTAGTAGAACTGGCTAAAAGAAGTCGTGGTACACCACGAATAGCTAATCGTTTACTTCGTCGAGTAAGAGATTTTGCACAGGTTTTAAATGATGGTATTATTAGTAAAGAGATATGTAAAATAGCTCTTGATCGTTTGAATGTTGATTCATTGGGCTTAGATGAAGTTGATATTCGTTATCTAAAGGGTATCATTGAAAGATATCATGGTGGTCCAGTTGGATTAGAGAGCTTAGCTAGTGCAATTAGTGAGGAAGCTACTACTTTAGAGGATGTTTATGAGCCTTATTTGATACAGATAGGTTTTATTAATCGTACTCAAAGAGGAAGGGTAGCTACTGCTAAAGCTTATGAACATTTAGGTATTATGTATAATGATACATTGTTTTAGAATAATCTGATTTGTTGATCTATTAATTGGATGTCATATGTCTTATCTGTAATTGCTAATTTGTTAGTATTTAGGTAAGTGATGGCATCCTTTTTATTTAGTAATATTGGCATGCGGTTATGAATTGTCTGCAACTGTTTGCTGGCTTCATATGTTAAAATAACAATATCATTATTACGATAAATAGCTGCCAGATATTTGCATTCTGGATTGGAAATATAGAATTTTTCATGATCTTTATTCCATTCAAAATATCCAGAAGCTAATACTACACATGGTTTATAGCTTTTAAAGTAGGTATTAGAGAGGTTTTCATAGCGGGCATTAATTACCTTTTTGTTGTGAAAAGTCGTTCCCCAATGCATAAAAACAGCCTTATAGCCATTATCGATAATAATTGCTAGTATGTTTGTACCAGGGTATATTTCTTTTTCATAATTAATAGTAATTTTACTTAATATATCTTTAAAATCATCAGCTTCGATATAAAAACGTCCACACATCATTATCACCATCTCTATTATACTAATAATTATTTATAATTAACATTTTAATTAAGATAAAAAAAAGTTATAATACATAAAGGTGATTAAAGTGAAGCAGAAGATTTTATATTATTTTGCAATATTATTAACATATCTATGTTTATTTATTATTGAATATTTGGCATTAAACTTTATCTTTACAATTTTTGTTAGTGCTAATTATGCTTTATTTATAACTATGATCGTTTTATTAGTAATTATTGATCCTTTAATTACCAGATGGATCGTCGATATTTATTTTAGTTAAAGATTTAGCTAACTTATTTATATAATTAATTTAAAGGAGTATTTGTTATGCGTATAATTATTGCAACTGGAGGGTCAGGAGGTCATATCTATCCTGCTTTAGCCTTAGCTGATGAAATAAAAAAAGAAATAGATAGTGAAATATTATTTATTGGTTCTAATAATAAAATGGAACAGGTAGAAATTCCTAGTCATGGTTATGCTTTTAAAGGTATAAATGTTCAAGGAATGAATGGTGGTATAAAAGATAAGATAATAGCTTTATATAAATTATTTAAAGCTAATAAGATATGTAATAATATTATTGAAGAATTTAAACCAGATATAGTTATAGGCTTTGGTAACTATATTAGTGTATCAATTGTTTTAGCAGCTTCTAGAAAGCATATTCCAACCATGATCCATGAGCAGAATTCTTATGCTGGAAAAGCTAATAAATTATTAGGTTCAAAAGTTGATGCGGTAGTTGGATGTTATGAAGAGAATCTTAAAGAGTTTAAAAATAAACATATTTATATTTTAGGTAATCCTCGTGCCAGTCAGGCTAAGGATACGATCAAAGATCGAAACATACTAAAGACTTTTAGTTTAGACCCTAATATTAAAACTGTTGTTTGTTTTATGGGTTCTTTAGGCTCTGAAAGTGTTAATAAAGTATTAGAAGAAGCACAAAAGATGTTTGCAAATAAGACATATCAAGTTATAATTGTAACCGGCAAAAAACATTATGATAATTTTCATAAACAGGAAAGTCATAATGTTAAGGTCGTACCATATATTGATGGATTAAAAGTAATGGCAGCATGTGACTTATGTGTAATTAGAGCAGGAGCAACTACTGCTAGTGAAGTATGTGTACTAGGTATACCTAGTATTATGATCCCTAGTCCTTATGTTCCTAATAATCATCAATATTATAATGCTAAAGCATTAGCTGATAAAAAGGCCAGCTTATTACTGGAAGAAAAGGATTTAACAGCAGATAGTTTAGTAAGTAGCATTGATCTTTTGATCAATGATGATAATATACTAAATGAAATGGCAGATAATGCATTAAAATTAGGTACACCTAATGCCAGTAATGATATTATTAAATTAATGAAGGAATTGGTGAATCAATGAAAGATATCGCAATGAAATTATCAGTTTATGCAACTGTAGAAACTGATGTTTCCTTTAAAAATATGACAACATTAAGAATTGGCGGTAATGCTTCAATTGTCGTATATCCAAGTGACTTAATGGCTTTAGAACAGATCATGAAGATCATTGATGAATATCATGTACCATACAAGATCTTTGGTAAAGGAAGTAATATTTTATGTTCAGATAAGGATTATAAGGGAGTTATTATTCGCTTTGATCGCTTTTTAGATAAATATTATATAGATGATGATATGATCATTGCGCAAGCTGGATGTTCGATCATCGCATTGTCTTATATGGCAATGAATAGATCTTTATCAGGCTTAGAATGGGCTAGTGGTATTCCAGGTACTTTAGGTGGGTGCATCTTTATGAATGCTGGTGCTTATAAATCTAGTATCAAAGATGTTATCAAAGAAGTATTTGTTTATAAAGATAATCAGTTTGTATGGATGAAAAATGATGAATGTGATTTTGCTTATCGTCATTCTATTTTTCAGGATAGAAAAGATATTTTGATCTTGGGTGCTAAATTACAGTTGACTAATGGCAACAAAGATGAAATACGAGCATTGATGGAAAATCGTAAGGAGCGCCGTATGGCTAGTCAGCCCCTTAATTATCCTAGTGCTGGTAGTGTTTTTAGAAATCCTGAAAATCATCAGGCATGGAGTCTTATTGATGGTATAGGCTATCGTGGCAAGCAGATAGGTGGAGCTCAGGTTAGTGAGAAACATGTTAATTTTATTATTAATAAAGATAATGCCACAGGTACTGACTTTTTAGAACTTGTTAGTGATATCAAGGAAAAAGTTAAGGATAAATATGGTATTGAGTTACATATGGAAGTGGAGAAGTTTAATTGGGAATAATAAAACAACATACCATTGATGATTTTGATAAAAAACAAAATGGTGTAGATAAAATATTTATTGATCATAAAAAAGCTAGGAATAATAAGTCTTTTAAACGTTATAAAAAGATTATTTTCAGACTAGCTATTTTAACAGGTATGATCTTGATCTTTTGTTTCTATTATTTTGCTGATAGTTCAAAAGTTAAAGCAATATCAGTTATTAATAATTATTATCTTGATCAGGATTATATCAAAAGTATTTCTAAAATTAGCTTAGAATCCCGATATCATTTAATTATAGATCAGTATGTTGAGTATGTGATCAAGAAAGATCCGATGATCAAGGATGTTAAAGTCACACATGAAAATAATGGAGTAATACTAATTGATGTTATAGAATATGAGCCTTATGGTTATCGCTATGATGATATTGCACAAATAATGCTTAAAGGTGATAAAGTAATAGAACTTACTTCTGATTATATGGAAATTATTTCTTTAGTGCCTCTAATTACGGGTTTTAAAGATGAATCATCACAGCATTTATTGTCTAATGCTTTTGAGAATGTTGATCGTAATATGATCGAAAGTATCAGTGAAATCGAGCAATATGCCTTGAGCTATGATAATAACTGCTTAAAAGTATTGATGAATGATGGTAACTATTTTATTACCAGCTATTATGGTTTAGATCTGATAAATGACTATAATGAAATTGCTAGTAATTTAGTGGAAACTGGAGTATGTATCTATGCTGATGAAAATAATAGCGTAGCATATAAGAGTGAGTGTCCATGGAATCAAACAGCTAGTAATCTTGAGTACTGGTATGATGAAAATGGAGAGCCAATATTGAACAAATATGGCGATCATATGGTTAAGCATTATTATACTGATGATAAAGGAAATTATATCTTAGATGAAAATGGTAATAAGATCGTTATACCTTTAAATGAGTTTAATGAGGAGTTACCTAATGATTATCAAACAGAAAGTTCACAAAATTAACTAACTTAGTTTTGTATAAATATATATAGATGTGATATAATAAAAATTGAATTGAGGTATCATTTATGACAATTGAAAAAATAACAAGTTTAGGTAGTATTAATATCTCTCAAGAGGCTGTTGCCAGCTTAGCAGGACAGGCTATTAATGAATGTTATGGTGTTGTTGGTATGGCTTCGAAAAAGGTTGTACGTGATAACATTGCCATGTTATTAAAAAAAGAAAATTTTAGTAAAGGTGTTGTAGTTAACAAGACGGATAAGGGTTTAGAAGTCAATGTATATATTATTGTAAGTTTTGGAGTTCGTATTTCTCAAGTCGTTCTAGAAGCTCAAAAGCGTGTGAAATACGTTTTAGAAAAGACTTTACAGCAGGATATCAATGCTGTGAATGTTTTTGTCCAAGGCGTTGCTAAAAAAGACTAGGAGGAAATATGGATAAGATCAACGGATTAACATTTAAACAAATGTTAAGAAGTGCATCTAATAACTTGAATAATGAAAAAGCAAGGGTTGATGCATTAAATGTTTTCCCTGTTCCAGATGGGGATACAGGAACTAATATGTCTATGACATTTACCAATGGTGTAAATGAAGCTTTAAATAATGGCAGTGAAAACTTAAGCGTTGTTTGTAAGAGTTTATCACGTGGCTTACTGATGGGAGCCAGAGGTAATTCTGGTGTTATTTTATCACAGATTTTTAGAGGCTTTTATCAGTATGTTGATACTAAAGAAGAGATCGATGTTAAAGATCTATCTTTAGCAATGTATAACGGAAGTAAAGTTGCTTATAAGGCAGTTATGCGTCCTGTTGAGGGAACGATCTTAACAGTTGTACGTGAGGCTAGTGAATATGCCAAGATCCATGTAGAAAACAATCCTGAATGTACGATCAAAGAGTATTTGGATGTTTTGGTCAAAGAAGCAAAAATATCATTGGATCATACTCCTGAATTATTACCAGTATTAAAAGAAGTTGGTGTTGTTGATAGTGGTGGTACAGGTTTATTATGTGTTTTAGAAGGTTTTAAAGCTTTTGTTGATGGTAATCCTATTGAAGCTAATGAAATAGCGCAGAATGTTGATGCTACAAATCAGATGGAGATGGAAAATGAAGGCTTTGGATATTGTACAGAATTTATTGTTCGTTTAGATGAAAATAGTATTAAAGTCTTTAATGAAGATAAATTGCGTACTAAGTTAGCTAAATTAGGTGAATCTATCGTTGTTGTTCAGGATGAAGATATTGTTAAGGTTCATGTTCATACTTTAACTCCTGGAGATGCATTAAATCTTGCTCAAAGATATGGTGAGTTTGTAAAGATCAAGATCGAAAATATGCAGGAACAGCATAATAATCTTACTAGTGGTGCTAAAGATCCTTCTAGTGTTAATTCTATCTTGAATACAACTGTTAATACTGAAAAGAAAGATTATGCTATTATTGCAGTATGTGCAGGTGAAGGATTAAAGAAATTATTTAATGAATGTCGTGCTGATTATATTATTTCTGGTGGTCAGACAATGAATCCTTCATGTGAAGATTTTGTTGAGACGATCAAGAAGATAAATGCTAAACATATCTTTATTCTTCCTAACAATTCGAATATTATTATGGCAGCTAAACAGGCAGCACAGGTTATGGATGATTTAGATATTCATGTATTTGATACTAAGAGTATTCCTCAAGGTATTAGTGCATGTATCATGTTTAATCCTGAATGTGATAAGGATACTAACATTTCCGAGATGAATGCTGCTATTGCGCATGTTAGATCTGGCCAGGTAACATATGCGATCAAGGATACTACTTATGAAGGATTAGAAATCAAAGCTAATGATTTTATGGGTATTATGGAGAAAGATATAGTTGTTACTGCTAAAGATAAGGTACAAGCTACTTGTGATCTATTAGAGAAGATGATAGATGAAGATAGTGAAATCGTTACTTTGATCCAAGGTGAAGATGCTACTGATGAAGAAATAGCTAAGATCAATGAATATATTGAAGAGAATTTCAATGTTGAAGTTGATAATCAGGTTGGTAATCAACCAGTTTATAGTTTTATTATTGGTGTTGAATAATAGAGAACTCATTGAGTTCTCTATTTTTAAATATTATTATAATTGATAATTAATAATTCTATCTTTATGTTTTGATTCTTGGTATAATAAACAAGAATCAGCATTTTTTATTTTGTGAGGGACTATGGTTGAGAAGATGAATTATTGGATCAATGGTATTAATCGTAATACCATGTTACATATTTATTTGCCAGATAATTATTATCAGACTAATGAACGTTATCCTGTTATGTATATGTTTGATGGTCAGAATCTTTTTGATGATAATGATGCTACATATGGTAAATCATGGGGCATTAAGGCTTTTTTAGATGCATATGACAAGGGTTTTATTGTTGTTGGTATTGAATGTGATCATAATGGAAATGAGCGCTTGAATGAGTATTGTCCATATGATATTAAGTCTAGAGCTTTTGGTGATCTTGAAGGAAGAGGAAGGATCTTTATGGAGTGGGTAATTAAAGATCTTAAACCATTTATTGATCGTGAATATCGTACATATAGTTTTCGTGAGGCTACAGGTATTGCCGGAAGTTCTATGGGTGGTCTGATGGCTTTTTATAGTGTACTTCACTATAATCATATCTTTAGTAAGGCTGCGTGTTTATCACCATCATTTATGATATGTCAGCGTCAGCTTGATGAAGAATTCAGTACGAATTATATTAGTCCGGATACCAGAATATATATGAGTTTTGGTACTAATGAATTTAAAAATACTAAATATCGTAATTTCTTGTTAAATCATTATAATCAGCTGATATTAAATAATAATGCTTATGCTTATGTTAATGTTATTAAGGGTGGCAAACATAATGAAGCAAGCTGGGAAAAAGAAAATAAAACATATTATGATTTTTTGTGGAAATAAAAAAGATATTGACAATATATAGCAAGATAAATTACAATTTTATTTGCGTGATAGGAGGAATTGATGATGAACTATACATTTAGACCTAAAGGAACATGCTCAAGATTGATGGAATATGAAATTGAAGATGGTATCATCAAAAGTCTGAAAGTCACAGGTGGTTGTGATGGTAATCTGAAAGGTATATGCAGTATCGTCAAGGGCAAAACAGTTGATGAAGTTATTAGTGCTTTTAAAGATATAAAGTGTGGTATGAAGCCAACATCTTGTCCTGATCAGATTGCAAAAGGTTTAATGGAGTTTAAAGCAGAGCACTAATTAGTGCTTTTTATTTTGCCAAAAGGAGATATTATGATTTTTTTAGAAAAATATATAAAAAGATATGCAAAATATCTATGGATCATGATCATTACAACAGCTTTAGTTTCTATACTAAATCTGATAACACCTCTAGTATTTAGCTTTGTAATTGATAATGTGATATCTAAACCAAATATGGATATTAAATATATTGATACTATATATTTAAGAGATCATTTATGGGTTGCAGGATTGTTTATTATATTTATCAATGTGGTATTGTGTTTGTGTTATTTTGTTAGAAATAGAAATAATTATGTTTTAAGTGAAAATATCGTTCATGATATTCGTAATGATCTATATGATCATATTCAAAGATTGCCATATGAATATCATGTAAAAAGTAAAAGCGGTGAATTGATTCAAAAATGTACTAATGATGTTGATATTATCAAAAGAGTATTTTCAAATCAATTATCTGAAATGGTCAATTCTTTTTGTATGGCTTTATTTGCACTGATCATCTTATTTAGGATCAATAGTAAACTTACTTTGATTTCTATGATTGCGATTCCCTTTTTATTTGGTTATGCTTATATTTTCTTTACCAAGATGCAAGAAAAGTTCTTAGCATCAGATAATGCTGATGGAATTATGGTTAGCAAGCTACAGGAAAGTATTACTGGTATTAGAGTAGTTAAAGCTTTTAGTAATGAGAAATATGAAATTGAAAAGTTTGATGAAGTAAGCAAAGAATATAAGAATGTTACGACTAAAATGATAGATCTATTAGCTTTATATTGGGGTACAAGTGATTTTGTGGTATATTTTCAGATCGTTTTAGTTATCGTAATGGGCATCTTTGCCTGTTTAAATAATAATATCAGTGTTGGGGATCTTTTAGTATTTATTACCTATGAGTTTTCAATTTTATTTCCAGTTAGAAACCTTGGCAGAATTTTGGCTGATATTGGCAAAATGAAGGTTTCCTGTGACCGTTTAAAAGATATTATGGATCAAGAAGTAGAAGATCTTGAAAGTGGTATTGAATGTGATCTGGATGGTGATATTGTTTTTGATCATGTTTCTTTTAAATATGGTAATAATGAAGTTTTACATGATATTAGTTTAACTATTCCTAAGAATAAAAAGGTCGCTATCATGGGTCCTACTGGATGTGGAAAATCAACTTTGATGTATTTATTATTAAGATTGTATGATTATGATAGTGGCAAAATATCAATCAATAATGTCGATATTAGAAATATCAATCGTCAGTATTTAAGAAGAAATATTGGTATTGTATTGCAGGAACCATTCTTATATTCAAAAAGTATATATGACAATATTGCTAATCATGATGTTTCAAGATATGAAGTTGAAAAGGCTTGTAGGATTGCTAATGTCCATGATGTTATTGAATCATTTAGTGATGGTTATGATACTTTGGTTGGTGAAAAGGGTGTTACATTATCAGGTGGTCAAAAACAAAGAGTTGCGATTGCCAGGTGTATCGTCAATGATTTGAAAGCTGTTATTTTTGATGATAGCTTAAGTGCGGTTGATACTCAAACAGATCTAAATATTCAAAAAGAGTTAAAGAGTTTAAGTCCTAATATGACTAAGATCATGATATGTCAAAGAATTAATACAGCTAAGGATGCAGATATGATCGTTGTTATGGAAAATGGCTATATCAGGCAGATAGGTAATCATGAACAATTGATTAATGAAGATGGATTATATCAAAAAGTTGCAGCAATTCAAAGTCAGAAGATAGAAGGTGATATTAATGGCTAAATTTGAAGAAAAAGAATATAATACTTCCTCTTTTGATCTTAATTTATGGAAGAATATCTTTTTATTAATGAAAGATCAGTTTAAGGAATTATATAAACTTGCTTTTTATTGTGTTGGTATATCATTATGTGAATGTGCATTTCCATATTTCTACAAATTGGCAATTGATAGCTTTGCGACTAATTATGCCAATATAGATAATTTAAAGTATTTTGTTATTATCTTTATTATCAATATCATTTTAAGTGGTTTATTCTGTTATTTATTCTTGCATCAGGCAGGTAAGATCGAAATGGAATATGCTTATGATATTAGAAAAAAATGCTTTGATAAATTGATGAATTTATCATTTTCTTATTATGATGTTACACCCAGTGGATGGATAGTAGCTAGAGTTAGTAATGATATTGCAAGACTTGCTGAAATCGTTAGCTGGAGTTTTCTTGATGTTTGTTATGGTGTGGTAAAGATGGTGGCAATTGCCTTGGTCATGCTAGTGATCAATGCTAAATTAGCTATGATCATAATTGTTATTATGCCATTTATCTTGTTAACTTCTATTTATTTTCAAAATAGGATATTGAAGCATTCAAGAGAAATTAGAAAGATCAATTCAAAAATTACCAATGATTATAATGAAGGGATCACTGGTGCTAAAACAACCAAGACATTAAATCTTGAACATCAAAACTTTGAAGCATTTAAAGCTGATACTTTAAGCATGAAAGAATCAAGTATCAGATCTGGTATCATTACAAGCATATATATGCCAACGATCGTAGCATTTAGTGCCTTGTGCAGTGCTTTGATCATGTATTATGGCGGCAATGCTGTAATAATGAAAACTATTGAATTTGGTACTTTAGTAATGTTTGTTCAATATATTACCGAGTTTTTTGATCCTATCAGACAATTAGCAAGGATCATTTCTGATTTGCAGATGGCTCAGGCAGCAGGAGAAAGAGTACTATCGTTGCTAGATACTGATAGTGATATTGCCGATAGTGAAGAAGTTATTGCAAAATATGGAGATATCATGCATCCTAAAAAAGAGAATTATGAAAGTATCGAAGGTAATGTCAGTTTCAAACATGTTAAGTTTTATTACAATCCTAATGAAATTATATTAGATGATTTCAATCTGGATGTTCATAACAAACAAACCATTGCCCTAGTAGGGGAAACTGGCAGTGGTAAAAGTACGATAATAAATCTATTATGTCGTTTCTATGAACCAGTAGAAGGAAGTATCGAAATCGATGGTGTTGATTATCGTAAACGTAGTATTGGTTATTTACATGATAATATAGGTTATGTTTTACAGGCTCCGCATTTATTTAGTGGTTCGATCAAAGATAATATCTTATATGGTAATACAAATGCCACGATGGAAGATGTTAAAGAAGTATGCCATATGCTAAATGCTGATAGCTTTATTGAGAAAATGGAAAATGGCTATGATAGTGAAGTAGGTGAACAGGGTAATTTATTATCTACTGGACAAAAGCAGCTGATATCTTTTGCTAGAGCTTTAGTTAGAAAGCCTAAGATATTTGTTTTGGATGAAGCTACAAGTTCTATTGACACCCAAACAGAAGCCATCATTCAATATGCCATCGATAATATTATGAAACAACATACCTGTTTTATCGTAGCTCATCGTTTAAGCACTATCGTTAATGCTGATAGAATACTGGTAATATCAAAGGGAAAGATCATTGAAAGTGGCAATCATATGCAGCTGATGAAATTAAAAGGACAGTATTATCGATTATATACTAATCAGTTTAATGAAGATATTGCTAATAAATGGGATGTAGCTTGTTAGACATATTAACTGATTTATCAAATATATTTAATTTGATAATTATGATATAATAAGCCATAATAAGAAAAAGTTGAGGAATTACATGAAATTTAAAATTGGAATTTTAGGAATAATAATTATTATTCTAGATCAATTTAGCAAATATTTTATTCAAACAAATACCTTATGGCAAAATCATATTGAAATCATCCCTAATTTCTTTTATATAACATATGCGAAGAATACGGGTATGGGTTTTAGCTTATTAAGTGGACATACTATATTATTGGCTATTGTTAGTATGATCGTCATTCTGGTTATTTTTTACTATTATGTTAAATGTGATAAGAAAGATGTTTTATCTTTAGTTACTTATAGTTTACTGATTGCTGGGGCTATTGGTAATCTTATCGATCGTCTTTATTTGGGTTATGTGCGTGATTTTTTGGATTTTTATATTTTTGGTTATGATTTTCCTATCTTTAATATCGCTGATTGTGCGGTAACGATAGGAGCGATATTATTAGTTTTAGTATTTATTAAAGAGGAAAGATCAAATGGATAATTATAAGGTAGAATGTGAAAGTGCTATTAGGATAGATAAATATCTGGTAAGTGTTCAGAATGAATTATCAAGAAATTTTATTCAGCAGCTTATCGATGATAAAAAGATCTTAGTTAATGATTTACCATGTAAAAGCAATACAAAAGTTAAAAATGGTGATGTTATTACTATTGCTGATATTGAGTTAATGGAAATTGATGCTAAGCCTGAGAATATTCCTTTAGATATTATTTATGAAGATAATGACATTATTGTCATTAATAAACCAAAAGGTATGGTTGTTCATCCTTCAGCTGGTAATTATGAACATACTTTAGTTAATGCTTTATTATACCATTGTAAAGATCTTAGTGGTATCAATGGTAAGATCAGACCTGGTATCGTTCATCGTATCGATAAAGATACTACAGGCTGTATCGTATGCTGTAAAAACGATAAGGCTCATGAAAAGATTGCTGCTCAACTTATGGATAAGACTTGTCATCGAGAATATTTAGCATTAGTTGAAGGCGTGATCGAGCATGAAAGTGGTGTTATTGATGCGCCAATAGGTAGAGATCGCTCTGATCGTAAAAAAATGTGTGTAACTGATGTCAATAGTAAGGATGCTGTTACTAATTTTGATGTTGTTGAAAGATTTGAGAATTATACTCTAGTAAGATGTAAACTTGAAACTGGTAGAACGCATCAGATCAGAGTACATATGCAGTTTATTAAACATCCTGTTGTGGGAGATGAAGTATATGGTTATCGTAAGACTTTAAAGAATACTAATGGACAAGTCTTACATGCTTATAAACTGCAGCTTATTCATCCTACTACCAATGAATTAATGACTTTTACTGCTGAACTACCTGAGTATTTTAGGGCATTATTAGAAGAATTAAGAGGTGAAAATAATGCTTAAGCTTTATCAGTTAGCTTTATATTTTGTATCAAAATTTAATTATCGTATCGTTGAAGTAAAGAATCTTAACAATGAGATCTGGCTATGTAATAAAAAACATAAAACTTATCCGATCATTCGCTTAAGTATTAATACTACTGATGAGCCAGAAAGTCATATTCAGTTACAGCAAAAGATCAAAAATTCTATTGTTACGACACTAAACTGTAATAATAATTATTTAGATATTCATATTCGAAATAATGAAAAGGCTATTAACGATAAGATGGTGGTCATTGATGAGAATTATTATGATGGTATCGATGTTACTTCTTATTTTCCAGATATCAAGAAGCAGATTCATATGGTAAAAGATCAAGGCAGTGAGATGAATCGTATCTTAAATGAATTTAAGAATATTAATAATGGTGCTAAAAAGAAAAGCATTTTTGATAGTATAAAAAAAGGTCCATATGTTACCTATATAGTTGCTTTAATTTGTGTATTAGTATATTTGATCAGTTTATATTTCTATCGCTATACTGATAATAGTTCAGAAGTTGCGATCATTATTGGTGGCTATTATAAGATCTTTGTTGTTGCTGGACAATGGTGGAGAATATTTACTGCTGGTTTTGTTCATGTAGATGTTTTTCATTTATTAGTTAATATGCTTTCTTTAATATCATTAGGACGTTTATTAGAGAATTATTATGGACATATCAAGTTTTTGATCGTTTTATTAGTCGGTATTGTTTTTGGTAATTTATTCTTATTTGCTTTAAATGATAATATCGTGGCAGTTGGTATCAGTGGCGGATTATATGCATTATTGGCGTGTCTTGCTATGTATATTTATAATACTAAGATGTATAAGATACCTGCTGTTATGCATAATGTTATTTATATTTTCTTAGTTAATCTAATGATCAATTTATTACCTTCTATTGGTTATTATGCTCATTTGGGTGGATTTATTGCTGGTATTTTGCTGGCTTTTATCTTTACTAAGAATAGTAATTGGGTTAGTTTAAAAAATAATACTATTATTGTTGGTATTATTCTTTGTATCGTCTTAGGTTATAAATGTATGACCAATACTTTCATCAATACTTTATATGCTAAAAGTGATATGACAGTGATCGAAACTTATAACAGTTTAGGATTAAAGGAAACTAGTTTAAAATTATTTATAAGATTGAATTCAATTTATGAGGAAACAAAATGAAAAGAGAAAATGTATTAAGCTGGGATGAATATTTTATGGGATTAGCGCATCTTTCTAGTATGCGCAGCAAAGATCCTTCAACACAGGTGGGAGCAGTTATTGTAGATGATATGCATAGAGTTGTTTCTATTGGCTATAATGGTTTACCTTTTGGCTGTTCAGATGATGATTTTCCATGGAATAGAGAAGGTAATGGTATGTTAAATACTAAATATGCCTTTGTAGTTCATGCGGAATTAAATGCTATTTTAAATAGTAAGCGTAATCTTGAAAACTGCACTATATATGTCTCTTTATTTCCATGCAATGAATGTGCTAAAGCAATCATTCAATCTGGTATAAAAAGGATAGTTTATGAATCAGATAAATATGCTGATCAGGATAATGTTAAAGCTAGCAAACTGATGTTAAAGGCAGCACATGTCGAAATGTATCAGTTAGAAAATACGATCAAATTAATAGTAGAGAAACAACATAATGATGTAATATAAAAAATACGCTATTTGATAACTAGCGTATTTTTAAAATGTACTTTTGCGACATTATATAATTCTTGTTTACCATACCTATCTACAAAAGCAATGATATCTTTATCAACTAGTGATGATGCTCCTTTATGAAAATTAAAATCATAATGTTTAGATAATTTGTCAAAGTAGTCTAAAAAGGCATATCTGGCAATTATTGATGCACAGGCAACACTTAGATATTTGTTTTCAGCTTTGGTTTCAAAGTGAATATTTCTTATAATATTGGGTTCATTTTTTAAATAATTATAATAGCTTTCTTCATTACAAAACTGGTCGATGATCTTTAAGTCGGTCAGATCTGTTTTTTTACTCAAATTGATATATGCCTGATTATGTAGTTTGGCTTTGATCATATTGAGATTATTAGTCTGATGAACTTTATTATATTTAGCATTATCTAAGATCAGGATTGTATGTGGTATGACAGGTATGATCTTGCTAGCAATATCCATGATGTCATTATCATTTAATGCTTTGGAGTCCTGGACTTTTAATTTTTTTAAAAATGCTACATTTTCTTTAGTGACTTTAGTGGCACAAACTACTACTGGTCCAAAATAATCTCCTGTTCCGACTTCATCTGATCCGCATTGATCGATAAACTGTGTATCTTTTGTAAATGCCATAGCATATATATTGGCATCTTTTCCTTGAAATACGGCTTTTTTGGAAGTGTATACCGTTATAGTGCAGCCTTCGACTTTTATTTGAAATAAAGCGTAGTTAGGGCATTTGCTGACGATATTATCAGCGAATGTTTGTTTTAGCTTTAAAATTTGTTTATCATTTAATAATATAGTTATTGTTTCCATGTAAATTATTTTAACATAAATTTGCTTATTGAAAAGATTTTGGTATATCATAATTGAAGGAGTGATTGTTATGTATATCGATGAAAAGTATTTTTTATTAATTAATATATTAGTTTTATTATTTTTGGTTTTAAGTATTTATGCTGGTTATAAGAAAGGTTTTTTACGTCAGGTAATTAGTTTATTTGGTTTATTGGTAGCTATTATTATCAGTAGTTATGTTAATTCGATCTTAAGTGATATGTTTGATCTATGGCCTCATAGCTGGTATTTTGGTGATCAAAGAATATTTGATGTACTATTATATGATCATTTTAATAATATGGCCTGGTTTGTAGTTGTTGTTATTATTTTGATGTTATTGTTCTTATTGTTAAGACCAATTGTTGCTTTTTTGGAGAAATTGCCTTTAATTAAGCAAATTAATAATATTTGTGGTTTGTTTAGTGGCTTTATTGTTGGTGTTATTTGGATCTATGTATTTTGTTTAGTATTGACTTTGCCATTTTTTACTAATGGTAAGATGGTCGTTGATAAGACTTTATTGAATGTGGTTTCTAAAAGTATGGCTATGACTAGTGAATATTTAGAGAAGCCTTTATTACAAAATGAAGCTATTATTGAGATCATAAATGATAATATTGATTTAAATGATAAAAAGTGGTTAGAAGATTGGATGGTCAAGAATCATTTAGATGAGCTTCCAATTGAAAAGCTTACTCAGGGAGATATGCATGAATAGTTATAAAGTTGATCTGGATGTTTTAATTGAAAAGATGAGTGAATATTGCAGCTTTTCTTTGGGTAAAAAGTTATTGCTTGATACGGTGGTTAGTTTTGATCGTTTGATCATTAAGCGAGATAATGCCAGGATCAAAGAGGCTTTAGATCTTACTTATAAATATGGCAGTATGCCTTTTAGTGGTATTAAAGATATTAGTGATGCTCTAGAAAATGCTAATAAGGGTATTATGTTAAGACCTGTTGATTTTATGAATATCGTTGATAGTATCAATTGTGTTATTGGTATTGACAATTATATGCATAGCTTTAGTGATGATGTTGGTAATATTAGAGAGCTTAGTGATACCTTGGTTGTTTGTAGAGGCTTAAAGAAGCATTTAGAGAGTTGTTTTAATAGTTATGGTGAAGTGGTTGATAGTGCTAGTAAGACTCTTTATAATCTACGTAAGGAGCTGATAGCTAATGATGCTTCATTGATGAGTACTGCTAATAATTTTATTAGCAAGAATAGTAATAATGTCATCGATAATATCGTTACTACCAGAAATAATCGTATCTGTGTGTTAATGAAGGTTAGCAACAAGAATAGTTATGGAGGATTTATCCATGGTGAAAGTGCATCAGGTATGGCTGCATATGTCGAACCAGTTGAACTAATGCATCTAAATAATAAGAAATTACAGTTACTAGATGAGATCGATGAAGAAATAGAAAGAATATTAAAAGAATGTAGTGCTTTAGTTAAAGATAATTATTATGATCTAAAGAATAATATCGATACCATAAGTATTTTAGATATGATCTTTGCTAAGGCGATATGGGGAAAAGAAAATGATGCCTGTGTAGCTGATCTATCTGATAATAAGATCATAAGTATTACCAAAGGATTTCATCCGCTGATCGATAGAAAAAAAGTTGTGAAGAATAGTTATCATATCGATGAAAATCATAATATGTTACTAATAACTGGTCCTAATACCGGTGGTAAAACGGTTACGTTAAAAGTCATAGCTCTAAGTGTATTGATGACCTATTGTGGAATGCCTATATGTGCTGATGAAGCAACAATTCCATATTTTGATAATGTCTTTATTGATATTGGAGATATGCAAAGTGTTGTACAAAGCCTTAGTACCTTTAGTGCTCATTTATCAAATCTAGCAAAGATATGTGATAGTGCAACTGATCATTCATTAGTGCTTATCGATGAAATAGGCAGCGGTACCGATCCTAAAGAAGGAGAAAGTCTGGCTATTGCCATTTTTAACTATTTAAGAAAGCTTAAAGTATTCTGTGTTGCTACTACTCACTATAATCGTTTGAAACAATATGGTAAAAGACATGATGATGTTTTAGTTGCTAGTGTTTTATTTGATGAGAAGACTCTTAGTCCAACATATAAATATGTTGAAGGATTAACAGGTCAAAGCAATGCCTTAACGATTGCTAAAAAATATGGATTAAAGAAGGAAATCGTTAATGAAGCTTATGCTTTAGTTAAACAAAGTAAATCAAATGAAGAAGTATTAATAGAGAAACTGGAAAAACAGATAAGTGAAAATGAGAATCTAAAGAATGAATTAAATGATAAGATCAATCAGTATCAGATGCTTAATCAAGAATTAGCAAAAAAACAAAAACAACTGGAAGCTAATTATGAAAAGTATTTAGATAAGGCTAAAATAGAAGCTGATGAATATGTTAATAATATAAAAAATCAGGCAGATGAGATCTTGAAACAGGCTTTAAATAGTCCTGATATTAAATATCATGAAGTACTTAAAAAGACTAAAAAACTTGAAGAATTAAAAAGTGAAGAAAATAAAGAAGAGCTTGATGATGATTTTAAGGTCAATGATCTGGTTGAAATAAGACAAACAGGGCAGATTGCTAAGATCATTGATCTTAAGAATAATAATGTTACTTTAGATCTCAATGGTATCAAAGTAAAATCTAATATTAGTAAGATCAAGAAGACAAATAGACAGATAGTTAAAACTAAAGCTAAGAAAGTTAAAACAAGTGATATGGTCATTAGATCTATGCCTATGGAATGTAATATCATTGGACTTAGAAAAGATGAAGCGATGAGTGTTCTTGCTAAGTATATCGACGATGCCAAGGTTCATGGCTTAAAACAGGTTAGGATCATCCATGGTGATGGAACAGGAGCCTTAAGAAAAGCGACTTTTGAATTACTAAGTAAAGATAAGGATGTCAAGGAGTATCATACGGCTAGTTATAGTGAAGGGTCAACTGGTGCTACTATTGTTATTTTTCATGGGGCATAATTTATGAATGAATATTTAAAAACGAAATTAAGTAATCTTACTAAAGAACCTGGATGTTACTTAATGAAAGATAAAGATAATAATATTATTTATGTTGGTAAAGCTAAGAATCTTCATAATCGTGTTAATCAGTATTTTGTGGGTTCACATGATTTTAAGACTACTAAACTAGTAAGTAATATTCATGATTTTGATTTTATCGTTACTAAAAGTGAAAAGGAAGCATTAGTACTAGAGATTAATCTTATTAAGAAACATCGACCTAAATATAATATTATGTTTATCGATGATAAGAGTTATCCCTATATTAAATTAACGAAAGAAAAATATCCAAGACTGCAGGTAGTTAGAGAAGCTAAGAAAGATCGTAATAGCCGTTATTTTGGACCTTATCCTGATGCAAGTGCAGCTAGAAAGACTTTAGATATTTTAAATAAGCTTTATCCTTTTAGAAAGTGTAAAAATATGCCTAATAAGACATGTTTGTATTATCATATCAAACAATGTCTTGGTCCTTGTGAATATAGTGTTGATCCAAAAATATATGAAAATATGGCTAATAATGTTATTAGTTTTCTAAATGGCGATAATGAAAAATTAATTAGAGAATTAAATGAAAAGATGATCATTGCCGCTGATGAATTAAACTTTGAACAGGCTAAAGAATATAATGAACTAATTAAAGCAATAGAGCATATTAGTGATAAACAGGATATTCAAAATGAAAATAATGCTAATCTGGATGCTTTCAATTATTATCATGATAAGGGATATATTTCTATTCAGGGATTATTTGTTAGACATGGTATCATCCTGGAAAAAGAGTTTAAACTAATACCATTATATGGTGATGAAGTTGAAGAATTTGTATCTTTTGTGATTCAATATTATGAACATCATCCATTTTCCTCACAGCTGGTATTACCAAATCAGTTAGATATTAGTCTTCTTGATGAGGTATTAGATGTTAAGATCTTTCAGCCTCAGAAGGGATATCGCCAGAAGATATTGGATATGGCATATAAAAATGCCAAGGAACAGCTGGAATTAAAATTTGAAAACCAGAATAAACAAAACTCTTTGCTAGAAGCTAGTGTTAATGAGTTTTCAGCTCTTTTAAATAAAGAGATCCACAAAGTAGAGTTATATGATAATTCACATATTCAAGGTACTTTCAATGTATCAGCTATGGTCGTATATGAAGATGGATTGCCAGTTAAGAAAGATTATCGATTATATAAATTACAGCAGTATCAAGGTGATACCAACTCGATGAAAGAAGTGATATATCGTCGTTATTATCGCTTGCTGATGGAGGATAAAGCTTTATGTGACTGTATAATAGTCGATGGTGGTATCATGCAGATAAAGGCTGTAAAAGAGGTCTTAGATAGTTTAAATATAGATATGCTGGTAGTTGGTCTGGTTAAGGATGATAAACATAATACTGCTAATCTGGTAAATGATGAAAACAAGATCATTCCTATTGATAAAGATTCTAACTTATTCTTTTTATTAACAAGAATGCAGGATGAAGTTCATAGGTTTGCTATTTCATATCATCGTAAATTACGTACTAAAGCACAAAAAGCGTCGATATTAGATGAAATAGAGGGTATAGGGCCAGTTAGAAAGAAAAAATTATTAAATCATTTTAAGAGCTTTAAAAAGCTTAAGGAAGCTAGTGAAGAAGAAATTGCCAAAGTAGTTGGTAAAGATGTGGCAATAAATGTTTTTAAAACCCTTCATAATGAGTTATAATTAATACCGAGGTGTTTATTGCATGGAAAAACAAAAACATATATTTGTATGCTCACTAATTTTTATTGCAATTATTTGTTTGACAATAATGAATATCAAATATGATCGTTTGTCTCGTTATCCATATCAGGAAAAAGAAGCAAGAGAGATCATTGATAAATATCTAAGCGACGAAGAAATTGAATATATCATCGAATATAGTATTGCGCCTAATGTTTTTATTTCTTTTATCGATGTCGATGGTTTTAATATCTATCATGCATCAGAATATAAAGAGTTAAGTAAATTAAGATGGCAGAATACTCCCGATGAGATCGTTGAAATGGTTGAGAAAACTAGAGATTATATAGATATCCAGACTTTAGACAGTTATTTATATCAATATACTTTTGATGAAATATTATATTTATTAACTAATGATGATCCATATACTGATAATATGATCATATGTGATAATGCCAATGAAGATATAGCATATGTCGATGATAATTATAGTATTGGTATTAAAGCACCAAATAATTTAGAGACCATTGATAATAATATTATTGAAACAAGTGGTAATATTGAATTAACACATAATGCTAATGAAGCATTAGCCAATATGTGCAAGGCTATGGAACATGATGAAGCATTTGCCAATAGTAAATGTGGAGATCTTATGATCAGTAAAGGATATGTCAGTTATAGTGAACAGAAACTATTATATGATAAACTGCAATCTAGTATTGATAATGTATCTGGAACAATATTTGCTCCAGGACATGATGAACATCAGTTAGGATTAGCCTTTGATGTTAGTGTAAGTGGGCTAGATGAAGTTAATTTCTATAAGACTAATCAATATCTATGGCTGCATGAAAATGCATATAAATTTGGTTTTATTGAGACTTTGAGTGAAAAAAATATGAATGTAACCAATAAAGTTGCTAAACCTTATCATTTTAGATATGTTACAAAAGAGATGGCTTTAAAAATTCATGATCAGAATATCACATTAAAAGAAGCTTTAAATAAATAGCTTCTTTTATTTTGATCTTATTAATTGTGTAGTACAGGCTTGTTTAGCAGTATCAATGATACAGTTTTTATATTTTTTAAAGCCTTTATCATTACTTTTTGATAAGTTTTTAGAAAACAAATGAATTATGAATAATACTGGTAGCAAACTTTGAAATTTTTTGATATTATTTTTCATATCATTACTAACCTGATCATATTTAGTTATCAAAGATTGACTATTATTTTTGAGATTTTCTATTATTGGTTTTTTATTATTAATAGCTTTATTAAGGATCAATAAATACTTTAATAAATAGATAACATAAGCTATAAAGATAATAAAAGCTATTAATAGTATAGGATAAGTAATATTTGTAAGATTCATTAGCATCACCGATTTAATTATATCATAAATAATTATGATATCAGGAGGGAAAGTATGAAAATAGTAGTAGTAAGTGACAATCATGGTTATGATAAGCCATTAGATAATATAATTAAGCAAAATCCTGATGCCAAGTTTTTTATTCATTGTGGTGATAGTGAAATGCCTGAACAGCTATTAAGTAATTTTTATGCTGTTAGAGGGAATAATGATGGTTTTTATGATTATCCTGAAAGCATAATTCTTGATCTGGATGCTAATAATAAAGCTATGATCATTCATGGACATCGTCATATAGTTTATCGTGATCTTACTTATTTAGCTAATTTTGCCAAGACTAAGGGCTGTAATATCGTTTTTTATGGTCATACCCATATCTTTAATGATGAAGTATGTGATGGTATTAGATGTATTAATCCTGGCAGTATTGTCAGATGCCGTGATTTCACCAGTGGTTGCTATGCCTTGGTAACGATTGAGAATAATGAAATAAGGGTTGCTAGAGTAAATTATAATCAAAGCTTGATTTAGTGCTTGCATTTTTGAAAAATGTTTGATAATATAATTAAGCGTTGTCCACGTAGCTCAGTTGGATAGAGCATACGCCTTCTAAGCGTACGGTCGGGGGTTCGAATCCCTCCGTGGACGCCATTTTTGATAAATATAGGGAATGTTGATCATTCCCTTTAATATTTTTAGGTGAATTATGAATAATTATTATGATGAAATCATTGATGAAATTAAACAGCTTATTACTGATGGTCAAAATGATCTGGCTTATAGTAAGATCCTAAATGAATTAAATATGCCTTATATTCCTTTAGATATTGAGCATAAACTTGAAGCTTTATATCAGGAAGTAAAATATGTTGATCGAAAAGCTAAAGTTTTTGATGATGATCGCATAGAAGAATACTTAAGGCATAATGATGAGTCTAGCTTGTTAGCTATCGATCGTTTAGCTAAATTAAATGTACGTAATTATTTAAAACCTATTAAAGATTTTTTGATCAATGATCCTAATAAATATGCTGCTGGATTATTGATAGATATATTGATCGAGCAGAATATTAATGAAGAAATTGAGTTTCAT
>JALEVB010000187.1 GCA_022780745.1 Erysipelotrichaceae bacterium
CATAAATTGTATGAGTATTCTAAGCCTGAGGGTCATCCTCATCAGCTGATGGCTGCTAAAAGGTGGCTGGAACAGCTGAATGTGCATTGTGATATTGATGAGCTGGCTATTTTGACTGGTGCTCAAAATGCTTTGTGTGTTGCTTTGTTAGCTTTATTTCATCCTAATGATAAAATTGCTTGTGATGAGTTTACTTATGCTAATCTTATTGATTTAGCTAAGATGTTGAATATTATTTTAGTTCCTATTGATAATGATGATAATGGGATGATAGCTGATGATTTAGAGAAGAAAGTGAAGTCTATGGGTATTAAAGGTGTCTATTTAATGCCTGGATGTAGTAATCCTACGACGATTATTATGCCAATGGATAGAAGAAAAGCAATTGCTAGAGTTATTAAAGAAAATGATTTGATCCTTATTGAAGATGACATTTCTGCCTGGTTATTTGCGGATGAGATGGCTTTTACGTCGTTTTATGATTTGTTGGATCATAATAGTGTTTATATATGTGGTATGACTAAAAGTCTTTGCCCAGGGCTTAGAATTGCTTATATGGCTTTTTCTAGAAAGTATCGTAAGAATATCTTGAATGCGATTTTAAATGTTAATATTAAGACTTCTTCATTGGATGCTGAGATCATATCACAGCTGGTTTTGAATGGTGATGGTTATAAAATAGCTAGTAAGAAGAAGAAAATGACTAAAGAGGCTTGTGATATTTATTATCAGTATTTTGATGATAAATATCATAATGTTAGTTATTACAAATGGCTAAAGATCAATTGTGATAAGCCTATGGAAGTATTGGAGAATGAACTATTGGCTTTAGGAGTTAGAGTATATCATAGTGATCGTTTTAAAGTTAAAGTTACTAATAATGATCATTATTTAAGAATATCTTTATGTTCATGTGAGAATAATAAGAAGCTTAAAAAAGGTTTAGAAATACTAAAACATTATCTAGATAACAATTAATAGTTTAAAACTAACATATCCTGAGTTAAAATAATAGTTAAATAGCTATTTCAAGGAGAAATTAAGATGATAAGATTTGAATGTGATTATACTCAGGGTGCTCACCCATTGATCATGGAAAGATTATTAGAAACTAATTTGGAACAGACCTGTGGTTATGGCGAAGATGATTATTGTAAACATGCTGCTGAATTAATTAAAGAAGCTTGTGCTAATGATAATATTGATGTTCACTTTCTTGTTGGAGGAACACAGACTAATGCTACAGTTATTTCTAGTGTTTTAAAAGGATATCAGGGAGCTGTTTGTGCTGATACTGGTCATATCAATGTTCATGAAACAGGTGCCGTAGAAGCAACTGGTCATAAAGTATTGGCTTTACCTAATATTGATGGCAAGATCAATGCTAAAATGGTTGAGGATTATGTTAGTGGTCATTATAATGATGTAACAGCTTCACATATGGTTCAGCCAGGCATGGTTTATATTTCATTACCTACAGAAAGTGGTACTATGTATTCTAAAAAAGAAATAATGGATATCTATGATGTATGTCGTAAATATGATATGTGTTTCTTTATTGATGGAGCTAGACTTGGTTATGGCTTGACTAGTGAGATCAATGATATTTCTTTAAATGATCTATGTAAGTATTCTGATATTTTCTATATTGGTGGTACTAAAGTAGGAGCTTTATTTGGTGAGGCTGTTATTATTAGTAATGATGCTTATAAAAAAGATTTTAGATATAATATCAAAAGACATGGTGGTTTATTAGCTAAAGGTCGTTTACTTGGTATTCAGTTTGAAACTTTGTTTACTGATGATCTATATTTTAGAATAAGTAAAAATGCTATTGATATGGCAATGAAACTTAAGAAAGCTTTTACTGATATGGGTTATGAATTGTTTGCTGATTCTTATACTAATCAGCAGTTTGTATATTTGGATGATAGCAAAGCTGAACAGCTAAGCAAAAAATATACTTTCTCCTTCTGGGGAGAATATAACGGTAAGAAAGCTTATCGTTTCTGTACCAGTTGGGCTACCACTAATACCCAAATCGAACAACTGATAAATGATTTAAAATAGTATCGTTAAAAACGATACTATTTTAATTAGCAAATTTTATGTCATTAAAAATACTTAATAGATAATCATAGGAGAAATTATGGGAAGCATAACTTCCTTCTTCGTTATTAAAATATACATTGTCATATTTATCGATGCTGAAATAAGCAATGATCTCATCATGTGAATAAAGAATGATGCTAATGACATTGGGATTATATTGAATGATAGTATTCTTTTGAAAGTCATCATTTAAGTATTTATCATAAAT
>JALEVB010000203.1 GCA_022780745.1 Erysipelotrichaceae bacterium
CATAGCCATCAGCTGTTGTTCCACTTGGACAAGTTTCAACACAACTAGATGTCTTCTCATTCCATTTATATCCTGCTACTGTACAAGCATCTTTACTAGTATAAGAGCTTGCAGATTGTTTAGTAGCTCGACAGTAACTTCCATCTGAAGCATAACCATCTGGACAAGTTGATACACAATTATAACCTGCCTCATTCCATATGAAACCTGCACCAATACAACTACCAGCATCGTGGAAATCACTAGATACAGCTTCTGAACATCCTTTATTTTCAACGAAATCACCAACTGGACATGCGCAAGCACTTCCATCCCATGAACCGCCAGTCTTTGTACAATAATATGATTGAGGTGTTTCAGCTTGAATAATCTTTTCAGAATAAGTTTCGTTTGCCAATGATGGAGCGTAGAATTCACTAGCTGCTGTCCAACTAAATGATTTAGCTACTTCTGAAGTACTATTTAAATCAAGATTTCTTACGATTAAATCATGATTATCTTTGATAGAACCTTCATATGGTCTAACAATAGATAACGCTAATTGAGCAGATTCAGACCATACACTTGAGTTATAGCCAGTAACTCTTGAACCTACGATCTTAAACATATTTTCTAAACTTTCTGTTCCATAGTAACGTTTAGTTTTTTCTATAATATAATTAAACAAATCAATAAATTCATCTACACTAATATTAGTCTTAACATTATCACCAGCTGCATCTAAGACACCTAATAATTTATTTAAATCTCTAGTTTGCATGGCTTTTGTTAAAACTGCCTTTATAACCTGTTGCTGGTTAGCTTGTCTTTGAAAGTCTCCTGATGCATACAAATGTCTTTCTCGAGCAAAAGCTAAAGCCTGCTCACCATTTACCCAAACATTCTCACCAGCTGGTACCCATACCGTATAATGTCCTCTTTGATCAGATGAGTTTTGTCCAACAAATTCATATGGATTGTTAATAACAATACCACCTAAAGCATCAACCATTGATACTACACCTGCAAAGTTGCTTTCAAAATAATAGTCAATTTCAATATCTAGTAAATCTTCAATAGTATCAATAGTACATTGAATACCTTGAACATGGGCATGTCCTAATTTATCACTAGATTTACCAGCATAACATGCGATTGGTACATAACTATCTCTAGCAATCGAAGTCATGGTAATTTCTAAACTAATAGGATTAAAAGTAACCACCATATTAGCGTCAGATCTACCTTCATCTACACCTAATACTAGAATAGAGAAAGGTTCTGAGGTAATATCTTTATCTGATTTACTAACTTCAACCGTTACTTTTTCACTAAATGTATCAATAGCTTCCGTATTGGCTAAAGCTTCTTCATAGTCATCAACAACTTCAAATATACCTTTATAGTTGCTAGGTAATACTGCCGCATCTATTTCGTTAGCAACTAATGCTGTAAACAAACTATTGATATCATTATATTCAACATAAGTAACTGCACATTTTGCATCAATATGTGATTTTCCTAATTCAGCATTGGTTGTACCAGTTACTACACCTATAGTCTTATTTTCTAACTCATCAATTGAACTAAAATTACCTTTATTTGCAACAATACTAGTTTCTACTGTTTCTTCAATAGAACCGCTGTTAATAATCTTATTAACATTCTTATTTACTTTAAAAACTGCAAAGCTACCATAGCCTACTAACAATGTTAGTACGACTGAAATAACCATCAATGTTTTAAAGATATTATTCTTTTTAGCTTTTAAGCATATTATATAAGCAATATTCAAAATTAATAACAATAAGACACAAATTATATCTACTATAATAAATATCGTTTTACTAAGATTAGAATAAGCATTAATGCCGTATACAATATATACTAATCCCAAGTTTACTAATAAAATAAATAAGCCTAGTATTAAATTATATTTTCCAGAAACCAGATACCATTTAGAAGGCTTTTTATTATTCTTACTCATATTCAAACCTCCTATTTCATTATCTTTCTATAATTTCGACAATTTCATATCTACCAGATTCTGTATTATCTACAAGTCTAAATCTAGCTTTATTTTGAAAATCATCAACATTGATAGAATTAGAAT
>JALEVB010000006.1 GCA_022780745.1 Erysipelotrichaceae bacterium
ATTTTGTTTTCTTTAAGATGATACCAGAAACGATAATGGCTGCCATACCAACAAAGTAAGCACTGGTTGCAACCCATCCGGCATTATCAAATAAAGCACCAGCAATCAAACCAATAATAGGTAATTTAGCAGAACATGGGATAAAAGTCGTTGTCATGATCGTCATCTTACGATCACTATCATTTTCAATCGTTCTAGTTGCCATGATAGCTGGTACTCCACAACCTGTTCCAATTAACATTGGAATAAATGATTTACCAGATAAATTGAATTTTCTAAAGATCCTATCCATGACAAAGGCTACTCTAGCCATATATCCACATCCCTCAAGGAATGCTAATAAGAAGAATAATACTAGCATCTGTGGTACAAATCCTAATACCGCACCTACACCACCGATAATACCATCATTGATAAGACTAACTAACCATTCAGCTACATTTAAGCCCTCTAGAAAGCTTACAACATTAGCCTGAATGATCTCAGGGAATAATACATCATTGACCCAGTCGGTAGCCATTGATCCAACTGTCGTAATTGATAAATAATAAACGACAAACATGATCAAAGCAAAGATAGGTAAACCTAAGATACGATTAGTAACTATTCTATCGATCTTATCAGAAATACTTAAACCCTCATGCTTTTTTTCATAGCAGTCATTTAAGATATCACTAATTACTTCATATCTTTCATTAGTAATAATACTTTCAACATCATCATCAAACTGTTTACTTAATTTATCAGATAAATCATTATAATTATGATCACTATTCTCTAATACCTTTTCATCTTTTTCCAGATACTTGATTGCGATAAAACGATTACTCTTTTCTTTATTCTGTACTTCACGTATTGCCTTTTCAACATCAGCTGTAAAATTATAAGTCTTCTTTGGTTTAACAGCTAACTTTAAAGCTCTTAACAAGTCATCTAAGCCCTCTTGTTTCAAAGCAGATATTTGTACTACCGTACATCCCAAACGTTTACCTAAAGCATTAATATCGATCTTATCACCATTCTTATTAACGATATCCATCATATTCAACGCAATCACAACAGGAATATCCAATTCCAACAATTGTGTCGTTAAATATAAATTTCTTTCAAGATTACTTGCATCAACGATATTGATAATGACATCAATTTCTTCATTTAATAAAACATTTCTAGCAACCACTTCTTCTAATGTATATGGTGATAAAGAATAAATACCAGGTAAATCAGTCAAAGTAATACTCTTATCCTGTTTTAACTTACCCTCTTTTTTCTCAACTGTAACTCCTGGCCAGTTACCAACATATTGATTAGAACCAGTCAAGGCATTAAACAAAGTGGTCTTACCACTATTTGGATTTCCTCCTAATACAACTTTCATACATGTCCCTTTCTAAAGTTAGCCAAAGCTAACCTCAATCGCATAAAAAAACTACTCTACATCAATTAAAGCCGCATCAGCTTTTCTAATTGATAACTCATACCCTCTTACTTTTAATTCAATAGGATCACCCAATGGAGCAACTTTTCTAACAAAAACTTCTGTACCCTTAGTAAGACCCATATCCATAATTCTTCTTTTAACTGGACCCTGACCATTGATTTTCACGATCTTACATGTTTCATTAACTTTAATCTCTTTCAATGTTTTCATAATCATCCCCTACACTAATATTTTATTAGCAATATCCTTGCCTAAAGCAACTCTAGTATCCTTAACACTAACGATAAGATTACTACCATTCTTATTAATAACCTGAATATTAGCCCCCTTAACAAAACCTAAATTTTGTAAGAATCTAATCTGTTTTTCCTGTCCTTTAACATCTTTAACGATCAAAGGTGTATTCATACTTGCAAATATTAGTGGCATCATGTATCCTCCTTTTGGTTAGTTTTATCTAACTACTAATAGGTTAGCACCAGCTAACTTTTTTGTCAATAATAATTATATATTATTGACAAAAAGCTTTTAAAATAACAAAGATCTCCAATCTACCCAAGATCATACCTATGATCTCAATTAATAGACATATTATTGAAGTATTAGCATTAGTTATCCCAATAGATAAACCAACTGTACCTAAAGATGAAGCAAACTCAAACGCACCTTCCAATAATGAACTATGAGCAAAATATGTCAACATGATCGTTCCTACAATATATATCAAAATATAACTTAAAGCATAAGTACTAGCTTCTTCGATTTGTTTATCTTCTAATAATTCTTTTTCTTTACCATTATGATAATAAGCCAAAACGATCGTTCTATCACTTACCAGTTTCTTTTGAATATTACGAGCTAAATTCTTTAATATCATACAAATACGACCAAGTTTGATACCACCAGCAGTAGAACCCATACCACCTCCTATGACCATTAAAATGATCATAATAAATATTGCACACTCACTCCAGTTATTATAAGCACAAGTAGCATATCCTGTTGTTGATAATGCCGAAAAAGCATTAAAGATCGCTAAACGTATACTTTCACCAATTGAATAAGTATTACTTAAGAAAAATGATAGCATAATCGAACTAAAGATAATAATTACAGCAAAAATATGGATCTCACTAGCTTTACAGAAATCTTTAATTTTACCCTTTAATAATATTAGTAACAATGAAAAATTAGTCGTACCAATAATCATTAAAATAACAGTAATAATTTCAATAGGCAAAGAATGATAATAGCCTATACTATCTAAACGATTAGAAAAACCACCAGTAGATAATGCACACATAGCATGTGTCAAACTATCAAATAAAGGCATCTTAAATATCGTATATAATATCGTACCAATTATTAGAAATAAACCATACATCATCCCGATAACTTTAGCTGTTTTACCAATACCAGGCATGATTCTATCAGTATGTCCTTCAATATGATAAAGAATAGCCCAATCTTTTTCTTTAACAAAGATCAGCATCGTCATCACAAAGCCCAAACCTCCAATATATTGTAATAAAGCCCGATAAAAAATAATAAGATGAGGCAAATTCTCAACATCCAGTACAGATAAACCTGTAGTCGTAAAACCACTAACAGCCTCAAATAAAGCCTGTACAGGGTTAATATGACCATAAAGATAAAAAGGTATTGCCCCTAAAATAATGCCATAAAACCAGATAAAAACCACTAAACGATTACTATTAGATATACTAAATTCAAAATAATTAGCAACTAAACCAATCGATATCGAAATAATAGCTGGAATGATAAATATTGACATTATTTCCACTTCATCAGGATAAAAAGGCACAATAACAGCCGGTATAAGCATGATCACACTTTCCCAAAGTATCATCTTACCAATATTAAAGCTATTATCTTTTGATCTATTCTGTTTCAATTTATAGTCAGCTCCTTCATTTCCGATAATTCATCAATATCTGATGTTATCATCAGCAAAGTATCTCCCTCTTTGACACTAGTATCACCTCTAGGTATTAGACTCTTATCATCTCTTACGATACAGCCAATAATGATTTCCTTTGGCAAGTTAAGCTCCCATAGTTTTTTACCAATCATTGCCGAATTATGTAAAATCGTCGTCTCTACGATATGTAATTTACCCTTATCTAGAGGAACCATCTTCATCATTTCATCCATTAAGGCATTTTCCTCCATGATATTAGTAATCATATTTAAAGCACATACAACTCTATCAATACCCATCTGATAAAAGAATTCCGTCTTCATAGGATCATTTAACATTGAAACACACTTTTGCACATGAAAGAAATCTTTACACATCTCACATATGATAAGATTAGCTTCATCACTTTTAGTTAACGCAATTGCAATATGACAGCTAGCTGCATCCGCATCATCTAAAACAAACTTCTTACTGCCATCACCATAAATAACTGTTAACTTATCATTCTCTGCCAGTTTCTCACATTCTTCATAATTATTATTTATGATCGTAACTTTAAAATTCTTACTTATCAATGAATTAGCTAAAGATCTAACTTCACTAAAACTACCCACAAGCAAGATCTTTTTCTTTTTACTTACCATCATGTTTTCCACCTGCTTCCATATAGTCATAAACCTGATCTACTGATAATCTGGTTGGACATATTGCTTCAATATTCATCTTAGTCAAAAGTGGTATCTTATCCTCATCATAAATTCTCGCAATTACTTTTTCGACATGAAATAATTTCTTAGCAATCTGGGCAGCACAGATATTAGCATTGTCATCATTAGTTACCGCGATAAAAACACTGGCTTTATTGATTTGAGCATTTTTTAAACGATCAAGATCACTGATACTCGCAATCATCGTTAATCCTCCAAATGACATAGGAAGTTTACGAAATGATGACTTATCATGATCAATGATCATCACATCTTTATTTGCTTCAGATAGCTTACTAGCAATACTAGATCCCAGTCTTCCACATCCCCCAATTATCGTATAATCTTTTTCCATAACTTATTCCTTCTTTACTTACGTACTAAATGACCAACATGTTTATTGTCATATACGACTTTAAACTGATCATCTTCATATTTTGAACAATCATCTTCACTATATACCAGATGTTTTAATGGATAGTCCTGTCCAAATAGTTCCATATTTAAACGTGCTGGAATATATGTTGAATCCAAGGCATATGCCGCTCTAAAATGCTTCATTGCCAAAACATGTTCATTCTCATTCTCCATTAGTATTCCCATTAGATTATGACAAATAGCACTATGAGGATCTAAAGTCATCGCATTCACAATTTCCTTCTCACATTGATCAAAACTACCAAGTGAAATTAGTTTCTTACATCTATCTTCCAATGAATTGGTCATATCAATTAACTCCCTTTACACTTTTGTATTGTAGATTCATTGTTGTTAAGTTAGTGTGAAAAACACTATCTTAACTGTGAGAATGTTGTGAGAAAAACTTAAACTTGTAAAAAAGCCATAAAAAAAGTATCCATTTGATATGAATACTTACTTTTCCTTCATTCGA
>JALEVB010000023.1 GCA_022780745.1 Erysipelotrichaceae bacterium
AGATAAGGCAATAATTCATCATTCAGTAAAACATCAATACCTAAACTATTCTTAATACTATATTTATTATCACTAATATTCTCTAAGATCTTGATCGTATATGAACCATCACTCATATTAAAAGAAAAAACTTCATATTCATTATCTTTATTAATATCATAATTATAAGTCATATCATCTTTACTAACTGAAAGCTTTAAACGCTTATGATCACTAGTATTAGTCTTAACCATAAAATAACCCTCATCACTATTACTATAATCAATAGTGATCAAATCATCATAAAACACCATAATACCATCCGCATTAGGCAATCTAACATCTTCAATTTTAGGAATAGGACTAGTCTTATTTACAATATCAGCATTTTTATCTGAAGCTGAACAAGCAAATAAACATAGCACAAGCAATAATATGACCTTTTTCATATTATTATTATAAAATACTTTAACTAATTTATACAAATATAACTAGATGTAGATTTTAGCACTTGCATAATAAGAGTGATAATGATAAACTAATTTAGCAGTCGAAATGATACAGTGCTAAAGGAGGAATGATGCATATGGCAAAAAAACAATTCAAAGCCGAATCAAAACGACTATTAGATCTAATGATAAATTCTATTTATACTAATAATGAAATATTCTTAAGAGAAATAATTTCTAATGCTAGTGATGCCTTAGATAAAAGATATTATTTATCATTAACTAATGAGAATTATAAAGTAGACAAAGAAGATCTAAGAATACTTATTGAAGCAGACAAAGAAAATCATACATTAACGATCAGTGATACTGGTATTGGTATGTCTGAAGAAGAACTAGATAATAATTTAGGAACAATTGCAAAAAGCGGTTCTTTAGATTTCAAGAATGAATTAGAAAAAGCTACTAAAAATATTGATATTATCGGTCAGTTTGGTGTTGGTTTCTATTCTGCCTTTATGGTAGCAAAACGTATTATCGTTAAAACTAAAAGAGCTGATAGTGATCAGGCTTATCAATGGGTAAGTTCTGGTGAAGATGGCTATACCATCTCTAAAATTGATAAAGAAAATGTTGGTACCCAAATCATCTTAGAACTAAAGGAAGATACAGATGATGAAAAATACTCTCGTTTCTTGGATCAGTATGAAATTGAAAGTCTTATCAAGAAATACTCTGATTATGTCAGATATCCAATTGAAATGGAAAAAGAAATATCTAAGCCAAAAGAAGATAACAGTGAAGAATTCGAAACAGTTAAAGAACTTAGCACCTTAAATTCTATGGTTCCATTATGGAAAAAGAGCAAGAAAAAGATCAAACCAGAAGAATATAACGAATTCTACAAGAGTAAATTCAATGACTGGCAAGATCCTCAAAAAGTAATACATTACGCAATTGAAGGTAACGTATCATATACTGCCCTATTATTTATTCCATCTAAAACACCATATAACTTCTATAATAATGATTATGAAAAAGGTCTACAATTATATAGCAAAGGTGTCTTTATCATGGATAATGCTAAAGAATTGATCCCTGATTATTTCAAATTTGTTAAAGGTTTAATTGACTCAGATGATCTAAATTTAAATATCTCACGTGAAATATTACAACAAGACCGTCAGGTAAAACAATTAGCAGCTTCAATTGAAAAGAAAATCAAAGCTAATCTTGAAGATATGCTAAAAAATGATCGTGAAAATTATGAAAAACTATTTGATAATTTTGGCTTAAATATGAAATTTGGTATTTACCAGGATTATGGCATGCATAAAGACATATTACAGGATCTTATCCTATATAAATCTAGCAAAGAAGAAAAATATGTTACTTTAAAAGAATATGTTGATCGTATGAAAGAAGATCAAAAGGCTATCTATTATGTATGTGGCAAATCAGTAGAAGATATCAAGAAATTACCTCAAATGGAAACATTACAAGATAAAGATATCGAAGTATTATATCTAATGGATGATGTCGATGAATTCGTTATCAACATCATGCAAACATATGCTGATAAACCATTCAAATCTGTCAACAAAGGCGATTTAGACCTACAAAGCGAACAAGAAAAAGAAGAACTAACTAAAACCCAAGAAGAAAACAAAACCATGCTAGAAGCCATGAAAGACGCTCTAAAAGACAAAGTAATAGACGTCAAGATCTCTTCAAGACTAAAACAAAACCCAATCTGTCTAGTATCAGATGATGGTTTATCAATTGAAATGGAAAAAGTACTATCACAAGGACCAAACGCCCAAGGTATCAAGGCAAATAAGATCCTAGAACTAAATCCAAATCATGAAGTATTCGCAACATTAAAAGACATATACACAAACGATCCAGATCTATTAAACGATTATGCCAGTGTTTTATATGACCAGGCATTACTAATCGAAGGAATGCCAATCGAAGATCCAGTAGCATACGCTAACAAAGTATGTCAACTAATGATCAAAGCTAATAAAAAGATGTAGCCACCAAAGCTACATCTTTTTTTATATACACAATAGAATCTTTCATGAAACTGTAGTCTCATTATAAAAGGCACAAGATCAGCTATCGTACTAGCATGTTTTGTGCCTATTTAATTTATATTTTTTATTTAACTCCAGTATTAGGAACTACATAGCCATCACTTAAAATACAAGTTGGTGCACTATAAACCTTATTACCCCAACGATCATAAATACTACCACAAACATCAGTAGTAAATGGTCCACCATCATCATAAGTATTAGTACCATTATTAGTTACAGGATTACCAGAAGGAGTATTAACTCTTTTCTTTACCTTAGCAAGAACAAACTTTGAGAACTTATCACTAGCAACACTAGCT
>JALEVB010000026.1 GCA_022780745.1 Erysipelotrichaceae bacterium
TATTGGGATGTTAATTTAAGACCATATAGTGGTGATGATAAGTGTGTTTATGATTTTGTGATGGATAAACCAGAGACTAAAGCTTTTTTAGAAAGACTGGATGCTTTTTTGGATTATGCGTTTGAACAGTATATGAAAGAAGGCAAGAATCATTTTACCGTAGCTATTGGCTGTACGGGTGGTCAGCATCGTTCGGTTAGTATTACTAATTATTTGTTTGATAAGTATTCTAAGAAGTATAACTGTTATAAGGAACATCGAGATAAGGTTGGTATTGATAATGAAGAATAAGAAAGTTGTGGTAATTGGTGGGGGACATGGATTATCGACAATTTTAAGGGGAATCAAGTTTATTGATAATATTGATATTACCGCTATTGTTACGGTTGCGGATGATGGTGGTTCTACAGGTAGACTTCGTAAGCAGTTTCATATTCCAGCGATGGGTGATATTCGAAATGTGCTTATTTCAATGGCTCAAAGTGAGAGTTTGTTGTCTAGCTTGATGGATTATCGTTTTGAGTCTAACCATGATCCTGATAAAGAGGATGAAGATGTACAGGGTCATAATCTTGGTAATTTGATCTTAACGGCTTTGACGCAGACTTGTGGTGGGTTTATGGAGGCTATTACTACCTGTGGTGAGATCTTGAATGTTAAGGGAAAGATCATGCCTAGTACTTTGCAGGTCGTTACTTTATATGCCATGATGGAGGATGGTACGATCGTTAAGGGGGAAGCTAATATTCCTAATTTTAATAATCGTATTCAGAAAGTATTTTATAATGAACCGGTTAGTGCTACTGCTGGGGCTATTAGTGCTATTAAGGAGGCTGATCTTATCATTTATGGTATTGGTTCTTTGTATACCAGTATTTTACCTAATGTGATCATTAAGGATATTCAAGAGGCTTTAAATGCTTCTAAGGCTTTGAAGGTTTATTTCTGTAATGTGATGAGTCAGCCTGGAGAGACGGATGGTTATAGTGTTGAAGATCATGTTCTGGCTTTAAAGATGCATAAGGTTTCTGTTGATAAGGTAGTAGTAGCAAGTGATATTATTCCTGCTTATATTATCGATCGTTATGAAAAAGAAGGAAGTACTATGGTCAAAGTAGTAGAAGATAAGCATAATTATGAGATCTGTTACTATAATTTACTGGATTTTGCGAATAATGTTGTTAGACATGATTGTATGAAGGTTAAAGATGTGGTTAGTAAGATCGTTGAGGAGGATCTATGTCATTTTCAACAGAGATAAAACAGGAGATTGCTGCAAATGAATTGAAGGATTGCTGTAAGGTTGCTCAGCTTAGTGCTTTGATCCAGCTTTGTTCTAGCTTAACGATTTCTAATAGGGGTTTATCTTTGCAGATCAAAAGTGAGAATGCGACAGTTGCGAAAAGAATATATACTTTGATCAAGAGTTTATATAACATTGATGTGGGTTTATCAGTTGTTAAGAAGATGAATCTTAAGAAGAATAATATTTATATTTTAAGAATATATGATAATACCAGAGAAATATTGAATGATATTGGTTTATACTCTAGTAGGGGTTTATTGGATAAACCTTTAAAGAAGATCGTGGCTAAGGAGTGTTGTGCCAGAGCTTATCTGGCTGGTGCTTTTATGGCTTGTGGCAGCTGTAATAGTCCTAATAAGACTAATTATCATTTGGAGATAAAGGCTAATAGTGAAGCTCATGCTTTGTTTATGGTGGAGCTTTTGGAGCGTTTTTATATTAAGGCTAAAACGATCGAAAGAAGGAATCATTATGTGGTATATGTTAAAGTAGCTGATAAGATTGGTGATTTTTTGCGTTGTATCGGAGCTAGTGATTCTTTATTAAAATTTGAAGATATTCGTATTAGCAGAGATTTTACCAACAGTTTGACTAGACTTGATAACTGTGAGGTTGCCAATGAGATGAAGACGCAAAAGGCTGCCAGCAGTCAGATAGAGGATATTAAGCAGCTAGAGAATGTTATGAGTAGTTTGGATGTTAAGTTGCAGGAAGTTTGTAAAATTCGCTTGGAGAACCCGGAAATGAGTCTTAATGAGTTGTGTGATGTTTATGAGCGTTTATATGGTACGCCTATTAGTAAGTCAGGTATGAAACATCGTTTTACAAAGATTCATGAATTAGCACTTAAACAAAAAATAGAAAGAAGTTAATTTTTCATGAGTATAGAAGAGTGTTTAGCAATTGATTTTGAAGTAATTGATATGGATAATATCATGATGATCAAGGATTATCTTGAGATCAATAAGTTTGAAGAGAGTAATCATAACCTAGTTAATATGATACTTTGGATGAAGTGGTATCCATTATTTTATGTTAAGCATGATAATTATCTTATCTTATTAGGTGTGCATGAGGGTGAAATGTTTATTTATATGCCTTTATGTAAGGATGAATATTTAAAAGAGGCTTTAGATTGTGCTAAGAAGATATTTGAGCATTATCATACCAGATTTGTGCTTAGCTGTTTTATTGAGGAACAGATGTTAAAGGTTAAGAAGATATTGCCTAATATTGAAGTAATAGATGTACGTGAAAGTTATGATTATGTATATAGTGTTGAGAGTTTAAAGACTTTTAAGGGTAAAAAGCTACAAAAGAAACGTAATCATTTAAATTATTTTTATGCTAATTATGATTATCAGTATGAGCATTTGAATAAAGATAATGTATTGGAATGTATTGAGTTTTTAAAACAGTGGAAAGATGATACTGATGATGATTTTCTGATTGCAGAAAAAGAGGGTACATTCAGGATCTTGCAATTGTTTGGTAAACTAGAATATAAGGGTGGTTTAATTAGAATTGATGACAAGGTAAAGGCTTTTGCAATCGGTAGTGTTTTATCTGATAGAATGTGTCAGGAGAATATTGAGAAGGCTGATGATAGTTATCGTGGCTTATATCAGGCGATGATACAGCAGTTTTTACAAAATGAGTTTAGTGATTTTGAATATGTAAATCGTGAGGATGATATGGGTAAGGAGAATATTAGGCATGCTAAGATTGCTTATAATCCTTGTTTTATGATCAAGAAGTATAAATTGGTAGAGGTGTAAGATGGTTGAACATACAACAGTTAAAGATATAGCACAATTAAGGGAGATATGGCGTCTGTGTTTTCCTAATGAAGATATTAGGTATACAGATTACTTTTTTAAGAAGATATTTAAGCCAGAATATGGTTTAGCTTATAAAGAGAATCAGACAGCTGTTAGCTGTTTATGTAAGATTCCTCATGATATCATGCTTAATGGTATTATTTTAAGGGCTTCAATGATCGTAGGTGTCGCTACTTTACCTAAGTATCGTAATCGTGGCTATATGCATAAAATGATGGATATTTGTTTGGATGGGGCTAGTCATAGTGAACTGGTTACTTTGATCCAGGCTTATAATCCTAGTTTGTATGAACAGTTTGGTTTTCAGATGGTTTATTATCGTCAGTTTTATGAATTGACTAGGGATAATATTGAGCGTATTACTAATGAGGGTTGTGCTTTTAATCCTAGTGTTAATGATATGTTTAAGGTTTATAGTTTGTTTGTGAAGCGTTTTAATGGCTTTTATATTCGTGATTATGATTATTTTAATAATTATATTGAAGAAATAAAGAGTCAAGGTGGTAAGATCGTTGCGTATTATGATGAATATGGTTTGATACAAGGGTATGCAACATTATTGCTTGATAAGCAGACGATCAAGATCGAAGAGTGTATTTATTTAAATAGTGTGGCATTATATAAGTTATTGAATGTTGCTTTGCAGCAAAGGCACACAGCTTATTTGCATGTTAGTGCCAATGAGGATCTTTCGATCTTGCTTAAGGGGGCTAAGGCTTCCAGGTATGGTTTTACAATGGCTAGGATCAATGATTATGAATTGTTTAATCGTTTATATGGTTCTAAGGTTAATAATGTTATTGATGCCTTTAAACTTGGTAATAAGCCATTATATATGAATGAGTTTGCATAAAAGGGGAAAGAATATGAAAATACTTATTACCAATGATGATGGTATCAACGCCGATGGCTTAGTTAGATTAGCTAGGGTAGCTAAAGAATTTGGTGAGGTATATGTGGTTGCGCCTATGCATCAGCAAAGTGCTAATTCCCATAGCTTGACCTTAAGAAGATCATTTGAAGCTACTAGAATAGATTTTCCGGTTTCAGGTGTTAAGGCCTATGCTGTTGATGGTACACCTAGTGATTGTGTGAGAATAGGTGTTTTAAATATTGTAAATAAACCGGATATAGTTTTGTCAGGTATTAATTATGGTTTTAATCTGGCTAGTGATATTCAGTATTCTGCTACCTGTGGGGCTGCTTTTGAGGCGGTTTTTCAAAAAGTAAAAGCGATAGCTTTTAGTGAAGCGGCTAATAATGTTCATGAAGTTAGTGATCATTATTTAAAAGATATTTTAGCTTATCTTATAGATAAACCTTTTATGCCTAATAAGATCTATAATGTTAATTTTCCTGAATGTTCATTAAGCGAATGTAATGGCATTTTATATGATCGTATTACTTCAGTAGCAGAATTTTATGAAGATAGCTATCTTGAAGAAAGAATTGATGAGAATAGGGTTTTATATACGATCAAAGGTAATAGAAATTATAAAGCTGAGGATGGCTCAGACTTAAAGGCTATCTTTGATAATTATATTTCGGTTGGAATTGTTAGTAATATTGCTTAATTGATTCAAGTTATGATTTTGAAATAAGACAAAAAGATATTATATTTCTTTGATACTGTTTATCTATTTTCTTCATATTTATAGACTACATTAGAGAATGATTATTATGCTTAATATCTTATTAATATAAAATTGTTGTTAGTAAAAAGAAAATTTTTTGATAATTTTTTGTTTATATTTTGAAATATGGGCTTTATTTTTATTTTTATTATGGTATCATTATGTGCATAAACTTCGTATAATCCAAATAATATGGTTTTGGAGTATCTACCTTATCACCGTAAAAGATAAGACTATGATAGAATGCTTTCTTTGGTATTCTATTTTTGCGAATAGTTTACTAGAAGGGAGCTTTTTTTATTTCATGAAACTGTTAGAAGAAAAAATTATTAGTGATGGTTTGATATTAGATGGTGATATTTTGAAAGTTGATAATTTTCTTAATCATCAGATGGATACCAGACTTTTAGATGAAATGGGTAAAGAGTTTAAAAGGCTGTTTAATGATAAGAAGATCACTAAGATATTAACGATTGAATCTAGTGGAATAGGAATTAGTGTCATGGCTAGCAGATACTTTGATTATTGTCCTGTAATTTTTGCCAAGAAGGGTAAAAGTGCCAATGTTACTGGTGATGTATATGAGTGTAGGGAAAGATCATATACGCGTAATGTTGACTATAATGTACAGGTATCTAAGAAGTATTTGGATAGTAGTGACACTGTTTTAATTATTGATGATTTTTTGGCTAATGGTGAAGCTTTGAATGCTTTGATCAGTATTTGTCATGATGCTAAGGCTAATATTGCTGGTTGTGGTATTGTGATTACCAAGGCTTATCAAAAGGGTGAGAAGCGTATTTTAGATATGGGTATTGAAGTTAAGTCTCTAGCTAGAATTGTGGAAATGAAGGATGGAGAAATTAAATTTGGTTAGTACAGTGATAACTGTTTAACAATAGAAAAGGGAGAAAGAAAATGAAGAAATTATTGGCTTATTTACTTGCTTTAGTAATGGTTTTTGGTTTAGTTGGCTGTTCATCTGGTAGTGATACTAGTGCTGATGCACCAGTTGAAGAGGAAACTAGTGATACTGTTTATACTGTTGGTATGGTTTGTATTGGTAATGAAGAGATGGCTTATGATCGTAACTTCTATCATGCTGCTGATGCTGCTAAGGAAATCTTAGCTGGTAAGGGTATTAATATTGAATGGAAGTATACTTATGATCATCCTGAAGGAGATCCAGTTGCTGAGGATTGTATTGAGTTTGCTGAAGATGGTGCAATTGCTGTTTTCTTAAATTCTTATGGTATGGAAAATGCGATGTTAAGTGTTGCTGCTGATTATCCTGATACAGTATTTGCAGCATTGACTAATGAAGGTAGTAAATCTGATGATTTAGATAATACTGTTAATGCTTTCCCTTCTATTTATGAAGGTAGATATTTAGCTGGTGTGGCAGCTGGTATGAAGCTTAATGAAATGATTGATAATGGCGAAATTACTGAAGATGAAGCTGTTTTGGGTTATGTTGGAGCTTATACATATGCTGAGGTTGTTTCTGGTTATACTGCTTTCTATTTAGGTGCTAAGAGTGTTTGTGATAGTGCTACGATGTTAGTTGAATTTATTGGTTCTTGGGGTGATCCTGCTATGGAAGCTACTACTGCTCAGGATCTTATCGATCGTGGTGCTGTTGTTGTTTCTCAGCATTCTGATTCAACTACTCCTGCTACTACTTGTCAGCAAAATGGGGTTTATCATATTGGTTATAATATTGCAATGGATGATGTTGCTCCTGAAGCATCAATTGTTTCAAGTAAGATCGACTGGACAAATTATTTTGTTTATGTAATTGAAACTTTAGTAAATGGTGGTACTGTTGATCAGGATTATATGGGCCATGGTTTAAAAGATGGTGATGTTGTTTTAACTGCTGTTAATGAAAACATTGCTGCTGATGGTACTGATGAAGCTATTGAAACAGCTGCTAATGCCATTAAAGATGGTTCATTACATGTATTTGATACTTCTAAATTTACTGTAGATGGTCAAACAGTTACAGAAGCTATGATCGATATGGATGCTGATTTTACTCCTGATAATACTAATGCTATTAGTGATGGTTATTATCATGAATCATTCTATAAATCTGCTCCGGCATTTGATCTTAGAATTGATGGTATTACTTTAGTTAATGAAGCTTATTAATAAAAAGAGGATAACATCCTCTTTTTTAGAAAAAGGATATATATGGAAAATGTTCATGCAATAGAATTAAAAAATATTACTAAAACATTTGGAAAAGTAGTTGCGAATAAGAATGTTGATCTTTATGTTGATAAAGGTGTAGTTATGTCTTTATTGGGAGAGAATGGTTCTGGTAAGACTACTTTGATGAATATGTTGTCTGGTATTTATCTTCCTGATGAGGGCGAAATACTTATTGATGGTAAAGTGGCTAATATCAGATCGCCTAAGGATGCCTATAATTATCATATTGGGATGATTCATCAGCATTTTAAACTGGTTGATGTTTTTAGTGCTGCTGAAAATATTGTGTTAGGTTTAAATGAAAAAGGAAGACTGGATCATAAGGCTATTGTTAATAAGGTTAAAGAGTTAGCTGATAAATATGGTTTTGATATTGACCCTAATAAGAAAATATATGATATGTCAGTTTCTGAGAAACAGACAGTTGAAATCTTGAAGGTATTATACCGTGGTGCTGATATTTTAATATTGGATGAGCCTACAGCGGTGCTTACTCCTCAGGAGACTAAGAAGCTTTTTGATGTTATTAGGGCGATGAGAGATGATGGTAAGGCTATTATTTTGATTACGCATAAATTAAATGAGGTTAAAGAGATTTCGGATGTTGTGGCTATATTAAGAAAAGGCGAACATATTAAGACGGTTAGAACCAGTGAAGTTACTGAGCAGCAGATGACGGAAATGATGGTTGGCCGTAAGGTTGAACTTAATATCAATAGAAAAATGCCAGAAAATCAAGAGCCAAGATTAACAATTGCTAATTTGTCTTTGACTGATGAAAATGGTATTAAGAAGCTTGATGATGTTGGTTTTATTGCCTATAGTAATGAGATATTGGGAATTGCTGGTATTGCTGGTAGTGGTCAAAAGGAATTACTGGAGGCTATTGCGGGTTTAAGAAAGATCGATAAGGGTTCGATTATTTATACACCTGAAAATGATAGTCCTCAAGAGCTGGTAGGAAAAAGTCCTATGGCTATAAAAAATGCGGGAGTATCATTGGCATTTGTACCTGAAGATCGTTTAGGTATGGGACTTGTTGGTTCAATGGGTATGACTGATAATATGCTGCTTCGTAACTGGAATAAGCATAAGGGTATCTTAATTGATAAGAAGGATTCTAAGGCTTTAGCTAAGGATGTTTTTGAGACTTTGGAGGTTGTTACTCCTAATATTGATTATCCTGTTAGAAAGTTATCTGGTGGTAATGTTCAAAAGGTATTAGTAGGAAGAGAGATAGCTACTAGTCCTTCAGTATTAATGTCAGCATATGCAGTTAGAGGTTTGGATATTAATACTTCATATACGATATATGATCTGATGTGCAAACAAAAGGATAATGGTACAGCTGTGATCTTTGTTGGCGAAGATCTTGATGTTTTGCTTGCATTATGCGATCGTATCTTAGTTATGTGTGATGGCAGAGTTACTGGTATTGTTGATGCCAGAAAGACGAGTAAAGAAGAAGTTGGTTTATTAATGGTTAAAGCAAAGGAGGAAGCATAATGGATGAAAAGATGCCTTTGATAAGGATCGAAAGACGTCAGGATATTTCTAAGACTAGCGTCTGGATGATTAGGATCATGGCTTTTGTGCTTGCTTTGGTTATTGGTTCGATAATCTTTATGATTTGTGATGTTTCACCTATTGAAGCCTATAAGACGATCGTTATTGGTGCTTTTGGTAAGGCTACAGGTATTCGTCAGACGGTTAAGATCATGGTTCCTTTGCTTGGTACTGCTTTGGCTTTGGCTCCATGTTTTAAAATGAAATATTGGAATATTGGGGCTGAAGGTCAGATTACGATGGGTGCTGTTGGTGCTGCATTTTTCGCAATTAATTTTTATGATAAAATGCCTAGAAGTATCTTATTAATTACTATGGGGTTATCTGGTATGTTATTTGGAGCTTTATGGTCTTTTATTCCGTCTTTTTTTAAAGCTAAATATAATACTAATGAAACTTTATTTACGCTGATGTTAAATTATATCGCTATTGGTATTGTAGCATGGTTACAGGGCGGTCCATGGGAAGGTAAACAGGGATCACAGATCGTTCCTAATTTTAATAAAGCTGCTGTATTGCCTAAAGTTTGGGGATTGCATTGTGGATGGATCATTGTGATCTTGCTGGTTGTTTTTATGTATATCTATTTGAATTATACTAAGCATGGTTATGAGATCGCGGTTTTGGGTGATAGTGAAAATACAGCTAGATATGCTGGTATGGATGTTTTTAAGGTCATTGTTAGAACGGCAATGATTTCCGGGGCAATTTCGGGTCTTGTTGGTTTTATGTTGGCTAGTGGTCAAAATCAGACGATTTATGCTGATATTGCAGCTAATAATGGTTTTACAGCTATTACGGTTGCCTGGCTTTCTCAGCTTGATCCTTTTGCGATGGTGCTTATTTCTTTATTGTTGGCAGGATTGTCTAAGGGTTCTAGTTCTTTAAAGACGGCTATGGGAGTTCCTGGTTCAATATCTAATATTATTACGGGTATTATTTTGCTTTGTTTGTTAGGTTGTGAGTTCTTTATTAATTATCGTCTTATTATAAGAAAGAAGGAGGAACATCATGATTGATCTTGTTAGTATTATTAAAGCTGCTGTATTAAATGGTACTCCTTTGTTGTTTGGTACTTCTGGTGAAATATTGACACAGAAAAGTGGCAATATGAATCTTGGGGTTGAAGGTTTAATGTTTATGGGAGGATCTTTTGGCTTAGCTGGTGCTTATATTTATTCTAATATGGCTGGTAATAATGCTAAAGGTTACATGGCTATTATTATTGCTTTGGCATGTGCATTTATTGCTGGGGTTATTGGTGCTTTGATCTTTTCATTTTTAACAGTTAGCTTAAAAGCTAATCAGAATGTTACTGGTTTAGCATTAACGATCTTTGGTACTGGTGTTGGACAATTTGTTGGGGAGATCATGCGTATTCGTATTGGTGGCAATGTTACGATTCCTAATAATTTGAAAAATGCCTTTGTTGAGCCTGTTATGCCATTGTTCTTAAGAAAGATCCCAGTTATTGGTGAAGTGTTATTTTCTTATAATATCTTTGTATATCTGGGAATCGTTATGGTAGTCATTATGAGTTATTTTCTTCATAAAACAAGAAAAGGTTTGAATCTTAGAGCGGTGGGAGAATCTGCTGCTACAGCTGATGCAGCTGGTATTAATGTTTCTTTATATCGCTATCTGGCTACATGCATTGGTGGAGGTATCAGTGCTGTTGGTGGTATGGTCTATATTATGACGATTTCGGGTTGTGTATGGAACTATTCAGCTTTATCGGGTGAAGGATGGATAGCTGTAGCTTTGGTTATTTTCTGTTTCTGGAAGCCTTTGAATGCTTTGTTTGGTTCAATATTGTTTGGAGCCTTATTAATATTGTATCTAAAAGTTCCTTTAGCATTTTTACCTACACAGATCTATAAGATATTGCCATATGTGGCAACGATCATTGTACTGATCTTTGTTTCAATGAAACAAAAGAAGAAAAATCAGCCACCTCAGGGTCTGGGGGTTAATTATTTTAGAGAAGATAGATAGTAAAAAGGGCTTTAAATGGATATTAATGAATAATTTCACAATTGACAATTATTATAGATAATTCTATAATTTAATTGCTATGAAGGAGGCAATTTAAAATGGCAGATGTAAAAGTAGCAATTAACGGTTTTGGTAGAATTGGTCGTTTAGCATTTAGACAAATGTTCGTAGCTGAAGGTTATGAAGTTGTAGCTATCAACGATTTAACAGATCCAAAAATGTTAGCAAATTTATTAAAGTATGACTCAGCTCAAGGTAGATGGGCTGGACATGAAATCACAGCTGGTGAAGGAAGCATCACTGTTGATGGACATGAAATTAGAATTTATAAAGAAGCTGATGCTTCTAAGTTACCTTGGGGTGAATTAGATGTAGACGTAGTACTTGAATGTACTGGTTTCTATACTAAGAAAGCTAAAGCACAAGCTCATATCGATGCTGGTGCTAAGAAAGTTGTTATTTCAGCTCCAGCTGGAAATGACTTACCTACAGTAGTATTTGGTGTTAACGAAGGTATTTTAAAAGCAGAAGATACAATCATTTCTGCTGCATCTTGTACAACAAACTGCTTAGCTCCAATGGCTAATACATTAAACAAATATGCACCAATCAAATCTGGTATCATGACTACTGTTCATGCTTATACTGGTGACCAAATGATTCTTGATGGACCTCATAGAAAAGGTGATTTAAGAAGAGCTAGAGCTGGAGCTGTTAATATCGTTCCTAACTCTACTGGTGCTGCTAAAGCTATCGGTTTAGTAATTCCTGAATTAAATGGTAAATTAATTGGTTCTGCTCAACGTGTACCTGTTCCTACAGGATCTACTACTATCTTAGTAGCAGTTGTTGAAGGTACTGATGTTACTGTTGAAGGTATCAATGCTGCAATGAAAGCTGCTGCAAGTGATTCATTCGGTTATAATGAAGACCCAATCGTTTCTAGCGATATCGTTGGTGAAACTCATGGTTCAATCTTCGATGCTACTCAAACAATGGTTGCTAAGATCGATGATAACACTTACCAGGTTCAAGTTGTTTCTTGGTATGACAATGAAAACAGCTATACTAGCCAAATGGTTAGAACAATTAAATATTTCGCTAACGTTAAATAGTTAAAGAGTATTTATTACATGCATCCCTAGGGATGCATGTTTTTTTCATGTTTGCCATATGTGTTGAAAGTGTGTAAAATAATAATGGGTGATTTGAAATGAAATGTTGTTTACCAAACAAATTAATTATCTTAAGAAAACATTTTAACTATTCACAACAGGAAATTGCTAAGAAATTAAATGTTAGCATTAATGAATATATGGCTTTTGAAAATGGTAATGCGATGTGTTCGATGGAACAGATCAAGCAGCTAGCTGATATATTCCATATTAGTGTCGATGAGATGTTTGTTAATAGTGTAGATATTGAACTTCCAGTTATTGAACCAACTTTAGATATTCCTTTTGTTACTAAGGAAGAAGAAATAGAGCAGGCAAGTGAAGATCTTGGTATGACTAAAAGGTTTGATAC